>NZ_JBEPQV010000046.1:0-48264 GCF_040548035.1 Bradyrhizobium sp. LB8.2 | reverse complement strand
TGATCACAATTCCCAAGAAAATGTAGTGCCAACTTTTCGGCTAAGGCATTGATTTGCTTATAGCCGGGGGTCGATTCTGCGCAAGTTGGGCTAACTGTTATTCCGGGTACGATGCTATGCATCGCCCCGGAATGACAGCAAGAGGAATTACCCCTTGGCGTCGCAAGCCCAGGCGCGGATCACACATTCCTTGCCGCCGAACTTGTAGCATTCGCGCGTCGCGGCATTGAGCGTGGCCGAGATCTTCGGCTTGACGGCATAGCCATAGGCGCCGCAGGGACTGGAAAGGTCGACCGCCATCGCCGCGCAAGCACGCTTCATCGTCACGGTCGTGCAATCGCCCTTGCATTGCTTCTGCGCCGCCGCACGCGCTTCGTGCTCGGCACCATAATCGAAGGCCTGGCCGTAGGCGCCGCACTTGCCGACTGCGAATGCGCCGGCGGCGTGCGCATCCGTGATGTGGCGCGCGCCGGCGACAAAAACCGACAGCGCAAAGAAAAACATCGCGCAACGGCGCGCGACGACGTTCGAAGGCATGGAAATCCCTCCCCCAAGGCAGGCGAAGGCGACTGTAAGCCGCGGTCGTTTCCAGATGGTGAACGGGGGTTGAAAACAGCCGTGTAGGGCGGATTGGCCGAGCGCAATCCAGCAAAGTATCTCACCGCGGAAGCAGAAGTGGTGGGTTACCCTTAGCGGACTGCGCAAGCGCGCAGCCGCAAGGCTAACTATCCCCGTCTTGCCGCTTCCAGCGCCTGCGGCGTGTCGATATCGAGGAAGGCACTCTTGCCGTCGACCGGCACTTCGGCAACCGCTTCGGTATGCTTGACGATCAAGTGGCGCGCGCCGACATCGCCGTCGAGCGTCATCAACTCCTTGAAGAAGCGGCGCGACCACAGCACGGGGTTGCCGCGGCGGCCTTCGCTGACCGGCACGACGATGAGATTGCCGCGGTCCGGCGCAAAGCCGTCGATGAGGCGGTCGATCAGGCCGGCATCGATCAGCGGCATGTCGCCGAGGCAGACCACAGCACCGTCGGAAGCCTCGGGGACGGCCGCGATGCCTGCCTTGACCGAGCTTGCGATGCCGCCGGCAAAATCCGGATTCTTGACGAACCGCACCTTCAGGCCTTGCAGTGCCTGCTCGACCAGCTCGGTCTGATGGCCGGTGACGACGATCACCTCGGATGCTTTCGACGCCAGTGCCTGTTCGGTCGCAATCCGCACCAGCTTCCTGCCGTCGAGCTCGGCGAGCAGCTTGTTCGGTCCGCCCATGCGGGTCGAGCGTCCCGCCGCGAGCACGATGGCCGCGATATTGCTGTTCCCTTCGATCTCCGGCTTGGCGCGCGGCTGCGGCCGCGTCACGATCTCCATCAGGAGGCCGCCGACGCCCATGCCCATCAGCTCGGAACGCGTCACCTTGATGCCGGCGAGGAGCCGCATCAGCACCCAATCAAAACCGTTCTCGACCGGCGAACGCGCGCAGCCGGGCGCCCCCAGCACCGGCACGCTGCCGGCACGGGCGATCAGCAGCAGGTTCCCGGGATCGACCGGCATGCCGAAATGCTCGATCTCGCCGCCGATCCCGGTGACGGCCGCCGGGATCACGTCGCGCCGGTCGGCGATCGCAGACGCGCCGAACACGATCACGAGCTCCGCGCCAAGCGCAAGCAGCTCCTTGATCGCGGCGGACAGCTCCCGCTCCTCGTGCTGGACTCGCCGCTCGGCGATGATGCCGGCGCCGGCCGGCGCCAGCCGCTCGGCGGTGACACGCAATGTCTTGTCGATCACCTTGGAGGACAGGCCCGGCAGCAGCGTCGAGACCACGCCGACGCGCTTGATGACATACGGCGCGATCTTCAGCACGTCGCGGCCCGCGGCCTTCACCGCGGCATCACGCAAGTTTCCTTCGACGCCGAACGGGATGATCTTGACGGTGCCGACCATCTCGCCCTCGACCACCGGCTTGAAGGCGGAGAGCGTCGCGAAGGTGATGGCCTCGTCGATATTGTTGATGCGGTCGACCGCGCCGCGGTCGATCACCAGCACGCCCGGGCGAGCCGCAAACAGATTGGCGCGGCCGGTGAAGGCGCGCTCGACATGAATGCCATCGCCGCCGACGGCGAGCGCGATGCTTGCGGCGGCAATGTCCTCGGAGACATCGCCCTCCTCCATCCGCACCACCACGACGTCCTTGATGCCGGCCCGCTCCAGCGCCTCGATCTCGGCCGGGCCGATCGTCGTGCCTTTCTTCAGCACCAGCGGTCCCTGGCGAAGGGTGTGGACGGTCACCCCGCCGATCGCGTCCTTGGGGCTCGCCGGGCCGAATTTCATGCCGCTTCTTCTTTTTCTTTGGGTGGCAGGCGAAGCACCGCCGTGATCTCGGCCATGATCGACACCGCAATCTCGGACGGCGAGACCGCGCCGATTGCAAGCCCGATCGGCGCGTGGATGCGCGCGATGTCAGAGTCATTGGCGCCTTGCGCCCGCAGCCGGTCGCCGCGCTTGGCGTGCGTCTTCCGCGAGCCGAGCGCGCCGATATAGAAGCACTTGCGCTCGAAGGCGTGCAGCAGCGCGGGGTCGTCGATCTTTGGATCGTGCGTCACCGCGACGAAAGCCGTGTAAGCATCGACGTTGAGCGGTGGCAGCGCCGTGTCGGGCCATTCCGCGACCAAGGGAACGTCGGGGAAGCGCTCGGGGCTTGCAAAGGCCGTGCGCGGATCGACCACTATGACGTCGTAGCCGAGCGAGCGCGCCAGCGGCGCCAAGGCCTGGCTGATATGGACCGCGCCGACGATGACGAGCTTTGCGGTCGGCGCGTAGACGTTGAGGAAAATCTTCTTGCCGCCGGCTTCGACACTGGCGCTCTTGCCCATGCGCAGTTGTTTGTCGAGCTCAGCTCGCAAGGGATCCTTGGCAAAATCGCTGGCCTTCACCAGGCGCTGCTCGCCGCTCTCGGTGTCCGTCACCAGAATGACTGGCCGGCGCGCGGCGCGCTCGGCATTGAGTTCGTGCAAAATTGCGAGCTTCACGGCTAGCCGACCTTCTCGACGAAGACGCGGATGGTGCCGCCGCAGGACAGCCCGACATTCCAGGCAGTCTCGTCCGCCACGCCAAACTCCAGCATCCTGGGCTTGCCGCTCTGGATCACATCCATGGCCTCGGTCACCACGGCGCCCTCGACACAGCCGCCGGAGACCGAGCCCAGGAACGTGCCCTCGTCGTTGATGACAAGGCTCGAGCCTGCCGGGCGCGGTGCCGAGCCCCAGGTCTCCACCACGGTTGCGAGCGCGACGCCACGGCCGGCCTTTTGCCAGTCCTCGGCGGCCTTCAGAATATCCTCGTCGCGATCGAGCATGGCTACCTCTCAAGCTGCGGAGCGGATCAGGCTGCGGTGATGCGGCGGCAGCGGCCGGGAGAGCGTGCTGATCAGCTCGTGGATCGAACTCAAATTATGCACGGGACGGAATTCGTCAACGTGCGGCAGCATCATTTTGATGCCCTGCGCCTTGGCCTCGAAGCCTCCAAACCGCAGCAGCGGGTTGAGCCAGATCAGCCGCCTGCAGGAGCGGTGCAGCCGGTCCATCTCGAAGGCGAGCTTGGAATCCGCTTCCCGCTCCAGCCCGTCGGAGATCAGCAGCACGATGGCCCCCTGGCTCAGCACGCGCCGCGCCCACAATTTGTTGAAATTGTGCAGCGAGGCCGATATCCGCGTGCCGCCGGCCCAGTCCTCGACCGAGGCCGAGCAGCTCGCCAGCGCCTCGTCAGGGTCGCGCTGGCGCAGCGCCCGGGTCACGTTGGTGAGCCGGGTGCCGAACAGGAACACCGAGACTCGCTTGCGGGCGTCGCCGACAGCATGGAGGAAATGCAGGAACAGGCGAGTGTACTCGCTCATCGAGCCCGAGATATCCACCAGCGCCACGATCGGCGCCGGTTTCTCGATCCGCCCGAGGCGATGGATGTCGATGATCTCGCCGCTGGTGCGCAGGGACGCGCGCAGCGTGCGGCGCAAATCGATGCGCAGGCCATGGGGATCGGGCCGGTGCCGGCGCGTGAGCAGTTCGGCCTGCGGCAGCCGCATCCGCTCGATGGCGCGCAACGCCTCGGTAATCTCCGCCGCGCTCATCTGCGCAAAGTCCTTCTTCTGGAGGATCTCCTTGTCCGAGACCGACAGGCGCAGATCCTGCTCCTGGTGCTGCGGTGTCTCCGTCATGCGCGGCTGCGACATCGCCTCCTGCACGCGGCGCGAGCCGGCCTGCGGCTTCTTCTTGGCCTGCTCCGGCAGCGGCACCGAATCCAGCATGTGCTTCCACTCTTCCGAGGCGCGGAAGAAAAGGTGGAAGGCCTGTTTGAAGATCAGCGCATGCTCGTGGCGCTTGACGAAGATCGCCTCCAGCGTGGTGAAGACGTCGGCGCGGTTGCCGATGTCGATCACCTGGAGCGCGCTCATGGCATCGATAACGGCGCCCGGCCCGACCGGCATGCCCGCCGAACGCAATGCGCGGGCGAAGCCGACGATATTGTCGGCGAACTGCTCGGTTTGCTCAGGTGCCAAGTGATTGATGGCCATGGTTCAGTACTCTCACTCGTCATCCCGTCGCGGCGCGCCGAATGACGAGCTCAGTCGTGACGCGGAGGCGTCAATTCTCGCTCGTCGCTTCCTTCAGCACCTTCTGCAAGCTGTCGCCCTGCATCCGCGTGATGTCGTCCTGATACTTGAGCAGCGCACCCAGCGTGTCGCCGACCACTTGCGGGGTCAGCGAGCGGGCGTCGAGCTCGGACAAAGCGGTGGCCCAGTCGATGGTCTCGGCAACGCCGGGGGATTTGTAAAAATCCTGGTTACGCAGCACCTGGACGAAGCGCACGACCTGCTGCGACAGTTTTGCGGAGATGCCGGGCACGCGCGACTTGACGATCGCGAGCTCGCGATCGGCGTCGGGATAATCGACCCAATGATAGAGACAGCGCCGCTTCAGCGCGTCGTGAATCTCACGGGTGCGGTTGGAGGTGATGATGACGATCGGCGGGTTCGGTGCCTTCACCGTGCCGAATTCGGGGATCGTCACCTGGAAGTCGCTGAGGATTTCGAGCAGATACGCTTCGAATGCCTCGTCGGCGCGGTCGAGCTCGTCGATCAGCAGCACCGGCGGCCCGGCGACGTCAGGCTCGAGCGCCTGAAGCAGCGGCCGCTTGATCATGTAGCGCTCGGCGAAGATGTCGGACGACAATTGATCGCGATCGGTGTCGCCGGCGGCTTCCGCCATCCGGATCGCGATCATCTGCGCGGCGCTGTTCCACTCGTAGACTGCCGAGGAGACGTCGAGGCCTTCGTAGCATTGCAGGCGGATCAGCTTCCGTCCCAACGCCGCCGACAGCACTTTTGCAATCTCGGTCTTGCCGACGCCGGCCTCCCCTTCCAGAAACAGCGGCCGGCCCATGCGCAGCGACAGATAGGTCACCGTGGCCAGCGATCGCTCGGAGAGATAGCCGCGCGACGTCAGGAGTTCGAGCATCGCATCGACCGATGCCGGCAAGGCACCGGACGTATTGGCCGTTGAAGTCATGAAAAAGCCAGTCTCGCTACGCCCTCACCGGGGACAAGTTTGGGCCGAGGCGTGAGGATCACTCACTCCTTGGCGTTGGCGGCGTCGAGGGCACGCCGCGTCAGCACTCCGATGAGGTGCGCGCGGTATTCGGCACTGCCGTGGATGTCGCTGTTGAGGCCGTCCGCCGGCACCTCGATGCCATCAAGTGCCTTCGCGGCGAAGCGCTTCTTCAGAGCTTCCTCGAAGGCGGTGACACGGAACACGCCATCCGAACCGGCGCCTGTGACCGCGACCCGCACGTCGGAGGGACGCCGCGCCACGAACACGCCGACCAGCGCATAGCGCGAAGCCTGGTTGCGGAACTTGATATAAGCCGCCTTCTTCGGCAGCGGGAACATCACCTTGGTGATGATCTCGTCGGCTTCGAGCGCGGTCGTGAACAGGCCCTGGAAATATTCTTCCGCCTTGAGGCGGCGCTTGTTGGTGACGATGGTGGCGCCGAGCGCCAGCACCGCAGCCGGATAGTCCGCGGTCGGATCGTTATTGGCGAGCGAGCCGCCGAGCGTGCCCTTGTGGCGCACTGCTGGATCGCCGATCTGGCTGGCAAGATCGGCCAGCGCCGGGATGGCTTCACCGACGATCGCGGAGCTTGCGACCTCGGCATGCCTGGCGGTGGCGCCGATCACGAGCGCGCGGCCCTTCATCTCGATCGTGTTGAGCCCCTCGATGTGGGAGAGGTCGACCAGATGTGGTGGGCTGGCAAGGCGCTGCTTCATGACCGGAATCAGCGTGTGACCGCCGGCGATCACCTTGGCGTCCTCGTTCTTCACCAGGAGGTTGGCGGCCTGCCGCACGGTCCCGGGGCGATGGTATTTGAAATCGTACATCTGAATGTCCTGATCGCAGAGTGCGCGCGCGGTTACGCGAGGTCGGATTTCGCCATCGCCTTGGCGCCGGCGGAGATCGAGGTGACGATGTTCTGGTAGCCGGTGCAGCGGCAGAGATTGCCTTCCAGCTCCTCGCGGATGGTGTGATCGTCGAGCTCGTTGCCCTTGCGATGGACGAGGTCGATCGCGGTCATGATCATGCCGGGCGTGCAGAAGCCGCACTGCAGGCCATGGTGCTCGCGGAAGGCCTCCTGCATCGGATGCAGCGGCGCGCCGTCGGCGGCCAGCCCCTCGATCGTCTTGACCTCGTGGCCATCAGCCATCACGGCCAACGTGGTGCAGGACTTCACGGCCTTGCCGTCGAGATGGACGACGCAGGCGCCGCACTGCGAGGTGTCGCAGCCGACATGGGTGCCAGTCAGGCGCAGATTTTCGCGCAGGAACTGCACCAGCAGGGTACGGGGATCGACATTGGCCGTTACAGGATTGCCGTTCACGATGAGGGAGATTTTTGCCATAAGCACTCTCTATCAGCGCCCCGACGGGTCCCGTCGAAGCGGTTCTTATAATTATTCCAACCCATCATATGGGCCATTATGCCCCGGGGCAACATCACAGGGAACGCAAGGCGCCATGCCGAAAGGCGCAATGCTTAAGGTATTGGCCTTCAGCCCTGTACCGCCTTGGCGAAGTTCGCGAAAAATTCGTCGCCCAGTTTCTTGGCGGCGCCGTTGATCAGGCGCTGGCCCAGCTGCGCCAACTTGCCGCCGATCTGCGCCTCGACCTCGTACGACAAAAGCGTGCCGCCGTCCTTCTCCGCAAGCTTGACCACGGCGCCGCCCTTGGCGAAGCCGGCCACCCCGCCCTCGCCTTCGCCGGAGATCTTGTAGCCGTTCGGCGGGTCGAGATCGCTCAGCGTGACCTTGCCTTTGAAGCGCGCCGACACCGGGCCGACCTTCATTTTCGCGGTCGCACGAAAGCCGCCGTCGTCGGTCTTCTCCAGTTCCTCGCAGCCGGGGATGCAGGTCTTCAGCACCTCGGGATTGTTGAGCTTCTCCCACACGGCCTCGCGCGGCGCCGCAAGCTGGACTTCGCCGTTCATCGTCATGGCCATGGGGTGCCTCCCGGGATGCGTCACTATGATGCTGCTCAAGTAACGCACGGAGGCCACAAAGGAAAGGGTGGCACCCGGTCACGTGCAATGCATATTCGCACCTGCAAAAAGCCTGCGCCCGATCGTTGGGGATTGGCAGAGCCGAGGCATGGTGATTAGGTCCCGCACGATATGAGCACATCCCTCTCCCCCTTGCTCGCGCCGATGCTGTCGAGCGCGGCCATGCGTGCAGTCTGCGACGACCGGACGACCCTTCAGAATATGCTCGATTTCGAGGCAGCCTTGGCCCGGGCCGAAGCGGCCACGGGTGTGATTCCCGCCTCCGCGGTGGGCCCGATCGAAGCCGCATGCAAGGCTGATACCTTTGATATGGCTGCGCTGGCCGAGGCCGCGACGCGATCCGGCAATCTCGCGATCCCTCTGGTCAAGACGCTGACCTCCAACGTCGGCAAGGCCGACGCGGAGGCCGCGCGCTACGTGCATTGGGGCGCTACCAGCCAGGACGTCATCGACAGCGCGACCATGCTCACGCTGCGCGCCGGCATCGATGCGCTGGACGCCGACCTCAGCCGCGCCATCAAGGGCTTTGCCGCGCTGGCACGGAAGCACCGCAACACCGCGATGGTGGCGCGGACCTGGCTCCAGCACGCGCTGCCGATGCCGTTCGGGCTGAAGGCCGCCGAATACGCCGCAAGCCTTGCCCGCGCCCGCTGCCGCCTGCGGCGGCTCTCCCGCGAGGGCCTCGCGCTGCAATTCGGCGGAGCGGCCGGAACGCTCGCAGCACTCGGCGACAAAGGGCTCGTGGTGGCCGAACGGCTGGCGCAGGAGCTGAACCTGCCGCTACCGGAAGCGCCCTGGCACACCCATCGCGACCGGATCGCGGAGGCGGCATCGAGCTTTGCGATTCTCGCCGGCAGCTGCGGCAAGATCGCGCGCGATGTCTCGCTGCTGATGCAGACCGACGTTGCCGAAGCGTTCGAGCCCGCCGGGGAAGGCCGCGGCGGCTCCTCGACCATGCCGCACAAGCGCAACCCGGTCGCCGCCGCGAGCGCGCTGGGCTGCGCGACCATGGCGCCGCAGCTCGCCGCGACGATATTCGCTGCTCAAGTGCAGGACCACGAGCGGAGCGCCGGGCCCTGGCATGCGGAATGGCCGACGCTGCCGCAACTGATGCTGGTCACCTCGGGCGCGCTGGCCGCGATCGTCGACATCGCCGAAGGGCTTGATGTCGATGCGGCGCGCATGCGCAGCAATCTCGATGCCACCCACGGCCTGATCATGGCGGAAGCGGTCACCTTTGCGCTGGCCGAGACAATCGGCAAGAGCGATGCGCATCATCTCGTCGAAGCCGCGAGCAAGCGCGCGGTTGCCGAGAGGAAGCATCTGCGCGAGGTGCTGTCGGCCGATTCGCAGGTCACCGCGCATCTTTCGCCGGAAAAAATTGCGGCATTGTTCGAGCCGATGGCCTATCAAGGGGCTTCCCAAACCCTGATCGACCGCTTGCTCGACAGCCTCGATCGCGAATAGAGCAGCCCTGAGCGGAAACAAGACGGAGACGCCCGCATGCCCATGATCGATGCCGACGGTTGCCTGATCAACGTCTCCGTCGAGGGCCGCGACGGCGGGCCGACCTTGATGCTCTCCAACTCGCTCGGCTGCACGCTGCAGATGTGGGAGCCGCAGATGAAGGCGCTGACGCAGATATTCCGCGTCATTCGCTACGACCGCCGCGGCCACGGCAAGTCCAACGTTCCGGCCGGCCCGTACACGATGGAGCGCTTCGGCCGCGACGTCCTGGCGATCCTCGACGACCTCAACATCGAGAAGGTGCATTGGTGCGGCCTCTCGATGGGCGGCATGGTCGGGCAATGGCTCGGCGCCAACGCGCCGGAGCGGTTCGGCAAGCTGATCCTCGCCAACACCTCCTGCTACTACGCCGAGCCGACCAAGTGGCTCGAGCGCATCGACGCCGTGAAGAAAGGCGGTATCGCGGCGGTCGCTGATGCCGTTATCGCCGGCTGGCTCACCCAGGATTTCCGCGAGCGCGCGCCTGACGTCTCCGCCAGGATGAAGTCGATGCTGCTCGCCACTCCGGTCGAAGGCTATCTCGCGTGCTGCGAGGCGCTGTCGACGCTCGACCAGCGCGCGCTGCTGCCGAAGATCAAAAGCCCGACTCTGGTGATCGCCGGCCGCCACGACATGGCGACGCCGATTTCGGCGGGTGAATTGATCCGCTCGAACATTCCCGGCGCGAGCATGACCATCATCGACGCCGCCCACATTTCCAATGTCGAGCAGCCCCACGCGTTCACTGACGCGGTGGTGGGCTTCTTGACGCAGCGATAGCCACAGCCGTCATTGCGAGCGCAGCGAAGCAATCCAGAAAATCCCTCCGCGGTGACAGACTGGATTGCTTCTTCGCTTCGCTCCTCGCAATGACGAAGGAGGAGAACAGCATGGACGACCAGAAACGCCGCGATGCCGGCACGAACGTGCGCCGAAAGGTGCTGGGCAATGCCTGGGTCGACAAGTCGATCGCAGGTCGTAATGCGTTCAACACCGACTTCCAGGACATGATCACCCGCTATGCCTGGGGCGAGATCTGGACGCGGCCGCATTTCGACGAGCGCACGCGGCGGGTGCTGGTGATCGGCACCATGGTCGCGCTCGGGCAATGGGACGAATTCCGCCTGCATGTGCGCGCGGCGCTCGCCGAGGGCGGCTTCACGCCCGACGACATCAAGGAAATTCTGCTGCAGCAGGCGATCTATTGCGGCGTGCCGGCGGCGAACCACGCCGTCAAGGAAGCCTCAGCGATTGTGCAGGAGCTCAGCCTGCTCAAGACCTAGCGGCGGAGTAGCCTCGACGGTCTGTGGGACCGCTGCCGGCCGCTCGATCACAATCACGATGGCGGCACCGAGCAAGAGCAGGAGCTCGGTGGCGTGCAGCCGCAGCGCGGCCATCTCGCCGACCTTCGAAGCCATGATCATGCTGGCAAACGAGATCAGGCTGCCGATCGCAAGCGCAATGCCGAGCGCCTCGTCGCTGCCGCCGTTCTTACGGATGCGGGGAACGCAGAGCAGCGCGAGGTAGATCGCAAAGAACGCCACCACGGTCGCTCGGCCTAGCGCCAGCAGCCAGGCGGCGCGCACGGTGTCCATTCCCGCCATCTGAAGATGGTCGCTGAGGAAAAGAGCTACTGCGACGCTCGGCCGCTCATAGAGGCCGTGCACCGGCGCCACCATGATGTTGAAGGCAACGAGGGTCCAGGCCGGGATGAAATAGGCCGCCAGAAGTACGCCGTTGACCGAACCGATCCGCCAATTTCCGAACATGCCGCTTCCCGTTTCGCTTGGCCCGCGCCTTCGAAGGCTTTGCCGGGAGCTAACTCGCATCAGACTGTGGCGGCAATTTAAACCCTTTGTTTACCTTAACTGCCCGGCCGGGCGACGCGGCCCACGGAAAAAGCCCCGCCTCCCGGCGGGGCTTCTGCGATGGCCATTGTTCTTGGCTCTCAACTCTACTTGTTGTCCTGACCGTGCTGGCCGGACTTACCACCCTGTTGCTGGCCCGGCTTGTCACCCTGGCGCTGCGGACTCTGTTGCTGCTGGCCCGGTTTCTGGCCGCCGCCCTGCTGCTGACCGGGGTTCTGGCCCTGCTGGCCGGGATTCTGGTTCTGCTGGTTCGTCATATCGGGAAACTCCCTTGTCGGACGTCCGAGGTGAGATAACGGCCGGCCCCGATTTTGGTTGCCCCGCGGAACCCGGTTCCTCGCGCGTGTCGGAACCGGATCATGACGTCCGTAACGAAATCAGTTCTGTACAAGCCTTTATGCCGAGGCGATGGCCAGTTGCAGCCGCCAGTTCCCTCCTGTTACAAAACCAGGAGAATGCTCAGGGGTTGCCGGGGCCCGAGAACTCTTCAAAGAGCTCCCTTTGAGCCCTCGTCAGGTTTGGTAACGGCAGCCCATGGATTATTTCGCCCAGCAGCTCATCAACGGCCTCGTGCTCGGCTCCATCTACGGCCTGATCGCGATAGGCTACACGATGGTCTACGGCATCGTCGGCATGATCAACTTCGCTCATGGCGACATCTTCATGATCGGCGGGTTCATCGCCCTCATCACCTTTCTGCTCCTGATCTCGACCGGCCTGACCGCGATCCCAGTGATCCTGCTGATCGTGCTTCTGGTCTCGATGGCGATCACGGCACTTTACGGCTGGACCATCGAGCGCATCGCCTACCGACCGCTGCGCCACTCCTTCCGCCTCGCTCCGATGCTGTCGGCGATCGGCATGTCCTTCGTGCTGACCAACTATTCGCAAGTGGCGCAAGGCGCCCGCGTCAAGCCGATCCCGCCGCTCATCACCGGCGGCTATACGCTGCATGAGAGCGCGGACGGCTTCGTGATCCAGCTCTCCAACATCCAGATCATGGTTGTCGTCACCACCATCGTGCTGCTGGCGATCTTCACCTGGCTGGTCTCGCGCACCCGGCTCGGGCGCGACATGCGCGCCTGCGAGCAGGACCAGACCATGGCGGCACTGCTCGGCGTCAACGTCGACCGCACCATCTCCATGACCTTCGTGATCGGTGCTGCGCTCGCCGCGGTGGCCGGTCTGATGTACCTGCTCTATTACGGGCTGGTCGATTTCTTCATGGGCTTCGTCGCCGGCATCAAGGCGTTCACCGCTGCCGTGCTCGGCGGCATCGGCTCGCTGCCGGGCGCGATGCTCGGGGGGCTCGCGATCGGGCTGATCGAGACGTTCTGGTCGGCCTATTTCTCGGTCGAGTACAAGGACGTCGCCGCCTTCTCGATCCTGATCGTCGTGCTGATCTTCATGCCGACCGGCCTGCTCGGCCGCCCCGAAGTCGAAAAAGTCTGACGGTCGCGCGCGTGAAAACTCCCTCGATCAATACGGCCAAAGCTGCATCGGGCATCCCCGCTCTCCTGAAGACCGCCTGCTTCAACGCGTTGATCGCGCTGGTGCTGTTCTCGCTGATGATCGGCATCCGCACCGAGGCGGGTTCCGACGGCCAGCTCACCTACTGGACGCGATTCGGCGACCTCGCATCTATCGTCGCCGCCGTGTTCGGCGGCTCGATCGTGATCGAGCTGCTCAGGCAATGGATCGGCCCGACCGGCGCCGAGAAGCTGGTGCCGCCTGCGTTGCAAAGCGGCATGTCGTTCGTCGGCCGCTATCTCGCACCGGCGCTCCTGATCTTCACGCTGCTGGTGCCTGTGATCTTCTATGACCAGCGCTACATCCTCGACCTCGCAATCCTCGTGCTCACCTATGTGATGCTGGGCTGGGGACTGAACGTCGTGGTTGGCCTCGCCGGCCTGCTCGATCTCGGCTACGTCGCCTTCTATGCGGTGGGCGCCTATTCCTACGCGCTGCTCGCCACCAATTTCGGCTGGTCGTTCTGGGTCTGCCTGCCGCTTGCCGGCATCCTTGCCGCATTCTGGGGCGTGCTGCTCGGCTTCCCCGTGCTGCGCCTGCGCGGCGATTACCTCGCCATTGTGACGCTTGCCTTCGGCGAGATCATCCGCCTGGTCATCATCAACTGGCAGGACCTCACCGGGGGCCCCAACGGCGTCTCCAGCATTCCTCGCCCCTCCTTCTTCGGCATCCCGCTCGACAACAGCGACAACGGGCTCGCCGCCAAACTCGGCATCGAGTATTCGCCGACCCACCGTATCGTCTTCCTGTTCTATCTGATCCTGGCGCTTGCGCTCCTCACCAACTGGGTGACGATCCGGCTGCGCCGCCTGCCGATCGGCCGTGCCTGGGAGGCGCTTCGCGAGGACGAGGTCGCCTGCCGCGCGCTCGGCATCAACACCACGACCACCAAGCTCACGGCATTCGCGACCGGTGCGATGTTCGGCGGCTTTGCCGGCGCGTTCTTCGCGACCCGCCAGGGCTTCATCAGTCCGGAGTCTTTCACTTTCCAGGAATCGGCGCTGGTCCTCGCCATCGTCGTGCTCGGCGGCATGGGCTCGCAGCTTGGCGTGGCACTCGCCGCGCTCGCCATGATCGGCGGCATCGAACTGTTCCGCGGCCTCGAGAATTACCGCATGCTGGTGTTCGGTATGGCGATGGTGCTGATCATGATCTGGCGGCCGCGCGGCCTGATCGGCCATCGCGCACCGACCGTGTATCTGACCAAGGCGCAGGCGATCTCCTCCGACCTCGTCAAGGAAGGGCACGGATGAGCGCCGACGAGATTCTCAGCGTCGACCGGCTGACCATGCGCTTCGGCGGCATCGTCGCCGTGCAGGACCTGTCGTTTGCAGCCGAGCGGAAGAAGATCACCGCGCTGATCGGGCCGAACGGCGCCGGCAAGACCACAGTCTTCAATTGCATCACCGGCTTCTACAAGCCGAGCGGCGGCGCCATTCGCCTCACCCATGGCGACGGCAAGGTGATCGCGCTGGAGCGACTGAACGATTTCCGTATCGCCAAGCAGGCCAAGGTCGCCCGCACCTTCCAGAACATCCGCCTGTTTCCCGGCATGACGGCGCTGGAAAACCTGATGGTGGCGCAGCACAACGTACTGATGCGCGCCTCCGGCTTCACCTTCCTGGGCCTTGTCGGCGCCCCCGTCTATCGCGACGCCGAAAAGCAGGCGATCGATCTCGCCACCGACTGGCTCAAGCGCATCAATCTGCTCGATCGCGCCGACGACGCCGCTGGCAATCTCGCCTATGGCGACCAGCGCCGGCTGGAGATCGCGCGCGCGATGTGCACCGAGCCCGCGCTTCTGTGCCTCGACGAACCCGCCGCCGGCCTCAACGCGCGCGAGAGCGCGGCCCTGAGCGAGCTGTTGCTTTCGATCCGCAACGACCTCGGCACCTCGATCCTGCTGATCGAGCACGACATGTCGGTCGTGATGGAGATCTCCGACCATATCGTGGTGATGGACCATGGCGTGAGGATCGCGGAAGGCTCCCCGCGCGAGGTTCGCGACGATCCCAAGGTCATCGCCGCCTATCTCGGCACCGATGAGGAAGAGGCCGTGGCCGTGATGGAGAGCGGGTCGTGACGCCGGCCCTCGCTCCCCTGCTCGCGATCCGCAGCCTTCGCGCCGCCTACGGCAAGATCGAGGCGCTGAAAGGCGTCGATGTCGAGATCAACGCCGGCGAGATCGTGGCGCTGATCGGCGCCAACGGAGCCGGCAAGTCGACGCTAATGATGACGATCTTCGGCAAGCCGCGCGCCCGCGCCGGCCAGATCCTGTACGAAGGCCGCGACATCACCGGCGTTCCCACCCACGAGATCGCGCATTTGCGCATCGCGCAATCGCCGGAAGGCCGCCGCATCTTCCCGCGCATGAGCGTGGCGGAAAACCTCCAGATGGGGGCCGACGCGACCGAATGTACCGACGCCGAACGCGAGGCGACGCTCCAACGCGTGTTCGCGCTGTTTCCGCGGCTGAAGGAACGCTACGCCCAGCGCGGCGGAACCCTGTCCGGCGGCGAGCAACAGATGCTGGCGATCGGCCGCGCCTTGATGAGCCGTCCTCGCCTGCTCCTGCTCGACGAGCCTTCGCTTGGGCTGGCGCCGCTGATCGCGCGCCAGATTTTCGACGCGATCCGCACTCTGAACCGGCAGGACGGCTTGACCGTGCTGATCGTCGAGCAGAACGCCAACCATGCGCTCAAGCTCGCCCATCGCGGCTATGTCATGGTGAACGGCCTGATCACGCTGGCCGGGACCGGCGCCGAGTTGCTGCAGCGCCCCGAGATTCGCGCCGCCTATCTGGAAGGCGGGCGGCACGGCTGAGGCGCCCGAGAACGAACCCTCAAGAGCCAAGCCTGCGGACCCGCGTGCGGCTGAATGTGGCGAGATATCTGCGCCAATGCCCGTATTTTGCCGGTGACTTCTCCCAAGATTCATTCAAGAATGGCGCCGGTTTGAACCGGGCATGCCCGGCAACGTCCACAGGCGACCACCCTCGAGGTATCTCATGAAATCACTGAAGCTCATCGGTCTGGCATTCGGCGCTTCGATCGCGCTGTCGAGCGCGGCGTTCGCGCAGGATGTCAACATCGCAGTCGCAGGTCCGATGACCGGCGGCGAGTCCGCCTTCGGCCGCCAGATGAAGAACGGCGCCGAGATGGCCGTGGCTGATATCAACGCCGCCGGCGGCGTCAACGGCAAGAAGCTCGCGCTCTCTGTCGAGGACGATGCCTGCGATCCCAAGCAGGCGCGCTCGGTCGCCGAGAAGATCGCCAGTGCCAAGATGCCGTTCGTCGCCGGGCACTATTGCTCGTCGTCGTCGATCCCGGCTTCGGAGGCCTATGCCGACGGCAACGTGCTCCAGATCACCCCCGCCTCCACCAATCCGAAGTTCACCGATAGCGGACTGTGGAACGTGGCGCGCGTCTGCGGCCGCGACGACCAGCAGGGCCTGGTCGCCGCCCAGTACATCGCCAAGAACTACAAGGGCAAGAACATCGCCATCCTCAACGACAAGACCACCTACGGCAAGGGTCTTGCGGATGAAACCAAGAAGGCGCTGAACAAGGCCGGCGTTACCGAGAAGATGTACGAGTCCTACAACAAGGGCGACAAGGACTTCAACGCGATCGTCTCGCGGCTGAAGCGCGACAACATCGATCTCGTCTATGTCGGCGGCTACCACCAGGAGAGCGGCCTCATCCTTCGCCAGATGCGCGACCAGGGCCTCAAGACCGTGCTGATGGCCGGCGACGCGCTCGCCGACAAGGAATACGCCTCCATCACCGGCCCGGCCGGCGAAGGCACACTGTTCACCTTCGGCCCCGATCCGCGCAACAAGCCGACCGCGAAGAAGATCGTCGACGCCTTCAAGGCCAAGAACATCGACCCCGAGGGCTACACGCTCTACACCTATGCGGCGATGCAGGTCTGGTCGCAGGCGGCCAAGAAGGCCGGCACCACCGACGCCAAGAAGGTCATGGCGGCCATCAAGGCCGGCAAGTGGGACACCGTGATCGGACCGATCGAGTATGACGCCAAGGGCGACATCAAGCAGCTCGACTACGTCGTCTACAAATGGGATGCCAAGGGCGGCTACGCCGCGATCAGCGGCAACGGCACCTGAGCGCACTTGCCGGGCCTGAAGGCCTCCTCCAATCATCATCGCGCCCCGGGTTACCCCGGGGCGTTGCTTCCTGCGGCAAGGTCAGACGGCTGCGGGCAGTTCGCCGTCCGCTGCGGCCTGGGCCCTCCGCAGCGCTTGCAGAAGATCGTTCGGCCGAAATGGCTTTTGCAGGCAGACCACGTTGGCGAGGTGGGGCGATTGTTCCATGAAGTCCAGCGCGGTCATCCCCGACACGGCAATGACCGGGAGGCTGGGTGCAAGCTCGCGCAGAGTCGCGATGACCTCGACGCCGCTGGCGTCACCGAGGAAAATGTCCACGATGGCCGCGTCGAAGGAGGCCTCGGTGAACGCTTTCACTCCGGCCGCGCCGCTGTCGGCCTCGACGACCTCGTAACGGTTGACGCGCAGCACGATCGCGACCATCGCACGGACGTCCTTCTGGTCGTCGATGATGAGAACGCGGGCCATAGGGAACAACTCCCGGATCCTGAAATCAAAATGCCTGATTCAAACCTGGAACCCATAGCAGTGGGAGGGCATTATGGCACCGTCCAGTAAAGCGCATCTTACCCGATCCCTAGTGCGCGTTCCCAACAAGATTAAGTAAGCTGTAACCTTCGGTTGAGTCGCGGTGGGTTTTGTCATGATGCGTGCCCAGAACGAGCTACCATGGACGGAATTTCATTGGGCCAAATGAGACTGGCGAAGATGCTCAAGACCGATTCGCGAGAGCTGGACCTGTCCGCGACGACCGAGCGAAACACATTCCTTTCGACGTTGCCGGCCACCGCGACAGACCGCACCGCAGCATTGGCGATCGTCGGCGTCGCCTCGATCCTGTTCGCGCTGGCCGTACCGTTCGCAGGTATCCCGCTGCTGCCTGTGCCAGCCTTCGTCGCGAGCTATCAATCCGCCCTCGCCGCCGCGGACATCATCACCGCGATCCTTCTGCTGTCGCAGTTTGCGGTGCTCCGGACCCGTGCACTGCTCGTGCTCGCAACGGGCTATCTGTTCACTGCCGCGACGGCCACATGCCATGCCCTCACCTTCCCGGGACTTTTCTCGCCGACGGGGTTGCTGCGTGCCGATCAGCAGACCGCGGCCTGGCTCTACATGATCTGGCACGGCGGCTTCCCGCTCTGCGTGCTGGCCTATGCCTGGCTGAAGGAGGCCGACGGCGGCGCCAGGATCTCAGGCTCGGCAAGCAAGGCGATCTGCGCCAGCGCGCTCGGCGTCGTTGCGGTCTCGATCGTCTTGACCTGGATCGTCACTGCCCAGCACGATCTGCTGCCGGTCCTGCTGCGCGACGGCCGTTACACGCAGCTCATGATCGGCGTGGTGTCCTTCGTTTGGTCCCTGAGCTTCGCCGCACTGGTCTCGCTGTGGTTCCGGCGTCCGCATTCGATCATCGACGTCTGGCTCATGGTCGTGATGTGCGCCTGGCTGTTCGACATCGCGCTGTCGGCGATCGTCAACGTCGCGCGCTTCGATCTCGGCTTCTACGCCGGCCGCTTCTACGGCCTCTGCGCAGCTACCTTCGTGCTTGCGGTGCTTCTGATCGAAAATGTCCGCCTCCAGGCCCACACGGTGGGCCTGGTCGGCAGGCTGCGCCAGCAGTCAGCATTGGATCGCGACTACTACGGCAAGCGCCTTGCCCTGTACGGCGCCGTCGTCGAATCCGCCAATGACGCCATCATCACGAAGACGCTCGACGGTGTCATCACCGGCTGGAACAAGGCCGCCGAACATCTGTTCGGCTATGCCGCCACGGAGGCCATCGGCAAGCCGATCGACATCATTGTGCCGGACGACCGCAAGGCCGAGGTCAGGGGTATCCTGAACCGGGTCGGCGGCAACGAAACGATCGCCCAGCACGAGACGGTCCGCATCCGAAAGGACGGCCGTCGGCTCGACGTCGTGCTCAATATTTTTCCGCTCAAAACAGCTGGCGGAGAGATCATTGGCGCCTCCAAGATCGCCCACGACATCACGGAGGAGAAGCAGTCACGGGAGAAACTGCGCCGCGAGATCGAGGAGCGGCAGCGCATCTTCGAGACCTCGCAGGATCTCATCCTGGTCACCGACGGTTTTGGCAATTTCGTCCAGGTCAGCCCGAGCGTGAAGGATATCCTCGGATTCGGTCCGGAGGACATGGTCGGACACAGCGCAACCGAGTTCATCCATCCCGACGATCTCGACAGGACACGAAGCGAGATGCGCGCGGCGCGGCGCGGCGCCGTCAAGCGCAGCTTCGAGGCGCGCTACTACCACTACGACGGTCACGAGGTCACGCTGAATTGGATGGGCACCTGGTCCGATCCGGTCAAGCGCCATTTCTTCATCGGCCGCGACCTCACCGAGAAGCAGGCGGCCGAGGCGCAGTTCAGGCACGTCCAGAAGATGGATTCCATCGGTCAATTGACCGGCGGTGTCGCGCACGACTTCAACAATGTGCTGACCGTCATCACCGGCACGATCGGCATTTTGGCGGATGCGGTCGCTGACCGTCCCGAACTCGCCGCCATCACCAAGCTGATCGACGATGCCGCCGAACGCGGCGCGCAACTGACCAAGCATCTGCTCGCCTTCGCCCGCAAGCAGCCGCTCCAGCCGCGCGAAATCGACGTCAACGCCCTGACGCTCGAGGCCGCAAAGCTCCTGCATCCCACCCTCGGCGAGCAGATCACCATCCTGCCGCAGCTCACCGAGGATGCATGGCCGGCACTGATCGACCCGGGTCAGCTTTCCACCGCGATCCTCAATCTCGCGCTGAACGCGCGCGATGCCATGCCCGACGGCGGCACGCTGGTGCTGGAGACCCGCAACATCTTCCTCGACGACGGTTATGCCAGCATGAATCCCGACGTGCTGGCCGGCAATTACGTGATGATCGCCGTCAGCGACACCGGCTCCGGAATCCCGCCGGAGTTGATCGACCGGGTGTTCGATCCCTTCTTCACCACCAAGGAGGTCGGCAAGGGCACCGGCCTCGGGCTCAGCATGGTGTTCGGCTTCGTCAAGCAGTCCGGCGGCCACGTCAAGATCTACAGCGAGGAAGGCCACGGCACGAGCGTGAAGATCTACCTGCCGCGCTCGAGCGGCGTGCAGGAGACCGAGTTCGAGGCGCTCCAGAACGCGCCTATCACCGGTGGCGACGAGAAGATCTTGATCGTCGAGGACGACGCGCTGGTGCGGCAATATGTCGTGACCCAGATCAAGAGCCTCGGTTATGCCGCCCTCGAGGCCGGCAACGCGGCCGAGGCCCTCATCATCATCGACTCCGACAAGGACATCGACCTGCTGTTCACGGACGTCATCATGCCGGGCAACATGAACGGCCGCCAGCTCGCCGATGAGGCGGCGCGCCGGCGCCCCGACCTCAAGACGCTGTTCACTTCGGGCTACACCGAGAACGCCATCGTCCACCACGGCCGGCTCGATTCCGGCGTGCTGCTGCTGGCAAAGCCCTACCGCAAGTCCGAGCTCGCCAAGATGCTCAGGACCGCGCTCGCCGGTTGAGCCTGCGGCATCCCTGCGATATCGCTGGAGCGATCGCCTTTCAGCCTGCGGAGCCGTCTTGAAAAACCTTCTCACCGATATCGCCGGCGTCCGCGTCGGCCATGCCGAGGATGCGAAACTCGCCTCGGGCGCGACCGCGATCATCTTCGACCAACCGGCGGTCGCGGCGATCGACATCCGCGGCGGCGGACCGGGTACCCGCGAGGATGCCCTGCTCGATCTTGCCAGCACGCAAGAACGGGTCGATGCGATCGCGTTGTCCGGCGGCTCCGCCTTCGGGATCGAGACCGGCGGCGGCGTGCAGGCCTGGCTCGCCGAGCAGGGTCGCGGTCTTAATATCCGCGGCGCGGTGATCCCGCTCGTGCCGGGTGCGATCGTGTTCGACCTCCTCAATGGTGGCGACAAGGCCTGGGGGCGCTTCGCGCCCTATCGCGATCTCGGTTACGCCGCGGCCTTGGCCGCAAGCCACGATTTCGCGCTGGGCAGCGTCGGCGCCGGCCTGGGTGCCACCACCGCGACCTTCAAGGGCGGGCTGGGGTCAGCTTCCGCGGTCCTGGCCAACGGCATCAAGGTCGCCGCGATTATCGTCGTCAACGCGGTCGGCAGCGCCACCGTCGGCGACGGGCCGTGGTTCTGGGCAGCGCCATTCGAGGAGAACGGCGAGTTCGGCGGGCGCGGCCTGCCGTCCGCGTTCACACGGGACATGCTGGCGATGCGCATCAAGGGCGGGCTCGCCGCGACCGCGCGCGAAAACACCACGATCGGCCTCGTCGTCACCGACGCGAGGCTGACCAAGGCACAGGCCAAGCGGCTTGCGATGATCGCGCATACCGGGTTTGCCCGCGCGATCTATCCGGTGCATGCCCCGACCGACGGCGACGTGCTGTTTGCCGCCGCGACTGGCGAGAAGCCGGTCGAGCCGTTGGTCGGCCTCACCGAACTCGGCACGGTCGCCGCCAACGTGGTCGCGCGCGCGATCGCACGTGGCATTTACAATGCGACAGCACTGCCGTTCGCAGGGGCACTACCGGCGTGGAAGGATCGCTTCGGCGCGTAAGTAGCACTCGCAACACGTCACACGTCATCGCCCGGCGAAGACCGGGCGATCCAGTATTCCAGAGACGATAAATGATTGAACCGAAAGGCCGCGGCGTACGGGATGCCCCGTCTCCGCGGGGCACGACGACGCAATTTGCGGAGGGAGGCTTCTCGCTCACACGCTCATCGACATGGACGAGCCGGCAGCCGCTGAGGCGCCTTGCCCGTGCCCGCCTTGCCGCTGCATCAACTGCGCAAACAGATCATAAGCCGAATTACCGGAGGCGCTGGGGGCGCCCGGGACCGTTGTCGACATCTTGAAGCCGTCGGTATAGGTGACGGTGGTGGTGGACGAGCCGTCGGCGCCGGTTGTCGTGGTCGAGGTCGAGCCGCCGCTCGACTGCGAGGAAGCATCCGAACCGGTGCCGGACGCATCGCCTGCACCTTGCGCGTGATGGTGGCCGTGATGGCCGCTCTTCAGCGCCTTCGACATCTCGTCGAGGCTGACGCTGCCGTCGGAATTCGAATCCAGCTTGGAGAACACGTCGTCGGCCTGCGCCGTGTTGGTGCCGCCGGCACCCAGCGCATTCTCGAATTCGGATTTGGTGATCTTGCCGTCGCCGTCTCCGTCGACCTGCGAAAAAAGGTCCTCCAGCGCGGCGTCACGGCTCGTCGAGGACGTCGACGTGGAGGACGTGGAGTTCGACGAGGTCGAGCTGGCTGTGCTGCTCGTACTGTCAGAGGACTGGCTCTGCGCGGCGAACAACGCGTTCATCGTCTCCGGCGAGATCTGCGGATATTTGCCCGAATTGACCGAAGAGGTCGCGCCTCTGGTCGTGCTGTTGCTGCCGCTGTCGATCGCGAACGGATTGGTCGCGCCTTTCGAAGACCCCGTCTTCTGGGTCGACAAGGACGATTTCGAATTCGTCAGCGACTGGATCGCGTCGAGCGCACTCGATGCGGCACCAAGGGCAAACAACATTGCAAAAACTCCAACCGATGCGGCATGCCGCGGCCAATGTCCTGGAGGTGACGTCAGCAAGCGCCGTGCCAGCGAAAAAAGCTCAATGAAATCCGCCTTCGCCGCACTTTGCACGGCCCGGTAACACCGGCAATTCATGCCGATCGCGGCAGAAATTTCCGCCCACAGAAAGCTCGCCACCCCTGCATTGCCCGGCTGAGAGGCCCATGTTAGGCGAGTTCATCTTTCACGGCCGCCACGGGAAACCGCGCTATGACCCAAGCCTTCGCCCCCCGCCCCCTGGCAATCGCGCCCTCGATCCTGGCCTCGGATTTCTCCAAGCTTGGCGAGGAGGTGCGCGCCGTGGACGCCGCCGGCGCCGACTGGATCCATCTCGACGTGATGGACGGGCACTTCGTTCCGAACATTTCCTATGGCCCCGACATCATCAAGGCGATGCGCCCGCATACGAAGAAAATCTTCGACGCCCATCTGATGATCTCACCGTGCGACCCCTTTCTCGAGGCCTTCGCCAAAGCCGGCTGCGACCACATCACCGTGCATGCGGAGGCAGGTCCGCATCTGCACCGCTCGCTCCAGGCGATCCGCGCGCTCGGCAAGAAGGCCGGCGTTTCGCTCAATCCAGGCACGCCGATCAGCGTGCTCGAATACGTCATCGACCTCGTCGACCTTGTGCTGGTGATGTCGGTCAATCCCGGCTTCGGCGGCCAGGCCTTCATCCCCTCCGCGATCGGCAAGATCCGCGATATCCGCGCGATGACGGCAGGCCGTCCGATCGACATCGAGGTCGATGGCGGCGTCGGCCCCGACGTCGCAGGTCCCCTGGCCGCGGCTGGCGCCAACGCCTTCGTCGCCGGCACGTCCGTGTTCAGGGGCGGCACGCAGGAAGCGTACAAGACCAATATTGCCGCGATCCGCAACGCGGCCGCAGGCGCACGCGGCGAAGCGATCTGAGGCGTCACGCGCCTTCGCGAATGAGCGGCTTCTACGGATGCTGCGACGCGCAATGCCTAAAATTGCAATCTTGATCCGTACTCCTCCGGGCTTCCCTGATTCGCGCAAATCACCGCTAGTGATTCTTGCCTGTTTTCGCGGGAGCACATCATGACGACGACCCTGGTTTGGACTGGCGTGGCGTTGTGGCTTGGTTTCAGTACGTTTGTTGTGTTTGGCCCGTCGGCCGGACCGGTGCAGATCCCGGCACGTTCGTTGCGTACCACTCGTCGCCATCGGATCTGACGCAAGTGCAGTTCGCGCTCGTGAAGCGTCAGCTGAAGCGCAGGTGCCGCATTCCGCGGCGCCCGCACCCGGACCTCGATTATTTCTTCGGCCGGCTCGAACGCTCCGAAGGCGAGATGCGCGACGACACCGGGCCCGAGACGGCGGACCTGGATCACCCGTTCCGGTCACCGCGCCGGCATTGAATTCTTTTCTGGACCAAGCACATGAAGCCGCACTGCCCGAACTGCCTGAAGGAAATGACCAAGGCATCCGCGTCGCGTAACCTCTTCAACTGCGAACCCTGCCGCGAGCTCATCCAGTTCTTCGGCGGCAGCGCGGATCACGGCGAGCCCGGCCCCCAGTTCTCCTGGCCGATCCGCCGCAAGCGCTCCGCCCACGCGGCCTGAACCTTCCAGCATCCAGAGCACTGCCCTATCCGGCCTCCTCGCCAGCATCCGCAGCCAGCCGCGGCGGCCGCACCACGGTGACAGTGCAGGCCGCTTCCGAGGCCACCTTGGCCGAGACGCTGCCGAGCAGCGTGCGGCGGAACGAGCTCTGCCGCGCGCCGATGATGAGGTGGTCGACCTGGTTGACCTCGGCGAATTCCAGGAGCGCCGCAGCGGGATCGACCGCTTCCAGCACATGAACCGACAGCCGGCTCTCATCCAGCTTGAGCGGCGTCGCCCAATGCCTCAGCGCCACCAGGCGGTCAATATGCTTGTTGGAGCCCTGCTCGTCGAGCGTCCGATCGATCGCGATCCGGTTGAGCTTGAGCACGTTGACGCAAGCGAGCCGCGCCGACGGCAGCGTCGCGAGAATGCGCTCGGCGGTGACGCGCAGCGCCTCGTTCAGCTCCGGCGCGCCTTCCACCGTCTCGAGCGCAACCGCGAGGATCGGACTCGATGCGATTTGGGCTGCGACATACGATTTCGCGCGGGGTGCCATGACACCCTGGTTGAACCGGCGGCGCCAGGCGACGCTGAGCGGATCGCGCTTCAGCCGCTCCGAACGCGCGGTGAGCTTGATCTGGTCGGGATGGGCGAGATCGAACGCAAGCTGTGACGCCGTCGGATAGCGCCACACCGGCTCGATCTTGAGGCACCTCAGCACGACCTCCTGGAGCCAGGGCGGATAGTCGGCGCGTAAGCCGCGCGGCGGGTACGGATCGCGCCACAGCCTCCTCCTCATCGCACGCAGCGTCTCGCCCTCGCCAAAGGGACGCTCGCCCGTCGTGAAGAAATAGAGCAGCACGCCGAGCGAAAACAGATCACTGCGCGGATCATCGCGCACGCCTGACAGCCGTTCCGGCGCCATATAGGGCGCAGTGCCGTAAGGCAGGCGGAATTCCTCCTGCAGCAGATCCGGCAGATGGTTGTGGTGCGACAGGCCATAGTCGATCAGCACGGCCTCGCCGCTCTCGCGGAACATGATGCTGCTCGGCTTGATGTCGTGGTGGATCACGTTCTGCCGGTGCAAATCGGCGAGCCCCGTCGCGATCCTGGCGACGAGCCGCCGCGCCTCGTCATACGGCAGCGGCAGGTCGGGCAATCGCTTGTAGAGCGTGGTCCCGGCGATGCGCTCGATCACGACATAAGCCTGGTGGGCGAAATCGCCGGTGCCGAAACATGAAGGTACATGCGGCCCGGCCAGCCGCGGCAGGATCATCATCTCCATCTCGAAGGAGACGATCGCCGCGGGGTCCTCGCCCTCCGACACCCGCGGTATCTTCATCAGCAGCGGCACGTCGATGCCGGGATGGGTGACCGTCCACAGCGTCGCCATCCCGCCGGCATGGACGCATTCGCCGATAGTGTAGCCGTCGATCTCTGCGCCTGATTTGACCAGGGGTTTCGGCATCGCCTCTAGCGCCCCTGCGACAGCCGGTCGGCAAGCCAATGCGGCAGGCCGTTCTCGCGGATCCGGTTCGCGGCCGTCTCGACATCGTAGGGCGCGCGGCAATAGGTGATCTGGCAAAAGACCGTGTCGAACAGCACGAAAGCGGCGGATGGATCGCTATCACGTGGCTGGCCGACCGAGCCGAGCACCGCAAGCCATTGCCGCCCGCGCAGCAACGGTATGGAGACGTCGGTCTTGGGCACCAGGCCCGTCATCTTCGCCGTCACCGACATCGAATAGATCGCCGGACGGTGGATGTGGCCGCAGAACGTGACATGGGCCGGCGTCGCGATCAGGCTCTTGGCGGCGTCCGCCGTCGATCGGACATAGTGCCAGCTTCGGGGGCTGGAGGCTTCCGAATGCACGAACAGGCGATCGCCGTCCTGCACCAGCATCGGCAATTCCGCCAGGAACCGGCGCTGCGCGGTGTCGAGCCGGCCGCGGGTCCATTCGATCGCGATCTGCGCCTCGGCATTCATCGTCTCGGCCGAGGAATTGACCGCCTGGTCATGGTTACCGCGCACGGCGACGGCGCCTTGGGCAACCAGCTCCATCGCGGTATCCACCACCCATTCCGGATCGGCGCCATAGCCGACGAAGTCGCCGAGCAGGATGAAACGCTCGGCGCCACGCGCCCGCGCGACCTTCAGGCACGCCTCGAACGCCTGCCGGTTGCCATGGATATCCGAGAAGACAGCGAGAAGCACGCACCCTCCACCCCAAATGTCTTGTCGGAAGCCGATAAGGCCAAATTGAGGGACGTCAAGATGCGTCTGCGCGGTTCGGCTTTCCAGCGGGTCCCTGCGGCAAGGGTGAAGGGCCTATTGCTCGTCCTTCGGCGGCATCCGGGGTGGCGGCACAGGGGTGAAACCGGCGCCTTGCGCGCCGGCCTGCGGAGCGCTGAACTCGCCGGTCGAGGAATCGCCGCCGCTCGTCTCCATGATGGTCTTGGGCGTCACATATTCCCGGACCATGTCGATGAGGCTGCCGTCGCCGCCGCCGAAATCGGCGGCGCGGCCGCCTTGCGGATGTCCCAGCGCGATCTCGTTCTCCGCTGCATGGGTCTTGTCGGCCAGACTGTCGTTGTAGGGGATGCGGAAGGCTCGGGGGATGCCGCTTGGGCGATTGTCCTCATCCAGTTGCTCGACCCACAGATAGATCGAGCCGGGATCGCCCTCCAACGAATGCGGCTCGACGATGCGGGACTTCAGCAGCTTGAAGTTCCCCGGCAGCCGATCGGCGCTGGCCCAGCCGAGCAGCCCGCGCATTTCCGTGAAGCTCACGACATAGAACGCACTGGTCACGACCACCGCGACTGCCTTGAACGACCAGTGCAGCCGCGCATAGACCAGCACGATCAGCAGCAGCGCGCCGATGACGGTGTAGGCTATCGATAGCGTGAGGATGATCGTTTGCAGGCTAGTCACGGCGCACCCTCGCAGCGTTCTTGCTCACACCGGTGCTCGGGTCGAGATCGGCGCCGTTGCGCCAGCCGCTGCGAAAGGTCTCGAGCAGCGATTTCGGCCGCTGGTCCACATTGACCACCTTGCCTTCGGCATCGAGCCGGAACCGCACCGCGGTCTTCTCGTCGCCGGTGTGATCGAGCATGAACTTGTTGTCGAAGACCACCTGCGCCGTCGGATTGAGCTTCTGCACCTTCACATTGGCCTCGACCGGGACGCCGGTCGTCGCCACGAAATGCGATACGTTGACGGTGTATTCGCCGGGAACGATGCCGCGCACCGTGACGATCTCCTCGCGGATCGGCGAGGCGATCTTCTTGCCGTTGACCATGATGAAGTCGTTGGCCCCGCCGCGGTCATCGCGGTCGAGCGTCAGGAAGCCGGCCTCGCGGTGGCGATACCAGGCGATGTTGCCGGCGGGATCCTGCACGAACAGGTCGAGATCGTCGGGATGGCTGTCCGGCCAGTCCAGCGTGATCATGAACTCGGCCTTGGAGTCGATCTTGCCGTCCTTGGCATCCGGCGAGACCGCGAGCAGTGCGAGGAAGAACAGGAACGCGATCACCTGGAGCGCCTTGAACAGCATCACGCCCAGGGGATCGAACGGCTCCTCGCGCGGATAGAGACCAAAGTCATCCATCATGACGGCGTTCCAGCGCCCTTGCGCTCCAGTACCGGCGTCACATAGGTCTCGGTCAGCACCACCGCGTCCGAGAACACCTTCTGGGTCGCGGCGTCCAGCATGTAATACTGGATGCGGACCAGGATCGAGCCGACGAGGCCCGCCAGCGTGGTGTACATCGCGACCGCCATGCCATCGCTCATCAGCCCCATCGAGGATCGCATTGCGACCTTGTCGGCGGCATCGAGCCCCGCGATCGGCGCCAGCATGATGATGAAGCCGACGATGGTGCCGAGCAGGCCGAGCTTCATCAGCGTATCCGAGACGAAGGCCCCGAAGCCGTTTGACCCGCGCAGGCGATCGGCGAGCGTCCGCAATAACAGCGTCTGGTCGACCGGACGGTAGTCCTGCGCCGTGGCCTTGGTCACGAGACTCTCGATGTGGTCCCGCACCAGCCCGCGCGGCAGCGCGGTCGCGCCGGCGTCCAGCGCCTTGCCGCCCTCGGGCGCCGCGAGCACCGCGCGGCAGCGCCGGGCCGCCGCGCCCTCGCGGGCAATTGCCCGCGTGCGCAGGAAGCAGTGACCGCAGGTGAGGACATAGAGCAGCGCGATCACGCTGGAAATGTAGGTGCGGTCCGACGACAACATCAGACGGATCAGGCCGAAGCGCCACAGCAGCACGACGGCGAAGACCGAAAGCCCGGTGAAGATCATCCAGAACAGGAGCGCGCTGCGCTCGGATGGGTCGGTCGCGGTCCCCGCGATCGGTCCAATCGTCATCGAACTCATGCTGCACTGCTCCTGGCCTGCAAAGATTGGCCTACCGCGATTTCCCGCCCATTAGATCAAAGCCGCCGCGCCCGGTCCAAAGAGCCATGCCCAATCCGGCTTGGGAAATTTGCCCGAGCTGCCATCCTGCCATACCTCGCAATTGGCAAGGCGCGGCGGCGTTGTTAGGCTGACCTTACCAAACTTTGGGGTGATCGCATGCGCCTTGTGCTTGAGCTTGTCGCCCGTCTGTTTCTTATCGTCGCGCTCTGCCTTGGAGCGGCGACCGTCTGGGCGACGTTCGACGCCTATCGCAGCGTCGACCGGGCGACCGCGGCCTCGGCGCAACGGGTCGCGCAGGCGCTTCAGGCGCTGTACTGGCACGAATTCTTGTTGCGTAGCAGCAGAACACGCGAGCAGCTTCTGCCGGTTCCGGAGTGGCGCACGCTGGAGACGATGAAGCTGATCTCGCCCGGCGTCTGCGTCGAGTTCCAGCCGGTCATCGCGTTCGAAAAGCCGCTCTGCGGCCAGAGCGAGGGGCTAGGCAAGACGCCGCCGCGCTGGTTCGCATCGATCGTGCCGACCTTCCTCGGCAGCCACACCGAAGTGATACGGCCCGTCAGTCCTCGCGCGGCGACCGCCGGAACGGTGGTCGCGACGCCGGATGCCGCGGCCGCCATCTCGCTCGCCTGGGAGTACATCCTCAACGTGATCGACGTCGCGCTTTTGATGGCGGCGGCGATCGCACTGCTGGCTTCGCTCGCGATCGCGCATGCGCTGGCGCCGGCGCGCACGATCGTGACCGCCTTGCAGCGCATGGCGCGCGGTCAGTATCGCACGAAACTGCCGCGCTTCCGCTCGATGGAGCTGGCGATGATCGGCAGCGCCGTCGGCGAGCTCGGCGGCCGGCTGGAGGAAGCGACCGAACAGCGCGCGGCGCTGACGCGGCGCCTGATCGAGATCCGCGACGATGAGCGCCGCGCGCTCGCCCGCGAACTGCACGACGAGTTCGGGCAAAATCTCTCGGCCATCCTCGCCTTCGCCAACACCATCGAGACGGCGGGCACGAAGGAAGACAAGGACAAGGACAACGGCATCGCGCAGGACGCGCGGATGATCTCGCAGGCCACGCATCATCTGATGGCCTCACTGCGCGACGCGCTGAAGCGCCTGCGCAATCCCCTTCCCGCAGAGCTTGGACTGGAGGCGAGCCTGGTGAATTTGGTGGATAGCTGGCGTTCGCAGAGCGCGGCGCGGCCGACGATCCAGCTCGATCTCAAGGGCGACCTCACCGACATCAGCGGCCCGGCCGCCACCACCGCCTATCGCGTCGCGCAGGAGTGCCTGACCAACGCATTGCGCCACGGCGCGGCACGCGAGATTTCCCTGCGCGTCGAGCGGCGCACGGGCGATGACGATGCATTGCTGATCAGTGTCGAGGACGACGGCGGCGGCGATGCGGTACGCGTGGCGCAGTCGGCCGGCTTCGGCCTCACCGGCATCCGCGAGCGCATCGCTGCGGCGGGCGGATCATTGTCGATCCTGCCCGCCCATCGCGGCCTCAGTGTCGCCGCCACCATCCCGCTCGCCGCATGAGGCCGGGATGAACGATATTGCGGCAACAGGAATCTCCGTGCTGCTGGTCGACGACCATCCGATCGTGCGGCAAGGCTATCGGCGCGTGCTGGAAAGCCAGGGCGATCTGCATGTCGTGGCGGAAGCCGATAACGCCGCGGATGCCTACAGCGCCTTCAAGGCGCGCGATCCTGACGTCGTCGTGCTCGATATCTCGATGCCCGGCGCGAGCGGGCTGGAGGCGATCCGCAACATCCGCGCGCGCAGCCCGCGGGCGCGCATCCTCGTTTTCACCATGCACAACGAGGCCGTGCTGGTGAAAGCCGCCTTCAGTGCCGGCGCCAGCGGCTTCGTCACCAAGAGCAGCGAGCCGTCCGCGGTCGTATCCGCGATCCGCAGCGTTGCCCGCGGCGAACGCGCCATGAGCGACGACATCGCGCACATCCTGGCCGAGGACAGCCTCTCGGCGGGCTCTGCGCTGGATCAACTGGGAGAACGCGAGATCGAGATCCTGCGCCAGTTCGCCGGCGGCGCCACCACCGAGCAGATCGCGACGCATCTCAATCTCAGCGTCAAGACGGTGCAGAACTATCACTATCTGATCAAGACCAAGACCGGCGCGCGCACGGATGCGCAGCTCGTGCGGCTCGCCGCGGCTTGCGGGCTGACGAAGATCTAAGTGTTCGCCCGTCCCTGGAGACAGGGCGCGCAGAGCCCTCCTCCGCACGCGGGGCCTCCAAGAATATTTCGATCGCCTTAGCGATGCGGATTGGAACGGAGGCGGTCGAACTCTGGTTAGTACCAGAGCGAAGGAGTTCCGCCATGAGTAAGGCTATCCGCGAAGCCACCTATCCCGCGATCATCACTGTCGGCGAGCTCATCGATGAACTCTGCCGCCTGCCAGACACAGCAACGATTCGATTCCACTGCCCCCTGCTCGGACAAGAGCTTGCATTCTACCGGCTTCGAAAGCGGGCGAAGGACCTTGTCGAAATTGAAGTCAATGCGTATCCGGAAAGCCCGCCGGTCGTGCCATTGGCCGGTGCCGCGCTTGGTGGGCGGAAAAAATCTCACCATCCGCGTTCGCTCCGCGATGGTGCCCTTGCACATAAGGTGGGGGGATAACAAACGCCGGCCACCGCTGGCTTTGGAGCGGGTGGGTTGTTCGGCCTACGCCTTCAATCCGCGCAACAGCAGCGCCAGCGTCGCATCGACGCGCGCCGGCAGATCGGCGTCCTTCCACTCGTCGGCGTGGGCCGGATGGTGGAAGCGGACGGTGGCATCGAAGATGGCGCGCGCGGTGGCCTTGACGTCGCCCACCTCGAACACGCCCTGCTTCACGCCGTCGGTCAGGATCGCCCCGATCTGGTCGATCATGGTGTCCTTGTGACACCTGACGGCTGCGCAAGCCTCGCGCGCCAGCGTCAGATAGGTCTCGAACATCTCGGGATCGTCGAGCACGCGCGAACGCTTGGCGTCGAACAGCGTGCGCAGCCAGCGGTCGAGCCTGACAGGCGCCGGACCCTGCTCCTCGGCGATCGCCAGCAACGGCGCGTCGATACGATCAAGCCAACGTTTGGCAACCGCCTCGCGCAGCGAGGCCTTGCTCGGGAAATGGCGGTAGACGCTGCCGTGGCTCACATCGAGCGCACGGGCGACGTCGACCACGGTGGCCTTGGCAAGTCCGTAGCGCCGCAACACGTCCTCGGTGACTTCGAGGATCCGCTCCGGCGTCAAGATAACGGCTTCATTCATGCCAGCACCATGGTCCCGTTGAGGGCTCAGTTACCCGGCGATGGAGCTGCTTCCGAAGCGCCCGTGCCGGTCGTTTCGGAAAGCTCTCGCCTTAATGAGGCAGTTTTGCAGCCTGCGCCGCGATCTGGCGCGCCACCAGTAAATTGAGCCAATGCCCAATCGTCCCGGTCAGATTGATGATTTCGGTCGTCATTGTCTTAAGTCTCCAATCGTCCGCGGTATCTCCTCGGGGGGAGAACCACGAGACGCCCAATCGGAGCGTCCGAGAGGGGATATACACTTCTCGATGACAGATTTCAATATCTGTCAGTCAATGATCCGTGATTGAAAGTCGATTTTTGCGGGCCTCCTCTCCGGCCTCCATTGGGCCGGCTGGTCCGGTGGATAGCTCGGCGATCTCCCTCTTCCCGGGCTCGGATCGTTTGTTTCGCCCTCTCCGCTCTGCTAAATCACGGCGTAAAAAGCATTTTGGCAGGTAGCGCTCTCTTGGGTCGCCCGCCCACCTTCCTGGAGCAGTCCAATGATCCCCCGCTATACCCGCCCGGAAATGGCCTCGATCTGGGAACCGCAGACCCGGTTCAAGATCTGGTTCGAGATCGAGGCGCACGCGGCTGACGCCCTCGCCGAGCTCGGGACGATCCCCAGGGAAGCCGCCAAAACGGTCTGGGCCAAGGCCAAGGACATCACCTTCGACGTCGCCCGCATCGACGCGATCGAGCGCGAGACCAAGCACGACGTCATCGCCTTCCTCACTCACCTTGCCGAGATCGTCGGCCCCGAGGCGCGCTTCGTGCATCAGGGCATGACCTCCTCCGACGTGCTCGACACTTGCCTCAATGTCCAGCTCACCCGCGCAGCCGACCTGCTGCTCGCCGACCTCGACAACGTGCTGGCGGCGCTGAAGAAGCGCGCCTTCGAGCACAAGATGACGCCCACCATCGGCCGCAGCCACGGCATCCATGCCGAGCCCGTGACCTTCGGCCTCAAGCTCGCTTATGCCTATGCCGAATTCACGCGCGCCAAGGAGCGCCTGATCGCGGCGAGGAAAGAGGTCGCGACCTGCGCCATCTCCGGCGCCGTCGGCACCTTCGCGCAGATCGATCCGCGCGTGGAAGAACACGTCGCCAAGGCCATGGGCCTTGTCCCCGAGCCGATCTCGACGCAGGTGATCCCGCGCGATCGCCACGCGATGTATTTCTCGGTCCTCGGTGTGATCGCCTCCTCGGTCGAGCGCTTCGCGGTGGAGATCCGCCACATGCAGCGCACCGAGGTGCTGGAGGCCGAAGAGTTCTTCTCCGAAGGGCAGAAGGGTTCGTCCGCGATGCCGCACAAGCGCAATCCGGTGCTCTCGGAGAACCTCACCGGCCTGTCGCGCATGGTGCGCGCCTATGTGACACCGGCGCTGGAGAACGTCGTGCTCTGGCACGAGCGCGACATTTCGCACTCCTCCGCCGAGCGCATGATGGCCCCCGACGCGACCGTGACGCTCGACTTCGCGCTGGTGCGCCTCGCCGGCCTGATCGACAAGCTGCTGGTGTATCCCGCCAACATGCAGAAGAACCTCGACCGCCTCGGCGGCCTCGTGCACTCCCAGCGCGTGCTGCTGGCGCTGACGCAGAAGGGTGCCAGCCGCGAGGACGCCTACAAGCTCGTGCAGCGCAACGCCATGCCGGTCTGGCGCGGCGAAGGCGACTTCCTCCAGCTCCTGAAGAAGGACGCTGAAGTGAAGAAATATCTCAGAGACGCCGAGATCGAGGAGCAGTTCGATCTCGGCTATCACCTCAAGCACATCGACACGATCTTCAAGCGCGTGTTCGGGGAAAGCTGAGTGTCGCGTCCGTAGTGCGTAGCCTGGGTGAGCGCAGCGATACCCGGGGAGCCACCAACAAAGATCCCGGATGTCGCTTCGCTCATCCGGCTACAACAATAACAACAACTGAGACGGAGCCCCCATGCCGATCGTCAACCGCGTTGCCGCCCTGTCCGACGAAATGGCCGCCTGGCGCCATGACTTCCATGAGAACCCGGAGCTGCAATACGACGTCCATCGCACCGCCGGCATCGTCGCCGATCGTTTGCGCGAGTTCGGCTGCGACGAGGTGGTGACTGGCATCGGCCGCACCGGCGTCGTCGGCGTGATCCGCGGACGCAAGTCGGCCTCCGGCAAGACCATTGGCCTGCGCGCCGACATGGACGCGCTGCCGATCATGGAGACGTCAGGCGTCGCCTACGCCTCCAAGGTACCCGGCAAAATGCACGCCTGCGGCCATGACGGCCACACCGCCATGCTGCTCGGCGCCGCCAAATATCTGGCCGAGACGCGCAACTTTGACGGCACCGCGATCGTGATCTTCCAGCCCGCCGAGGAAGGTGGCGGCGGCGGCAAGGCGATGGTCGAGGACGGGTTGATGACGCGCTGGAACATTCAGGAGGTCTACGGCATGCACAACATGCCGGGCCTGCCCGAGGGCCATTTCGCGACTACGCCGGGTGCGATGCTCGCCTCCTCCGACAACATCCAGATCACGGTCCACGGCAAGGGCGGCCACGCCGGCGCGGGTCCGCACAAGTCGATCGACAGCGTGCTGATCGGCTCGCAGATCGTCAACGCGCTGCAATCGATCGTCGCGCGCAACGTCGATCCGCTGAAGTCAGCCGTCATCTCGATCACGCAATTCCACTCCGGCACGGCCTTCAATATCATTCCGGAGATCGCCGAGCTCGGCGGTACTGTGCGCACGCTCGATCCTGAGGTGCGCGATCTCGTCGAACGCCGCATCGGCGAGGTCGCCGACAGCGTCGCCCGTGCCTATGGCGGCTCGGCGGAGACGAAATACACGCGCATGTATCCGGTGACGATGAACCATGCGCGCGAGGCCGGCCTTGCCGCCGACGTCGCCCGCGACATCGTCGGCGCCGACCGCGTCAACGACAAGTTCATTCCGATGATGGGCGCCGAAGACTTCTCCTTCATGCTGGAAGCGCGCCCCGGCGCGATGATCCTGGTCGGCATGGGCGATGGCAACGAGTGCCACCACCCGGCCTATGTTTTCAACGACAACATCCTCGGCCACGGCGCATCATATTGGGCACGCCTGGTGGAGACGCGGATGCCGGCGGGGTAACTCGGCGAAGAGTATCCCCCTATCGAGGCCCGTGGCGTCTGCACCAAACCACAATAGATAATCCTGCCGGTTTGGGGCGGCCTTGCCAGCCATGCCACCGCGAGGCTACCGCTTAAGATCAGTTGCAAATCTCTCTTTGCTGCCCAATACCGCCGCTCCCCTGCGATTGCCCCGTACCAATTACTATCCGACAGCCTCTTGCTGCAGGTCGGCAGCCCGCCTGATTGCATAGTATCTGTTCTGAGGATTGGGCCTTTGGGGGCGTGGACTCGGTTCGCCTGCGCTCAACGTCCCGCCTCCTCGAATCCTCCCGCGTCGCGACCGGCTTCTTCTCCTGAATCTTCTCGCACTCGTTGTCGTCACCGACGTGGTAGCCGGCCCGGCAGGTGATCTTCGCGCATTGATCTCCATCGGCTTTGAAGCCGAAATTGCATACGAGCGGACAGACGCGTCCCGGCTTCGCCTTCAGCGCATCGAGCGCGTCGACACTGGCAAGCTTCGCGTCGAATTGAGTGCCGGCATATTTGTTGAACAGCGTCAGCGAGCGCTGCGTTGCGGCGTTCCAGTCGCCGTCGGCGGCGGCCGAAAGACAGCCGACGCGGCGCAGTTCGCTCTGAACGGATTTCGCGAGATCGCCGGGCGGCGGAGAGCTTGGCGGCGGCGACAGCGCGGCCACCTTCCTACTGTCGCCATCAGCCGCCTGCTTCGCTGCCGCCTCGGTCGCCACCTTCTCGAGCGCCCGCTTCTCCGCGAGCGACCTGGCCGCGGCAGCTTCCGCCGCCTTGCGATCTCGTTCGGCCGCCTCCGCCTTGGCCTGCTCGATCTGCTTGGCCTTCTCGGCCGCGATCCTCGCCCCTTCCGCGGCTTTCGCAGCGGCGGCCGCTTTCTCCAGTTCGGCCTTCTGGGCTCGTTCGGTCGCCAGCCTCGCCTTCTCCTGTTCGGCCAGACGCGCCTTCTCGGTCGCCAGCGTGCGATCCTCCTCGGCGGCAATCTTCTTCAACTGCACGCGGGCGAGGTTGGCGTAAAAGCCCTCCGGATAGGTCTGGAGGAATGCTTCCCAGGCTTCACGCAGGCCGGCCTGAAGGGCAAGCTCGTAGTCTTTGCGCACACTGTCCTGTGGATTTGCCTGCGGACCGGCTGCGGCGGCCGGCCTTGCCGGCACCAGCGGCACATCGCTGCCGCCCAGGGAGCCATAGACATACGGCTCCTGCTTGTTGCCGGTTTTTTTCAAGACGTCGTCACGGACAAACCCGAACGCCTTGCGCAAGTCGAGCCCGGGCTTTGGCAGATGATCGGTCAGCGCCACCGCGAACGGGCTGTTCCGGGAGTCGCCATCGGACGCCGTCGACCCCGCCTTGGCCGCAAACGCGATCATCGTGTTCGGACTGGTCGGCTCGACCTTGGCAAGCCCGCCACCAATCGCGCGCGAGGCCAGGGTGCGCTTCATCGTCTTGGCGAAAGGGTTGTCGCGACAGGCATCGAGGATGACGAGACGGAGTTGTTTGGCCGGTTCGACCGCATACAGCGCGCGGTCGAGTGCGATCGTCTCGTCGAGGACATCGCCATCGGTTTCCAGCATGGCATCGGTCGGAACGAGGTAGTTGCTGCCGTCCAGCTCGATGCCATGGCCCGCATAGTAGATCACCGCCATGTCGGCATCGCGCGTCCTGGCCGCGAACTCGCGTAGCGATCGCCGCATTTCGCTGGCATTGAGGTCCAGCTTGATCTCGACCGTATCGAAGCCTGCGTTCCTGAACATGCCGCCGACCAGCCCGGCGTCGTTCACCGGGTTGGCGAGCCGCGGGGCGTTCTTGTAGGCGGAATTGCCGATCACGAGCGCGACGCGCTTGTCGGCCTGAGCCGGCGCGCAGGTGCAAAGAGCCGCAAATATGAATAGGAAGAGATATCGAGCGATGTTCACGCAATTCATCCGCGGTTCTGGATCGACTGCACGATCAGTTGCAGACCTCATAATTGCCGCTTCCTACGGAGGCGTTATATCTTCCGGGCGTAGCCCCGGCCACGAGTCTGCATCCTTTCTGCACCGGACGACAGCCGGCCGAACTGCAAAAAATCTGCCCACTGGCTTCGGGCTTCGAGGGCGCCGATTCCGAGTCCTTCCGGTCCGCGTCCCGCTTCCTCGAATCTTCCCGCGTCGCGACCGGCTTCTTCTCGGACACCTTCGCGCATTCGTTGTCGTCACCGACGTGATAGCCGGCGCGGCAGGTGATCTTCACGCATTGATCGCCATCGGCCTTGAAGCCGAAATTGCAAACGAGCGGGCAAACGCGCCCGGGCTTTGCCTTCAGTGCATCGAGCGCATCGACGCTTGCGAGCTTGGCGTCGAACTGGGTGCCTGCATATTTGTTGAACAGGGCCAGCGAACGCTGCGATGCGGCGCTCCAATCGCCGTCGGCGGTGGCAGACAGGCAGCCGACGCGGCGCAATTCGCTCTGTAGGGATTTTGTCAGATCAGCCGCCGACAATGCCGATGCCGGCGTCGACGAAAGGGCTGCAACTTTTTGCTCGACCTCAGGCATCTGCCGATCGGCCGTCGGCTTTGCCACCTGCTCCGCCTTCTCGGCTGCCTGCTTGGCGGCAAGCTCGGCCTTGGCCTTCTCCGCCGCCTGCTTCTCGGCCTGTGCTTTCGCCGCAGCAGCCTCAGCCAGCTTGCGCTGGTGCTCCGCCGCCTCGGTCCTCGCCTGCTCGATCTGCTTCTGCTTCTCCGCCGCGATCCGGGCCTCTTCGGCAGCTTTGGCCGCCGCGGCCGCCTTGTCCTGCTCGGTCTTCTGGGCGCGTTCGGCAATAAGCCTTGCCTTCTGCTGCTCGGCCGCATTCGCCTTTTGCTCGGCCGACGCCCGCGTCTCTTCAGCGGCGATCTTGTTCATCTGGCCCTTGGCCAGATTGGCATAAAAACCTTCGGGATATTGCGCCAGGAAGGCTTCCCAACCGTCGCGCGTGGCAAGCTGCAGCGCCAGCTCGTAATCCCTGCGAATAGAATCCTGCGGGTTGGCCTGCGCCCCAGACGCGGCCGGTTTGACCGCAACCAATGGCACGTCGTCGCCACCGAGCGAGCCGTACACATACGGCTCCTGCTTGTAGCCCGTGCTCTTGAGCACGTCGTCGCGCACGAAGCCGAAAGCCTTGCGCAGGTCGAGGCCCGGCTTCGGCAGGTGCTCGACCAAGGCGACGGCGAACGGGCTGTTCTTGGAGTCGCCGTCAGACGCGGTCGATCCCGCTTTCGCGGCGAAGGCGATCATGGTGTTGGGGCTGGTCGGCTCGACCTTGGCGAGCCCGCGTCCGATCGCGCGGGAGGCCAGCGTCCGCTTCATGGTCTTGGAAAACGGATTGTCGCGGCACGCGTCCAGGATGATCAGGCGCAGCTGCTTGGCCGGCTCGACCGCGAACAGCGCACGCTCGACTGGGATGGTCTCGTCGAGCACGTCGCCATCCGTCTCCAGCGTCGCATCGGTCGGAATGAGATAGTTGGTGCCTTCCAGCTCGATGCCGTGGCCGGCGTAATAGATCACCGCCACATCCGCATCGCGGGTCCTGCCGGCGAACTCACGCAACATGCGCCGCATCTCGCTCGCACTGAGATCCAGCCTGACATCGACGGAATCAAAGCCCGCCTTCTTGAACATGCCGCCGACCAGAGTGGCATCGTTCACGGGATTGCCGAGCTTGGGCGCGCTCTTGTAGGCGGAATTGCCGATCACGAGCGCAACCCGCCGGTCCGCATGGGCCGGTCCGCAGGCAAGGCCAATGGCCAAAATCAACAAAGCAAATATCCGAAACGGAATCACTTGCGTCCCCCAGGATGCAATTCCATGAGAATATCCGGGAGCGTGGCAGATTGCCAATTCTTCCTATGTGACAATTGTCACACAAGACCCTCTATCGGAGTATGGATAATGCGGCGAAGCGTCGCTCTGCTTTCGCAGCTGACGCCAAAGCCGGCTGTTGGGTCCGTTACATTTGCACCACCTCGTGGCGCATCACGAACGGTGCAAGCAGTGCGTGCACCTCGCTCGCAACCGCCTCGCGCTGATCAGCCGGCAGGCCCGCCAGCGTAACCGTGGCGATCGAGCCGTGGCTGCCGTGAGCGCCGACCCTGACCTTGCAGTCGATGCCGCGCTCGGCGAGCGGTGTCAGCACCTTCGTGAACACGCGCCGGGCTGCGTCCCAGCGCAGTTGCGGCTTGAATACCTTGCCGACGCCGGTGACAGGCATCGGGTCGATCGGAATGACCTGCACCGGAACGGCGGCGCGCTCCGGCGTGCGCTCGCGCACCCATGTCTCCAACTCGCCCGGTTCGACAGTCGCACCCGGCTTCAGCTGCACGTAACCCACCGGCAATTCGCCGGCATAGGCGTCGGGCTGACCGACCACCGCGGCAAAGCCGACGGCGGGATGCCGGAACATGATCTCCTCGATCGGCGCCGGATCGATGTTGTGGCCGCCGCGGATCACGAGATCCTTGGCGCGGCCGGTGATCCAGAGATAGCCGTCGGCATCGAGCCGGCCGAGATCGCCGGAATTGACCCAGACCTCGTCGACGAAGGCGCCCTTGTTGTGCTCGTCGTTGAGATAGCCGCCGAACACGCCGGGCCCGGCCATGATGACGACACCGATCTCGTCCGGCGCGCAGTCGCGGATCAGCCGGCCGTCGGCATCGAGTTGCACGATGCGGACCCGCGCGTAAGGCATGGGAAGGCCGACCGAGCCGAGCCGGATCGGCCGCGACGGATAGGCCAGCGTGTGCACGCTCGAGGTCTCGGTCATGCCGTAGACCTCCACGACCGGCAGCTTGAGCTTGTCCTGGATCGCAGACCCCACCGCGACCGGGATCGCCGAGCCGCCACCGGCTGCATATTTCAGGCTGGAGATGTCGGCATTGCCGGGCGGCACCCCGAGCGTTGCGGCGAGCACCGTCGGCACGCTCGACAGCGCCTCCGGCTTGAAACGCTCGACCAGTTGCCAGATGTTCCTCACCGCATTCGGATTGCGCCATCCGCTCGGCGACAACACGACCAGCGATCCGCCGGCGGACAGCGTCAGCAGCACCTGGGTTAGCGAACCCCCGACATGAAACAGCGGCATGCCGAACAGCATGTTGGCGCCCGGCTTGGACTTCAGCAGCAGATTGAGCGCCCAGGCCTGATAGACCTGGTTGGCATGGGTGTGCCGCACCAGCTTTGGCGTTCCGGTGGTGCCTCCGGTATGGAAATAGGCCGCGATATCGCTGCCGAGAATCTTGCGCCCGCTGATAAGCCGGTCCGACGGCTGCTGCTTGATCAGATCGCTGAAGGCAAAGATTCCCTTCGTCGGATCGCCGCCGCCGAACACCTGCACGACCGCCTTGAGATGCTTGAGTCGTGGGCGGATCTGTTCGACCTTCTGCCAGATGTCAGTGCCGGGCATCGGCCCCAGCGCCACCAGAATTTTCGTGTTCGCTGCCTCCAGGATCTCCGCGATCTGGTGCGGCTCCAAGAGCGGATTGACGGGGTTGGCGATGCCTGCGGCCTCCGCGCCGAACAGTGTCACGAAGGCGTCAGGTACCAGCGGCAGCATGAAGCTGATGACGTCGCCCTTCTCGACGCCGAGCGCGTGAAACATGTTGGCGGCCTGCGTGACGCGCGCGATGAAATCGCGGTATGTCACAACGACAGGCGTGTCGGCGGGATCGGCATTTTGCAGGAACTGGATCGCCGGCCCGTCGGGGTTGCCCGCCGCACCCAGCCTGATCGCGTCGTAGGTGCTCTCGGCCGCGACGCGATCGGCGTAAGGGACCTGCTCGAAGGCTCGAACCTCGGCGTCGGTTGCCAGGTCCGGATAGTCGCTGCCGATGAGCCGATCGAGCGCGTGGATGCCCGCCATGGAATTCCGTCCTCCCTCAGATGCATTCCCCGCGCCCTGTCTTTTGACTTTTTGGGTCGAGGAGGCCTCGACCGATGACCGGTCGAGCACGGACAGAATGATGGATGATTTGGCGTTCGTCCATGACCTAACGTCGCCTACGATCGGGCTCAGACCTTTGAACCTGCGGGCCAGATCCGGGGACCAAGAATTGGCGTCGGACCAGCATGCCAGCGCCCTGCCGCAAGACTTGAGGTGATCATGACTACGCCCCTGCGGGATTGCGCCACTCGGCCCTTCATCGCGCTCGCCATGACACTTGCGATCATGGCATCGGCGATCGCCCTGCCCCGCGCGGCACTCGCCGAGGACGGCCAGTTCGACAAGATGCGCGCCAAGATCGCGGCCTTCGTCGCCGACAAGATGGAGAAGCTCGGCGGGTCGCGCATCATCTACAAGGTGGACACCGATGGCCTGCGCGAGAGCGTCGTCACGGATTTGCGCGATGACGTCTACAAGAACCTGCGCGAGGGCCGGATCGCCTTCTCCGGTCTTGCGATCCGCGACGGCGGCGTCGAGTTGAAGATCGCCGACGCCAAGGGCCGCGAGCAGCTCGCGCGCAAGCTCGCGTCAGCCGCAGAGGGATTGCCGTCGTATGCACTCGCCGTGACCGAGGGCGGCGACGGAATGGTCAGGCTCGCGCCGACCGATGCCGCGTCCTCCGCGCGGCTGCACGAGTTCGTCGAAGATGCCATCGCCATGATCGAGCAGCGTCTGAAGGAGGCCGGCGTCCAGCTCGCCAGCGTCCAGCCCGACGGGACCGATCGCATCCGCATCTTCCTGCCCGGTGTGATGGAGCCCGAGCGCGTCACCGCGGTCTTCGCCCGAAAGGTCAAGGTCGGCTTCCGCCTGATCGACCTCTCGATGCCGCCGGAGCAGGCGCAATCCGGCGCGCCGCCGGCAGGCACGGAAGTCCTGCCCGGCTTCAAGGACAAGAGCCTTTATCTGGTCGCCAAGGACAGCGTGCTCGACGGCGACGACATCAGCTATGCAGGCCCGGGTTTTGCAAGCGGCACGAAGGACCCGATCGCCTCGTTCCGCTTCAACGGCCGCGGTACGCGGCGCTTTGCCCACGTCACCGAAGAGAACATCGGAAAGCCCTTCGCCATCGTGCTCGACGGCAAGGTGATCTCCGCCCCCGTGATCCGCGAGCCCATCACCGGCGGTTCGGGCCAGATCTCCGGCAATTTCACCCTGGAGGAAGCGAACAGCGTCGCCATGATGCTGCGCGCCGGTTCGCTGCCGGGGCACCTAGGCCTGGTCGAGCAGCAGGTCGTGCAGCCCGCCGCCAAGCCCTAGGGCTGGGATCGCCCACGCCCCCGCCCCGTCGGGCGCCGAGGTCCACCACGCCGAGGCTCGTACCCCGTGGGCCCGAATCACGGGGGCGCCACGGCCAAACAGGCAATTGCCGAAACCACCGATCCCGCTAAAATTTGCCTCTTGCGGCATGACGGCCGAAGGCTTCATTCAAGTGGTCGTCATTCGATTTCGGCTATACGGGTCGAGAATACCGACCAGGACTGAAGGCCTTACGCGGGGATAGTACCATGCCGTCCGGCAGCGCAGACATTTCGTCGATCCTCGACCGCATTCTCGATGCGGCGACGGATAACCTGAAGATCGCGAAGATCCTGGTCCAGATGGGCCTCGATCCGAACAACGTCACCTACGACGCGATTTTCAATCGGATGCTGGAGATCTTCGTCCACAACATCACGCTGGCCAATATGTTCGCGGCGATCGGCGCCGGTTTCTTCGTCGCCACCCTCCTGATGCGGACGATGGTGCCGCTGCGCGTCGCCAACATGGTCGGTTGCGCGTTCTTCGCCGTTTTCGGCGCGCTCTCAGCCAACGTCTCGACCTTCCTGCTCTATCTGCTGCTGCTTCCGATCAACGCCGTGCGGCTGCGGCAGATGCTCAAGCTCGTCAAGAAGGCGCGCCATGCGGCCGAAGGCGACATGTCGATCGAATGGCTCAAGCCGTTCATGACCGAACGCAAATACCGCCGTGGCGACACGCTCTTCAAACTAGGCGATCCAGCTAAGGACATGCTCCTGACCGTCACCGGCAAGTTCCTGGTCAAGGAGATCAATATCGAGATCATGCCGGGCGCGCTGATGGGAGAGCTCGGCTTCCTGACGCCGGGCAACCGGCGCACCGGAACGATCGAATGCATCGAAGACGGGCAGGTGCTGACGATTACCTACGACCGATTGCTCGAGATCTACTTCCAGGATCCGCAGTTCGGCTACTACTTCCTGGTGCTGACCAGCCAGCGCCTGCTGCAAAACATCGATCGGTTGCAGAAGCAGCTGGCCACGGAGCGGGCCGCCACCACGAACAGGATCGCGTGATCGATTGCGCGTCGCCGTTCAGTTCAAGAGCAACGCCATGCCCGGATCGCCCTTCTCCATCGCACGCCGATAGCCCGCCCGCGCGCTGATGCGGCCGAGATATTTGACCACGTTCGGACAGCGCGACAGGTCATAGGGCTGGAAGTAGCGCATCGTGGTGAGCGAGAAAGCTGTCATGATATCGGCGGTCGTGAAAGCGCTGCCCGCAAGGTATTCGGTCTCGCGAAGCCTTGCGTCGAGAAGATCGTAGGCCCGATCGAGACGCCCCTTCATCGCGAGCAGGGTCGGATTGTCCTTGGCGAGATCGAGCCGGCTCAGGATCATCATCCGCCCCATGCCGGGTTGCAGGGTGCCATTGGCGAAATGAAGCCAATACAGAAACTGAGCGAAGGCGGGATCAGTGGGACCGAGCACGAGTCGGCCGTTGCCATATTTTGCAACGACGTAGTCGACGACCGCACCGGATTCCGCGAGCACCAGCTCGCCGTCGGTGATGACCGGCGCCGTGCCAGCCGGATGCAGCGCCTTGTACTCGGCAGGAGCCAGCATGGTGACGGGATCGCGCGTATAGCGCTTCAGCTCGTAGGGAATCCCCAGTTCCTCGCACAGCCAGACAATACGCTCGGACTGCGACTTGCCGAGATGATGGACGGTGAGCATGGGGCCTCCTGAAGAGATGAAGCAGAACGTGGGATGTGCCACGAGAACGCACAGGTGTGGTTGCGATTACGCCTCGTCCGTCACCATCCGCGCCACGACGCGGTCGCGGCGGATGAAGTGGTGCCAGAGGGCCGCGATCATGTGAACCGCGATCAAGGCGAGCAGGACATAGGCGAAGAGGATGTGGCGGTCCTCATAGACGCCCGCCGCCGCGCGGTCGGGCGTGGTGAATTGCGGCACGTGAAACAGGCCGAAGAAGTCCGAATAGTCAGGCGCGTGCGCACCGGAATGGGCCCAGCCGAGCATGGTGACGACGACGACGGCGAGGTAGAGCGCGCCGTGGCTGACATGGGCCGCGATCTTCTGCCAGCGCGAGGTCTCGGCCGGCAGGGCCGGCGTCGGGTTGACGAGGCGCCACACCAGGCGCAGCACGGTGAGCAGCAGGATCACATAACCGATATCGGCGTGAATTGAGCGGTAGAAGAAGCGGTCGGGACGCGCCGGGATGTGGTTCATCCACCAGCCGAAGCCGATCATGCCGATGATGGTCAGCGCCAAAATCCAGTGCAGCCACCGGGAAACGCTGCCCCAGCCGTGACTGGTGTTTCTGATCATGTCGGCTCTCCGGAGTTTTGCGGGCCTGGACCTGTCCGCACCGCAGTACGGCAGCTGATAGCGGGAACACGCGGCAATCGCGAAATTGAATCGTTCCAAATTGGTCCCAAACGCCCCTGCCGCAAAACCGCCCCAAAAACCGAATGGTAACCATGGCGGGCTAAGGTAACGACGTGATCAATTCCCCGACGATCCTGGTGTTCGATTCCGGCCTTGGTGGGCTCACGGTGCTGCGTGAGGTCGTGGCCGCATGCCCGGACGCGCATTACGTCTACGTCGCCGACGACGCCTTCTTCCCCTACGGCCACCACAGCGAGGACCGGATCATCGCCCGCGTGGTGCCGCTGATGGGGGAATTGATCTGCAAGCACGATCCTGACCTCGTCGTCATCGCCTGCAACACGGCGTCCACCCTGGTCCTATCTCACTTACGCGCCGCTTATTCCCTGCCCTTCGTCGGCACCGTGCCGGCGATCAAGCCGGCCTGCGCGCAGTCGAAGACCCGGCGCGTCTCCGTGCTCGGTACCAAGGGTACGGTGAAGCGCGAATACACCAAGGCGCTGATCCGCGATTTCGCGCTGGGTTGTGAGGTGACGCTGGTCGGCTCCCCCGAACTGGCCTCGCTGGCTGAAGCCGAACTCAGTGGCACCCCGATCAGTGACGGCGACATCCTCGCCGAGCTTACCCCCTGCTTCGTCGGCGATGCCGCGGATGCGGACGCACGCACCGACATAGTCGTGCTCGCCTGCACGCATTATCCGCTGCTGCTCGACCGGATGAAAAAGCTCGCGCCCTGGCCGGTCGACTGGATCGATCCGGCGCCCGCGATCGCCCGCCGCGTCTCGGATCTACTCGGCCCGCAGATCGGCGGCATCGCGCAATCCGGTGCCGAGATGATCTTCACCTCGAATCGCGTACATGGCCTCAGCGCCACGCTGACGCCATTCTTCGGCGGCCGCGCATTGGCCTGACTTTCCGCGGACACGGCACGCTGCTAGGCTTCGCCGTCATCATCTCTCCGCAGGTCATCTCATGTCGATCCCCGCAATGCCGCTCAATCGCCTCCGCCAATTGTGGCGCGAGGGTCGTCCCGCGTTCGGCGCGATCGCGACGATCCCGAGCGTGCAGACCGTGCAGATCATGGCCCGGTCGCTCGACTGGATCATCGTCGATCTCGAGCATGGTCCGATTGGACTGACCGAGGCGCATGCGATGATCGCGGCAACGACCGGCACGCCATGCACACCATTGGTGCGGATCGCGGCCAACGAGCCGTGGCTGGCGAAAGCACCGATGGACATCGGCGCCTTCGGCATCAATTTCCCGATGATCACCAATCGCGCCGATGCCGAGAAAGCGGTCCGCAGTGTGCGCTATCCGCCGCGCGGCGATCGTCTCTGGGGTCCGTTCCACGCTCCGTTCCGCTGGGGCCAGTCGATGCCGGACTACATGGCCTCAGCCGATGACGAGATGATCTGCATGATCACCATCGAGCATGTCGACGCCGTCAACCGCATCGACGAGATCATGGCGACGCCAGGCATCGATGTTGCGGTGATCGGCCCCGGCGATCTCGCCACGTCCATCAACAAGCGCGGGCAGATGGACGATCCCGAGCTGCTGGAGTTGGTCGCCCGCGCGGAAGCCGGCATCCTCAGAAGCGGCGTGCCGATCGGTGGCGTGGCGCGTACCGCAGACCAGGCCAACCAGCTGATCGACCGCGGCTACCGCGCGATCGCGCTCGGCTTCGACTGGTCGCTATTCCAGCGCGGCATCATGGCGGCGTTCGATGGGATCAAACGCTGAGCGCCGGGCTTGCCGGGAACTGCCGCGCTGCTAGGGTCGGCCGTTCCAGGGAGGAAACAATGCTCAAAAAGACTTTGCTCGCTCTTGCCTTCACCGGCCTTGCCGTTGCCGCCTTCGCCCAGCAGCCCGGCATCAAACGCACCCCACTCCAGAAGGTCGAATTTCCGGACGGCTACAACACCATCACCGCCATCGCGGAAGTCCCAGCGGGCGGCGCGGCCGGACGCCATACCCATCCGGGAATCGAGACCGGCTACGTGCTCGAAGGCGAGCTGAATCTTCTCATCGACGGTCAGCCGGAGAAAACCCTGAAAGCCGGTGATTCCTACCAGATCCCTGCAGGTGTCGTGCACGACGCCAAGGCTCATGGCGACAAGGCCATGAAAGTGCTTGGAGTTTACGTCGTCGACAAGACCAAGCCGCTGGCTTCGCCGGCGCCCTGATGCGGCGAACCGACCGGCCCCAGGCGGGTTGGTTCGTGCTAGAGCAGGCGGCGAGCGGGAATCCGCTCGCGGCACATTGTCTAATCTGCGGGAACCGAAAGAGCGATGCGCGGGAAAGCAAAGACCATTTCGCTGCCGCGCCGCCTGATTGTCGATCTCATGCGCGCCTCGATCGGCGTGCCGTTCGTATCGCTCTCCCGCTCGCTCAATATCCGCCCCCTGCTGGAGGCCCGCGCAGGCGCGATCGCGCCGGCCGGCTGGGCCGCGATGTTCGTCAAGGCCTTCGCTCTGGTGGCCAGGGACGAGCCGCTCCTGCGCACGGTTTACGCCAAATGGCCCTGGCCGACGCTCTATGAGCTGCCGAAGAGCGTAGCCTCGGTCGCCATCGCCCGGGTCGAGGACGGCGAGGAATGCGTGCTGTTGCAGCGGATCGCAGGCCCAGAGGCCATAGCCTTGGCCGAAATCGACGCCGAGATCCGGCGCGCCAAGACAGCCCCGATCGACGAAATCCCCATGTTCCGCAAGGTCATGCGGGCGACCCGTCTGCCGCTGCCGCTGCGGCGCCTGTCCTGGGCGATCGGGCTGAATTTCGGCCGGCAGCGCGGCAATTGGTTCGGCAGCTTCGCGGTGAGCTCGGTGGCCGCCTATGGCGGGGGCGAGCTTCACCCCATCACGCCCGGCCCTTTCATCGTCAGCTATGGGGTGGTCGGGGCTGACCAGAGCATCCATGTCGTGATCCGCTGGGATCACCGGGTGACCGACGCTGCCCCCATCGCCAGGGTCCTGACCCGGCTGGAACAGGTCCTGAACACTGAAATCGCTGCCGAATTGCGGGCAGCCGGCCCCAAGCCGATCCGGGCGGTCAGGACGTGATTCCAGGGCCATTCGCATTGACAGCGAGCCCCGAACTCCCCTAAAAGCCGCTTGCTCGCGGGCCGATTTCGGCCCGCGAAGCGTTTCGCGACCCGTGGTCCTTTCCCCCACGCTTTGGGGATCGGACCTGTCAGTGCCGGGCTAGCCCGTCACACAGGAGGGCGCGTTTCCTCAAATCATGAACCTACAGAGGACGCGATGACTAAGCGCAGTGAAGCCAAGTACAAGCTCGACCGCCGTATGGGCCAGAACATCTGGGGCCGCCCGAAGAGCCCCGTCAATCGCCGCGAGTACGGCCCCGGCCAGCACGGCCAGCGCCGCAAGGGCAAGCTCTCCGATTTCGGCGTGCAGCTGCGCGCCAAGCAGAAGCTGAAGGGCTACTACGCCAACATCTCCGAGCGCCAGTTCCACAGCATCTATGTCGAGGCCAGCCGCCTCAAGGGTGACACCGGCGAGAACCTGATCGGCCTCCTCGAGCGTCGTCTCGACGCGGTCGTGTACCGCGCCAAGTTCGTCTCGACGATCTTCGCCGCGCGCCAGTTCATCAACCACGGCCACGTCAAGGTGAACGGCCGCAAGGTCAACATCTCAAGCTATCAGGTCAAGATCAGCGACGTGATCGAGGTCAAGGAAGCCTCCAAGCAGCTCGCCCACGTCCTCGAAGCCAGCCAGCTCTCTGAGCGTGACACCCCGGACTATCTCGAGGTGGACCACAACAAGATGACCGCGAAATACGTGCGCATCCCGCACCTCTCCGACGTGCCGTTCCCGGTGCAGATGGAGCCGCATCTGGTCGTCGAATTCTATTCGCGCTGATAGTTCGGCAGATCAATTCCTCAAAGGCCCCGGTTTCCGGGGCCTTTTTGTTTGAGCCGGCCATTTCCATGTCCCAGGCCATATGTGCTAGCCCAACTTGCGCAGTTAGAGGCGAGATTTCGCTATTTTCGGGGATTTTGCACCGCGTGACTTGAATCGGATCAATTGGTTAGACGGTGCGA
>NZ_JBEPQV010000045.1:0-53394 GCF_040548035.1 Bradyrhizobium sp. LB8.2 | reverse complement strand
AGCAACATCGTCGTCTCCAGGTTGGGTGGTATTGCAACCTCAGTCTGGCCTCAGACTTGGTCGCTATCCACTCCCCATGGAATCTTCGTCGCAAGGGCTCCTCGCAATGACGGTGGCGATAGCTCAGCCCAGCACCGGCAGCGTCACCACATCATAGCCGTGCTTGATCGTCCGCTTCAGCACAGGGTCTTCCAGCTCGAACTCGAAGCGGTCGGCGGGGCGGATGCCACCCTTGGCCGCGAACGTGCCGCCGAACATGGCGCAGCCGTCGGGGAATTTCCCACCTTCGAAGCCGCGCGCGATGAGATCGGTGATCGGCAGCATCGCGTCCAGCGTGCCCTCCTGGTAGAGCACGCGCTCGCCCTTGATTAAAGCGTAGGAGCGCAAAATCATCTTGTCCCAATGGCCGATGACGTCCTCGAGCTCCCACAGCGTGGATGCGATCGGCTTGTCGCACATTTGCTTGGACACGGTGACGCTGTAGGCTTCGACCTTGCGGTCGGTGTGGTCGGAGCCGCAGCCGACGAACATGCGGCCCTGCCAGCCGATCAGCACGAATTCGACCTCGCCGCTGGAATCGCCGCCAGTGCATTCGATGCGGTCTTCCATGGTGAGTCGCCGCGCCGAGGCGCGATAGTAGATCGGCGTCGAGGCCGGCCGGGCAATGCCCATAGCCTCCAGCTCCGTGATGTGCTTGTCGCGCGCGATCGCGTCGCGGCCGGTCCAGCCGGCGATGACCATCTGGTCGATCGCCAGTGTCAGTGGCGTTGTGGTGTCCTGGGCGTCGACGGTGAAAGTCAGGTCAAACACGAATTACGGCCTCCATGCCGGCAGCAAGTTCAAAGATACGGCGGTCCGATCCGCCCGCGCCCGCCAGCATCAGGCCGACCGGGACGTCGCCCTCGCGATGCGCAGGCAGCGAGATGGCGCAGCCGTCGATCATGTTGATCAGGGTGCAATTGCGCAGCGCGCGCAGGTTTTCCCTGGTGAACGCCTTGTCGTCGGCGAGATCGGCGATCTTCGGCGGCGTATTGGCGGTGGTCGGCAGCACCAGCGCGTCATAGGGCGCAAGGCGCGCATTGACGCGGGCGATCAGCGAGCGGCGCTCGTTGAGGAGATCGATGTAGTCGGCCGCGCTCTGCGCCTCGCCGCGCATGATGCGCACGGAAACGCGGGGATCATAGACGTCGCCCTTGGACGTGATGAGATAGCGGTGCCAGGCGAAGCTTTCGGAAGCCGCAAAGCCGCCCTTGGCGTTCATCGGGCCGATGTCGTGGAATTCGGCCATCTCGATGCGCTCGATGATCGCGCCATGATCGGCGAGGCTCTTGAGCGCACGCTCGAACGTCTTGGCCACGTCCGCATCGAGGTCGTCGAGCGCGATCGTGGTCGGCACCGCTAACCGCATGCCCTTCACCGGGCGAGGCTTCAGCGCAACGACCGGCTCGTTCGCGAGCACGGCGTCGAGTATGGCACAGCAACTGACCGATCGTGCCAGCGGCCCGATGCTGTCAAGCGAGAACGACAGCGGCACAGCCCCGTCGAGCGGCACGCGGCGCTGCGTCGGCTTGTAGCCGACGATGCCGTTATAGGCCGCCGGAATGCGGCAGGAGCCGCCGGTATCAGTGCCGAGCGCGCCGTGCGCCATGCCGTCGAGCACGGACACCGCGGCGCCCGAGGACGAGCCACCGGGCACATGGCCCTCGGCCCGGTTCCAGGCGCCCTTCGGCGTGCCGTAATGCGGATTGATGCCGATGCCGGAATAGGCAAATTCGGTCATGTTGGTGCGCCCGATCACGACGAAGCCCGCCTTGCGCAGCCGCGCCACCGTGGGGGCATCCTGCTCGGCCGGCGAGGAATCGTCGAGCGCGCGGGAGCCGGCGCGCGTCACCTGGCCCTTGATGTCGAAAAGATCCTTGATCGAGACCGGGATACCGGCGTAGCGCGAGGGCGCCGCCTTCACCTTGCGCAAACCGTCCATCGCATCCGCCGCCGCGAGCGCGGCTTCCTTGTCGACATGGATGAAGGCACGCTGTCCCTCGCCGGCCGGATCGGCAATTCTGGCAATGCAAGCCTCGACCAGCTTGCGGGAGGTGGTGCGGCCGCTTTCGAGGTCTTCGGCGAGCTTCGCCAGCGTCGGAAAATCGGGCATGTCTGTCTCACGGAATATTTGCGTGCGCAATCTATAGCGCTGCCTCAGTTCGACACAAGCATTGTGCGCATGATGGCATGCATGCGCATTGCTGGACCGTTGACGCGCCATGGTCGATTGTCGCATCAAGATTGAAACAGGCGGGCTTGAGACCCGCCCCTTGACAAAACAAGCTCTGGGAGGACCTTTCGAGATGGCCGAACCGCAGCGCGCGCGACCGAAACCGACGCCGGAGACCCAGCATTTCTGGGACGGCACCAAGGCGGGCGAATTGCGCCTGCAGCGCTGCGACGCCTGCGCGCATGTCTATTTCCCGCCACGCCCGTTCTGCCCGTCCTGCGCCTCGCGCAAGGTCAGCATCTTCAAGGCGAGCGGAAAAGGCTTTCTCTACAGCTACGTGATCAACCACCGTCCCGCCGCGCCCGGCTTCACGCCGCCCTATGCGATCGCCGTGGTCGAGCTCGCCGAGGGGCCGCGGATGATGAGCAACATCATCGACTGTCCGCAGACGCCGGAGGCGCTCGAACTCGACATGAAGCTCGAGGTCGCCTTCGAGGCGCTCGACGACAAGATCACCCTCCCCGTGTTCCGTCCGGCGAAGGGATAGACCATGCGCAGCAACCAGGTTGCCGTCGTCGGCGCCGCCGAGACCACCGAGCTCGGAATCATCCCCAACATGTCGCAGCTCCAGCTGCACGCGGACGCGGCGCTCAATGCCATTGCCGACGCCGGGCTGAAGCTGTCGGACATCGACGGCTTCGCCACCGCGGTCGAGACACCGCAGCAGGTCTGCCACTATCTCGGCATCAAGCCGACCTGGGTGGACGGCACCTCCGTCGGCGGCTGCTCCTTCATGCTGCATGTCCGCCACGCCGCGGCGGCGATCGAGGCCGGCCTGTGCAAGACCGTGCTGATCACCCACGCCGAAAGCGGCAAGTCGATGATCGGCAAGGCGCCGCGCTCGACGGCGCCGGACAGCCTCAACGGCCAGTTCGAACAGCCGTTCGGCGTCTATGGGCCACCGAGCATGTTCCCGATTCCCGTGCTGCGCTTCATGAAGACCTACGGCATCACGCACGAGCAGCTCGCCTCGGTCGCGGTGGTGCAGCGGGAATGGGCGGCAAAGAATCCGCGCGCGATGATGAAGGACCCGATCACGGTCGCAGACGTCCTCAACTCGCGCATGATCGCCTATCCGTTCCGCCTGCTGCAATGTTGCCTCGTCACCGACGGCGGCGGCGCGCTGATCCTGACCTCGGCTGATCGCGCCAAGGACTTTCCGCGCAAGCCCGTCTACATCATGGGCACCGGTGAAAGCGTGGAGACGCCGATGGTCAGCCAAATGGAGACTTTTAACTCCTCGCGCGCGTTCAAGACCGCGGGGCCGCTGGCGTTCAGGGAGGCCGGCATCGCCCACAAGGACGTCGACCATCTCATGATCTACGACGCCTTCGCGCATCTGCCGCTGTTCGGCCTCGGCGATCTCGGCTTCATGCCGCACGAAGAAACCGGCAAGTTCATCGCCGACGGCAACACGCGGCCGGGGGCTAAGCTTCCGCTCAACACCAATGGCGGCGGATTGAGCTACATGCATTCGGGCATGTACGGCATGTACGCGCTCCAGGAGAGCGTACGCCAGATGCGCGGCATCGCGCCGGCGCAGGTGGCCAACGCCAAGATTTCGGTGTGCCATGGCGTCGGCGGCATGTTCGCCGCGTCGGGCACGATCGTGTTTACGAACGAGAGGTAATCCACATGACAAAATCACTGCAAGACAAGGTCATCATCGTCACCGGCGCAGGGCGCGGCATCGGGCGGGAGATCGCGCTGCTCTGCGCGGCGGAAGGCGCCAAGGTCGTGGTCAACGATCCCGGTGGCGCCTCCGACGGCGCCGGTTCGAGCGCATCCCCCGCTGAGGAAGTGGTCGAGGAGATCAAGAAGCGCGGCGGCACCGCGGTCGCCAATTTCGAGTCGGTGGCGGAGGCGATTCCCGCGAGCAAGATCGTGAAGACCGCGACCGATCATTTCGGGCGGCTCGACGGCGTCGTCAACAATGCCGGCATCTTGCGCGACATGATCTTCCACAAGATGAGCGTGGAAGCGTTCGAGGCCGTCATCAAGGTTCATTTGATGGGCTCGTTCTACGTCTCGCACGCCGCGGCGCGGCTGTTTCGCGAGCAGGAGTCCGGCTCTTTCGTGCACTTCACCTCGACTTCCGGCCTGATCGGCAACTTTGGACAAGCCAACTACGCCGCCGCCAAGCTCGGCATCGTCGGCCTGTCGAAGTCGATCGCGCTCGACATGGGCCGCTTCAACGTCCGCTCCAACTGCGTCTCGCCGTTCGCATGGACCCGCATGATCGGCACCATCCCGACCGAGACCGATGCCGAGAAGGCGCGCGTCGAGAAGATCAAGCAGATGGGACCGGAGAAAATTGCGCCGATCTGCGCCTATCTGCTGTCCGATGCCGCCAAGGACGTCTCCGGGCAGATCTTTGGCGCGCGCATGAACGAGCTGTTCCTGTTCAGCCAAAACCGTCCGCTGCGCTCGGTGCATCGGAGCGAAGGCTGGACGCCGCAATCGATCGCCGAGCACGGCATGCCGGCGTTGAAGGGATCGTTCTACAAGCTCGATCGTTCCGCCGACATCTTCCCGTGGGATCCCGTGTAAGCGAACTCCACCTGTTGCTGCATTGCGATCTCCGGTTGTCCGGCCGGAGATCGCCCGCTTTACGCCCGATTGCAGGCGGATCGTTCCCTCCCAACACAACTTCGGGAGGAAACCATGACAAGAATACTGACCAACTCCAGCGACACGATTGCAACAGAGCGCGATGGCCTCGGCCGTCGTGCCCTCTTGAAGGGCGCAGCGGCGGCAGTCGCCGCGACAGGCTTTACCGCCAACGCAAGCTTGGCAGCCTCCGTCATGCCATTGGGCCAGACGGGCGCTCCAACGAGATCGACGGCGCCGCTGCCGTTGGGACCGCTGCCAGGCAGCCGCTACCCGGACTCCCATTTGGAATCGGCCAAGAAGGGGCCACCATCGTTTGGGCCGTCTGGTTTTCCTGCCTTCGCGGGCACGATGGCTGTTGAGCGCGTAGCAACCGGATTCCGATGGGCCGAGGGACCCGTCTACTTCCCAGCCGGCCGGTACGTGTTGTTCAGCGATATTCCCAACAATCGCATCATGCGTTTCTCCGAGGATGACGGTCATACGAGCGTCTACCGCCAGCCTTCGATGAACTCCAACGGCAACACCATCGATCGCGAAGGACGCCTGCTCACTTGCGAGCACAGCGGCAGGCGCGTCACCCGGACCGAGCTCGACGGCTCGATCACCATCATTGCCGACAGTTACAACGGCAAGAAGCTCAACTCGCCGAACGATCTGGTCGTCGCTTCCGATGGATCGGTCTGGTTTGTCGATCCCGGCTACGGGATCGGCGGCTATTATGAGGGTATCAAGGCCGAGAAGGAGCAGGCAAAAAACAACGTCTACCGGGTCGATCCAAGATCCGGGGAGATCAAGGTTGTCGTCGACGACTTCGTCGAACCCAACGGTATAACCTTCTCGCCCGACGAGAAGAAACTCTACGTCATCGATACCGGCTTCACTGATGGCCCCGATAATCCCTCCCATATCCGCGTATTCGACGTGGATATTGGGTCCGGAAAGGTCTCGAACAGCAAGGTGTTTGCGGAGATGCCCAAGCCCAGCATTACCGATGGGATGCGAACCGACACGGCCGGGCGCGTTTGGTGCTCCGTGGGCTGGGGCGATCCGAACGAGGACGGCGTGCGCTGCTATACTCCAGAGGGCGAATTGCTCGGCAAGATCCACCTCCCGGAAACGGTCGCCAATCTCTGCTTCGGCGGTCAGCAGCGAAATCGACTGTACATCTGCGGCTCGAGTTCGCTCTATGCTGTCTACACGAGTGCACAGGGTTCGATGAAGCCTTGAGCCAATAAGCGCGTGGCGAGTAGCGAACGGTTCGGACACGCATCTGTTCGCTACTCGCCCTCATCAACCCGTATTTCTCAATCCCGCCGAAATCCCGTTGATCGTCAGCTGAATCCCGCGCAGCACCTGCTCGTCCGGGTTCTGCGCGCGGTGCTCTTTCAGCAGCTCGACCTGCACATGGTTGAGCGGATCGAGATAGGGGAAGCGGTGGCGCACCGAGCGCTCCAGCAGCGGATTGCCCTGGAGCAGACGGTCCTGGCCCATGATGTCCAAGAGGGTCTCGATGCAGGAATGCCATTCGCGGCGGATGCGACCGAAGATCTTTTCGCGCAGGGCTTCATCCGGCACGAGCTCGGCATAGCGCGAGGCGATCGCGATCGAGCTTTTCGCAAGCACCATGTCCATGTTCGACAACAGCATGCGGAAGAACGGCCATTCCCGGTAGAGCTCTTTGAGGAACGGCATGCCCTTGTCGGGATGCTCCGCGATCCACTGCTCGACCGCGCTGCCAAAACCGTACCAGCCCGGCAGCATCAGGCGGCATTGCGCCCACGAGAACACCCAGGGGATCGCCCGCAAATCCTCGATCGCGCGGGTCTTCTTGCGCGAGGCCGGGCGACTGCCGATGTTGAGGGTCGCGATCTCGTTGATGACGGTTGATGCCCAGAAGTAGTCGACGAAGCCGTCGGTCTCGTAGACGAGACCGCGATAGGCCTTGAAGGCGAGACTTGAAAGCTCGTCCATCGCGGTCAGATATTCGCGGCGCGGCGCGCTCTGGCGCGGATGCAACAGGCTTGCTTCCAGCGTCGCCGCGGCAAGGATTTCCAAATTGTTGCGGCCGACTTCGGCGTTGGAATACTTTGACGAGATGATCTCGCCCTGCTCGGTGATGCGGATCTGGCCGTTCACGGCGCCGCCGGGCTGGGCGATGATGGCATCATAGCTCGGACCGCCGCCGCGGCCGACCGAGCCGCCGCGACCGTGGAACAGGCGCAGCCGCACGCCGTGGCGCTCGAACACGTCGACGAGGCCGATCTCGGCCTTGTAGAGCTCCCAGCCCGAGGTGACGAAGCCGCCATCCTTGTTGGAGTCGGAATAGCCGAGCATGACCTCCTGCACGCTGCCGCGGCTGTCCACCAGCCGTCGGTAATCGTGCAGCGACAGCATGCGGTCCATGATGCTGGATGACGCCTGCAAATCCTCGATGGTCTCGAACAGCGGCACGACGTTGATCGCGCTGCGCCCGGAGGGATGGACGAGGCCGACCTCCTTGAGCAGCACCGCGACCTCGAGCATGTCGGACATGCCCTTGCACATCGAGATGATGCATTGGGGAATGGCGTCCGAGCCGAACTTCGCATGCGCCTCCGCGGCGGCATGGAACACATTGAGCTCGCCCATCGTCTCGTCGCTGTACTTGACGAACGGCGACACCAGCGAGCGCGTTGAGCGCAGCTCGTTGGTGAGCAGCGAGATGCGCGCCTCCTCGCCAAGCGCGAGGTAGGACATGCCGGGGTTGGCGGCGTCCATCAGCTCGGCGATGGTGCGCTCGTGCACCGCCGAGTTCTGGCGGATATCGAGCCGCGCCAGATGGAAGCCAAAACAGTCCACCGCGCGGCGCAGCAGCCGCAGCCGGCCGCGGGCGATGACGCGGGCGTTGTTGGAGATCAGCGAGCGGTGCAGCACGTCGAGATCGGCCTTGAGCTCCCTGACGCTGTCATACGGCGCGCCCTTGCCCACCGGCCGGCGCGTGATCTCGACCTCGAGCTTTTCGGCCGTGGCTGTCAACCGCGCATAGATGCCTGACACTGAGAGGCGATAGGGCTCGCCGCTCCGGTGCGGCGAGGTATCGGGCGAGCGTTCGGCCAGCGTCCGCAGCTCCTCGGAGACGTCGGCGAGATGCGCGGCGATCGACAGCTCCGAGCCGAGCACATGCAGCTCTTCGAGATAGAACTGCATGACGCGGCTCGACTGCAGCCGCAGCGTGCCGCGCATCACGTCGGCGGTGACGAAGGGATTGCCGTCGCGGTCGCCGCCGATCCAGCTTCCCATCCGCAGGAACGAGGCGAGCTCGCCGGCGACCTGCTCGCCGCCCTCCTCCAGCCGGTCCTCCAGCGCGTTGACCAGCCGCGGCACCTCGCGCAGGAAGGTGTAATCGTAGAACGACAAGCCGTTGGCGACCTCGTCGAGCACCGTGAGCTTGGTCCGGCGCAGCAAATTGGTCTGCCACAGCGTCAGCACCTCGCGGCGGAGCTGCTCGTCGCTGGCGGCGGCCTCATCGGCGGTCAGCGCGACGCGCTCGCGGCGGTCGAGCAGGGCTGCGACCTCCATCTCGCGGTCCATGGTGCTCTTGCGGCGGACCTCGGTCGGATGCGCGGTCAGCACCGGGCTGACGAGCGCGCTCTTGAAGAAGTTGCGTAGTGCATCGGCACCGATGCCCGCCGCCCTGGCATGGGCGAGCGTCTCGGCCAGCACGCCGGAGCCGCCACCCTTGCCGGCGCGCATCTGGCGGATGTTGTTCTGGTCCTCGGCGATGTTGGCGAGGTGGGAGAAATAGCTGAAGGCGCGGACGATCCGCACGGTCTCCGAGGTCGACATGCTGTCGAGGATCTGCTCGAGCTCGCGGCGGGCCAGCCGGTCCTCGTCGCGGTGAAACCGGATCGAGGTCTGCCTGATACGCTCGACCAGGTCGAACAATTCGGCCCCCTCTTGGTCGCGAACGGTATCGCCCAGGATGCGCCCGAGCAGGCGGATGTCGTCGCGCAGCTGCGTATCCGCCTCCAGCGCCTGGACGTCCTCAGGGCGGTTGGGGCGAAGATCGGTGGCGTCGGATCGTACGGTCTGGAGGGACATGGCTGGCTCCGCTTCTAGAGCACCCTGTGGCTCCCCGGTGGCGACGAGTGTGCAAGTTTTTTGCCGCAGCGCAAGATGAAGTTGGGGGAGGCGCGGCAACGTCACCGATCATCGTGCGCGTCGCTGGCGGGCGCGCGCATATCCGCGGCCTCGCGGCGCAGGCGCCCGAGTTTTGCTGTCCGTTTCGCCCTCATCGAGAAGAAAGGGCGCAGGGAAGGCCGGGCGCCGGCTGGCACCCAGGGTCCGCACGCGAAAAACGCACGCGGGGTGACCCACAGGTGATGCCGGGACATCCCGGCCTTCCCTGCGCAATGGTTTTACGGCTTATGGCGCGCTCTCCCCGGGGAGCGATGCACTATTGCCCCCGTCGCCTTGCGGATGATCGATGCGCGCACCCGGTCGGGCCGCACATCACCGCAAGCCTTGACGCACAGACCCCGGGCGTCAGGACCACACGCTTTTGCCGTCCGCGGACGTCCCTCCCCGGACATCCGGAAGCTCGCGCGTGCTCGCCACCGAAGCCGAAAAGAAACGCTGTGACCGTGCCGGGTCGTTCGCGCAGAGCGCGATGGCTCACAGGCGTAGCCCGCCCTGCCACCTCGTCACGCGCCGGCGCTGCCGCGTCCATCGCATTCCGGCTCACGTATCGTGACGATCGCGAAACGCCCTTTTGGCGGGCCGGGATGTCTTGCGGTTTACCCGAAGAGATGAATTCGGTCAATCAGAATATTTGGGAGCGCCACCCTTGACCTGCATGCAGCGTGTTTTGCCCGTCGGGCAACGCGGGGAATTGTGTGCGGAAGGCAATTGAGCGCACCCCGCCTCGCTAGATGGGGCGACGATGCACGGATCATCAGACCGGACCCTAAGCCGGCCGGATAGCCGCTAACTGTTGCGAATCGCGCCTGCCATGATTCCCGCCAGTAGAGTGGGCTGAGCCCTTGCGAAAACCCATCATCCTTCGTCATCGGCGGACGGATTGATGGGTTTCGCTCTACCCATTCTACGAGCTATGAGCTGAGCAAGCGCCTCGTCCTTCGAGACGACCGCTTCGCGGTCTCCTCAGGATGAGGCTGAGCTACGTCGGGTTTCGTTGAAACTGCAACCACGTGTTCCCCCCTCATCCTGAGGGCCCGCCAACGGCGGGCGTCTCGAAGGATGGGCCGCGGGGAGGCGCCTCAAATGCGATAGCCCTACCCAAAGCCGGGCGACTTCCGCTCTGCAGCCGGAGGCCGACATTGACGGGTCCACGCCTTAAGCCGGCACGATCACCTTGCCGATCGGCCAGAGCGCGATGCCCGCGAGCTTCAAATGGGCCCAGGCGAAGGGAATGCCGATGATGGTGATCGCGAGGGCCAGGGCGGTGAGGACATGGCCGAGCGCCAGCCACCAGCCGGCCAGCAGAAACCAGATGATGTTGCCGATCACCCCGAGCGGGCCGGTGCCGATATCGCTCATTCCGGTGACCTCGTCGCGGCTGACCGCCTTCGAACCGAACGGCAGCAGCGTGTAGACGGCGATGTTGAACGCCGCCCGCGCCCACGGCAGGCCGATGATGGTGATGGCCATGATAACGGCAGCGATCAGCCAGCCGACCGCCATCCAGGCGCCGCCGATGAGAATCCAGAGCAGGTTGAGCAGGATGGAAACAGGGGCCATGGGATGATCCGGAGGTCGATGATCCCGTTAGTATAGCATGACCGGTGGTCCGTGACGCCACTCAGGTCGTTGGCCATTCTTGTAGCCGCTAGATCTTCCGCCCCGCCTGCTCCCAATAGGGATCGCGCAGGCGGCGCTTGAAGATCTTGCCGGAATCTTCGCGCGGCAGTCCGGCGCGGATCTCGATGTGTTTTGGGACTTTGTAATCCGCGAGCGACGCCTTCAGGCGCTTACGAATGTCGCCGGCGTCCAGCGTGATGCCCGCCTGCGGCTCGACCACGGCCATCAACGCCTCGCCGAACTCGGCATCGGGGATGCCGAACACCGCGCAATCATGCACGCCGGGCACGGCATGCAGCACGGATTCGATCTCGGCCGGATAGATGTTGACGCCGCCCGAGATCACCATGTCGCGCTTGCGGTCGCAGATGAAGACGTAGCCCTCTTCGTCGATATAGCCGACGTCGCCCGAGGTGATGAAGCCGTCCCGATCGATCTCGGCGCGCTTCTCCGGCTTGTTGTGATAGGTGAAGTCGGCCGTCCCGGCCATGCGTGAGTAGATCTCGCCGATCTCGCCCACGCCCAGCACGCGGCCGTCATCGCCGATGAAGCGCAGTTCGGCGCCCGGCGAAATCTTGCCGACGGTGCCGGGCTTCCTCAGCGCATCCTCGGAGGTCGCGAAGGTGACGGCGCTGGATTCGGTCGAGCCGTAGAATTCGTAGATCACCGGCCCCCACCACTTGATCATGGCGCGCTTGACGTCCGCCGGGCATGGCGCTGCCGCGTGGATGATGTGGCGCAGCGAGGAGACATCGTATTTCTTGCGCACCTCCTCCGGCAGCTTCATCAGGCGGATGAACATGGTCGGCACCATGAAGATGGTGTCGATTTTGTAACGCTCGATCAGTCCGAGAAATTCTTCGGGCTCGAAGCGCGGCATCAGCACCAGCGCGCCGCCGAGCTTGCCGGCGCGGATGCCGAACGAGTTCGGTGCGGAATGATAGAGCGGGCCCGGCAGGATCGTGCGGGCGCCGGGCTTCAATCCGTAGATCATCGCGCGCATGCGCTCGCCGGCCGCCGCCTGTTCCGGCGTCGGCGCGTTGCGTCGTACGCCCTTGGGATGGCCTGTCGTCCCCGAAGTGTAGATCATGTTCATGGGCTGCGGCACGATCGGGCCGTCATAGGGCTGGTGCTGCGCGACCCAGGATTCGAAATCGATCGCGAAATCCGGCGTCTTCAGATGATCGAGATCGATCTTGTAGTTGGACAGGATCTCCGGCGGCGTCGGCACGCTGAGCACGGTGACGCCTTTCGGAATGGCGTCGCTCAAGCCGTGCAGCAGGTCGGCATGCCCGATCAGCACGGACGTGCCAGTATCCTTCAGGATGTAGTCGATCTCCTCCGACTTGAAGTGCCAGTTGATCGGCACACCATAGGCGCCCAGCCGCATCGCGGCATAGGCGGCCTCGAGGAAGGCGATGTCGTTGCGCATCAGCATACAGACGCAATCGCCCTGCTTGACGCCGATCATGGCGAGGCCGGCGGCGATGCGATCGGCGCGGTTCGCGACCTCGGCATGGGAGCGGCTGCGCTCGCCGGAGACCATGCCGAGGAAATTTGACGTTTCGCTCATTTGTTTTTCTTTATGTTTGACGTTGTCCCTCATGGTGAGGAGGCGCGCAGCGCTGTCTCTAACCATGAGACCTCGTGGCCCATCCCTCGAGACGCCGCTTCGCGGCTCCTCGGGATGAGGTCTACCTCAGTCCGCAAACTTCGGCGCGCGCTTCTCCAGATTGGCACGCACCGCTTCGGTCTGGTTCGCGCTGCCGATCAGCTTCTGCTGCTCGACGGACTCGGCGAGCAGCGCGGGGCCCGGATCGACCGAGAGATTGTTGAGCAGGCGTTTTGCGGCGCGGATTGCATCGGGGCTCTTGCCGGCGATCTCGCGCGCGACTTCGAGCGCGGCAGCGCGCGGGTCGTCGCAGATGCGCGTGGCGAGACCATAAGCCATCGCCTCCTGCGCGGAGAAGATGCGGCCGGTGTAGGTGAGATCGCGCAAAATGTCGTCGCGCACGAGCGAAGCCAGGATCGGCGTGCCCGCCATGTCGGGCACCAGACCCCATTTGATTTCCATCACCGACATCCGTGCGTCGGGGGTGAGGAAGCGCATGTCGGCACCGAGCGCGAGCTGGAAGCCGCCGCCGAAGGCAACGCCCTGGATCGCGGCGATCACGGGGACCGGAAGCTGGCGCCAGCCCCACACCGCCTGCTGCGCAAAGTTCGCCTGGCCGTACGTGCGCGCCGTGAGATCGCGATTTTCGCCACCCGGAATTCCGTTGCCGCCCTTTTCCTTCATGGCGGCAAAACGCCCCATATCAAGGCCGGCGCAGAAGGCGCGGCCCTCGCCGGATAACACGACAACGCGTACGCTCTTGTCCTTTGAAAGCCGGTCCGTTGCGGCCACAAGGGCCTCGAACATGGCTTGATCCAGCGCATTCATCTTGTCCGCGCGCACCAGGCGGACGTCGGCGACGCCTTCCGAGATCGAGATCGAGACGCGCTCTTCCATGGATGATTCTCCCCTGGTTCTTGCCTGTTCTTGTTCGGTGCCGCTTTACAGAAAGACGGCGGCCGGATTTAGTCAATCGACCAATTAACTGACAATCCCTACGAGGGAAACAGCCATGTTCAAGGAAAATCTTCTGGCCGGCCGGAGCATTCTCGTGACCGGCGGCGGGACCGGGCTAGGCAAGTCGATGGCAGCGCGCTTCCTTCAGCTCGGCGCCGAAGTGCACATCTGCGGCCGGCGCAAGATCGTCTGCGACGAGACCGCGACCGAGCTGATGGATCAGTATGGCGGCCGCGTCACCAGCCACGGCGTCGACATTCGCAACGCGCTCGCGGTCGAGGAGATGATCGAGAACATCTTTCGCGATGGCCCCCTCACCGATCTCATCAACAACGCGGCCGGCAATTTCATCTCGCGCAGCGAAGAACTTTCGCCGCGCGGCTTCGACGCGGTCGCCAACATCGTCATGCACGGCACGTTCTATGTGACGCATGCTGTCGGCAAGCGCTGGATAGCTTTGAAGCAGCCCGGCAACGTCGTCTCGATCACCGTGACCTGGGTGCGCAACGGCTCGCCTTACGTGGTGCCGTCGGCGATGAGCAAGTCGGCGATCCACGCCATGACGATGTCGCTCGCCACCGAATGGGGCAGATACGGCATCCGCCTCAACACCATCGCGCCGGGCGAGATTCCGACCGAAGGCATGAGCAAGCGCATCAAGCCCGGTGACGAGGCCGGCGCGCGCACCAAGGCGATGAACCCGATGGGCCGCGTCGGCACCATGGAGGAGCTGCAGAATCTCGCAGTGTTTTTGATTTCCGGCGGCTGCGACTGGATCACAGGCGAGACGATTGCCATGGACGGCGCCCAGGCGCTCGCAATGGGCGGCAATTTCTACCAGCTCCGCGACTGGAGCGACGACGACTGGACCAATGCGCGGGACTCGATCAAGGCACAGAACGAGAAGGACCGGGCGAAGAGAGGATGATCTCGTGCCCCGGACGCAGCGCAGCGCGCCGCACTTGCGGCGTGATGCGCTGCTGAGCCGGGGCCTATCTCTCGCAGCATGCTGAATCAGAATGGGTCCCGGCTCAGCGCCGCACCACTTCGTGCTGCGCCGCGTCCGGGACACGAAATCGCGGTTGCCCTCCCGCCATCTTGTCTTTGCCGGCGGATGACGCCACACTCCGCGCTATAAAAACAAGACGTCACGGGAGAAACATGCCCACCACACAGCCATTGACTGATCTCGCCGACATGGTGCGCGAGCGCGCGACGAGCCGCGGCAACGCCACCGCCTACGAGTTCGAGGGCCGCGTCACCAGCTTTGCCGAATTCGATGTCAAGACCAATCGCGTCGCCAATGCGCTGATCGCGATGGGTGTGAACAAGGGCGAGCGGATCGCCTATCTCGGCAAGAACAGCGATATCTATTTCGAGCTGCTGATGGGCGCGATGAAGGCCGGCGTGGTGATGGCGCCGGTGAACTGGCGGCTCGCAGGCCCCGAGGTTGCCTTCATCGTTAGTGACTGCAAAGCGCCGGTGCTGTTCGTCGGGCCCGAGTTCATCACCCAGGTCCGCCAGATCAAGGACCAGTTGCCCGGCGTGCGCAGCGTGATCACCACCGAAGGCGGCGCGCCGGAATGGCCTGATTATACAGCCTGGCGCGATGCACGGAGCGGCGACGATCCCGGAGTACCAATCGACACCAAGGACATCGCGATCCAGCTCTATACGTCCGGCACGACGGGCAAGCCGAAGGGCGCGATGCTGTCGCATGCCAACTTCCTCAACCTGGTACAAACAGGCAATGCCGAGGACAAGCCGGAGTGGAACCGGTGGTCGACCGACGACGTGTCGCTGGTCGCGATGCCGATCTTCCACATCGGCGGCTCCGGCTGGGGCGTGATGGGGCTCTATCACGGCGCCCGCGGCGTGATTGCGCGCGAGTTCGATCCGACCAGGGTTTTGGACTTCTTCGAACAGTCCGGCATCACAAAGCTGTTCATGGTGCCCGCGGCGATGCAGTTCGTGGTGCGGCAGCCACGCGCGAAAACGGTCGATTTCTCGCGGCTGAAATACATGCTCTATGGTGCCTCCCCGATTCCCGCGACGCTGCTGAAGGAGTGCATCGAGATCTTCAAATGCGGCTTCGTGCAGATGTACGGCATGACCGAGACCACCGGCACCATCGTCGCGCTGCCGCCGGAAGACCACGTCGAGGGACTGGAGCGGATGCGCTCGGCCGGCAAGGCGCTGCCGGGCATCGAGATCGCCATCCTTGATGTCGACGGCAAGCCGCTGCCGCCGCGCGAAGTCGGCGAGATCGCGACGCGCTCGGGCTCCAACACGGCCGGCTACTGGAATTTGCCGGAAGCGACCGCCGCGACGTTGCGCTCCGACGGCTGGCTGCGCACCGGCGACGCCGGCTACATGGACGAAGACGGCTATCTCTACATCCAGGACCGCATCAAGGACATGATCATCTCCGGCGGCGAAAACATCTATCCCGCCGACGTCGAGAGCGCGCTGTGCGATCGTCCCGATGTCGCAGAAGCTGCCGTGATCGGCATACCCGACGACAAATGGGGCGAGGCGGTGAAGGCCGTCGTGGTGATGAAGCCGGGCAAGCAGGCGACCGAAATCGACATCATCAACTTCACCCGCGAGCGCATCGCCGGGTTCAAGACGCCGAAGAGCGTCGAGTTTTTGCCGGCGCTGCCGCGAAATCCAAGCGGCAAGATCTTGCGGCGGCAATTGCGCGAGCCGTATTGGGCGGCGAAGGACCGGCGGGTGAATTGATCGGCAGTGCGAGGAGCGAAGCGAGGAAGCTGGATTGCTTCACTCCGCTCGCAATGACGATCAGTGCTTTCCCGGCCCCATATACCCGAACAGGAATCCCGCCACCTTCCGCATCTGGATTTCCTCGCTGCCCTCGGTGATCCGGTAGCGGCGGTGGTGGCGGTAGATGTGCTCGAACGGCTTGTGGCGTGAATAGCCCATGCCGCCGTGGACCTGCATGGCGCGGTCGGCGGATTCGCAAGCGAGGCGGTTTGCCCAGTAGTTGCACATCGAGACCCGGTCGGAGAGCGTGCGCTCGATCTGCTCCTCGGTGAGCTTGTCCATCTCCCAGGCGGTCTTGCGGATCAACAGGCGCAGCATCTCGGCCTGGGTCGCCAGCTCGACCAGCGGGAACTGGATCGCCTGGTTTTCTGCCAGCGCCTTGCCGAACGGTTTTCGCTCGCGCGCATACTTCACGCTCTCGTTGATGCAATAGACGGCGGCTCCGAGCGAACTCGCGGCCTGGCGGATTCGGTTCTGGTGCACGAAGCACTGCGCCAGCGACAAGCCGCGACCGACCTCGCCGAACAGCGCGTCCTCGGGCACGAACACGTCGGTGAAGCTGACGCGGGGATGATCGGTCGGCATGTTGAAGGTCCACATGTACTCTTCGATCTTCACGCCATAGCTCTTGGCCGGCACCAGGAAGCAGGTGATGCCGCGCGCATCGCCGTCATTGCCGCTAGTGCGCACGAATAGCGCGCAGTGCGTGGCGACATGCATACCTGTGGTCCACATCTTCTCGCCGTTGATGATCCAGCCCTTGACGTTGTCACGGGTCGCAGGCACCGCGCGCGTTTCCATGTGGGTGGCGTCGGAGCCATGATTTGGCTCGGTCAGCCCGAAGGTGATGCGGTACTTGCCCTTGATCGAGCCGTCGATCATCGCCTTCTGGTCGTCGCGGCCGTAGCGGTCGAGCATGGTGGCGACAGGAAAATTGCCGACGATGGAATGCTCGTTCTGGAGGTCGTTGTGCAGGCCGAGCCCCTTCGCCGCAAAGTGCTCGCGGATCACGGCCATCCAGAGGTTGGAGCCATCCTTGCCGCCATATTGCTTCGGCACCGGAAAGCGCAGATGACCGGCGGCGTCCGCGAGATCCTTGGCCTTGCGCAGCAGCGCTTCCCATTCATGGCGCGGCAGGCCGCCATTTTCGAAATCGGTGCGCGCCCATTCGCGGCGATGATCGAAGAAGCGGATGTTGTCGTCGGCCTCCTCCAGCGGCTTGATCTCGCGTTCGATGAATTGGTCAAGCTCTCCGAGATAGGCGACGAGGTCGGCAGGCAATGAGAAATCCACGGTTCTCTCCCGGATGATTTTTTCGTGTTGCGTTAAGGCGCTATGCGCGATTTTCTTCCCGCGATTAAGGTGAGAAGAGTGTCCGCAAGTCAAGCAAGCCGAGGCGTGTGAGAGGCGCAAGGCGCGCTTGCGCAATTCGATGGTGTTGACGCGCCGCCGCGCGCTACACTGCGCCAAATTCTCTGTCACAGAAAATGCGGGAGCGACCATGGAGCTGAAATTTTCCAAAGTGGAACGCAAGGGACCGATCACGATCGTCACGCTGTCGCGGCCCGAGGTCTACAACGCGCTGCACACCGATGCGCATTTCGAGCTCCAAAAGGTGTTCGACGATTTCTGCGCCGATGCCGAGCAGTGGGTCGCGATCGTCACTGGTAGCGGCGACAAGGCGTTCTGCGCCGGCAACGACCTGAAGTGGCAGGCGGCAGGTGGCAAGCGCGGCTGGGACAAGGGCGGGTTTGCCGGCCTCACCGCGCGCTTCGACTGCGACAAGCCGATTATCGCCGCCGTCAACGGTGTCGCCATGGGCGGTGGTTTCGAGATCGCGCTTGCCTGCGATCTCATCATCGCCTCCGAGAATGCGACCTTCGCCCTGCCCGAGCCACGCGTCGGCCTTGCCGCCCTCGCCGGCGGCCTGCACCGGCTGCCGCGGCAGATCGGCTTGAAGCGCGCCATGGGCATGATCCTCACTGCGCGCCATGTCGGCGCCAAGGAAGGCCTCGAGCTCGGCTTCGTCAACGAGGTGGTGCCGCAGGGCGAGGCGCTGACGGCCGCGCTGCGCTGGGCCGAGATGATCACCAAGAATTCGCCGATGTCGATCCGCGCGTCGAAGCAGACCATCCAGAAGGGGCTTGGCGTGTCGCTCGAGCAGGCGATCGAAGAGCAGCGGGAGTATCCGGCGGTGAAGGCGATGGCGGCGTCACAGGACTACATCGAGGGCCCGAAGGCGTTTGCGGAGAAGCGGCCGCCGAAATGGGTGGGGAAGTAGACGGTCCCTCCCCGTCATTGCGAGCGCAGCGAAGCAATCCAGAATCTCACCGCCGTGGCAGTCTGGATTGCTTCGTCGCAAGGGCTCCTCGCAATGACGAAGGATGGATCGCACCTAACCGCCGCCTCGCGACAGCTCGCGCTTATAGGATGCATAATTCGGCTGGTCGACCGCAAGCTTGTCCATCGTCGTCTGCCAGAGGTGTTCGGCCAACCCCGGTGTTGCGAGATCCACCTCGCTTTTCGCGATACGGTCGGCTAGCGCGCGGTTGAGCTCCGTCACCGTGCCGTCCGCGCCGAGCAGCGCGCGCAACCGCTCGACCTCCGCAGCATCGCTCCCCTCCCCCTGCGTCAGCTGCCGTGTCACGAGATCGAGGATGTTGACGGCGACCCGCAGCTTGAAGGCGGGGTGGCCGGAGATCAACGGCGCGATGTCGTTGCGAAGGAAATCGGCGACCGATTTGGTCAGCTCGATCGGGATCGGTTCGTCCTGCATGGTCAGCTCCCCCGCGGCGCGAGCAGCCGCAACAGATCGATTTCGGTCTCGGAGGCGCGGCGGCCGATCATGGCGCGTTCCATCGAATGGTCCGGGCCTTCGCGAAACCGCTGCATCATGCCGCCGCACATGATGCCCCAGCGCAGCGTGCCCATCACTTCCCAGAACTTGACCCGCTCAGGATCGCATTTGCGCCCCGCGGCCTCATAGCCGGCGAACAGCTCCTCGCGCGAGCCAAACCCGCCGACGGGCTTGTCGATCTCGCCAAAACGCCATGAGTTGACGCAGACCCAGCCGAGATCCTCCATGGGATCGCCGAGATGGGCGAGCTCCCAGTCGAGCACCGCGCGCACGCCGTCGGCACCGATGATGAGATTGCCGTTGCGGAAATCGCCGTGTACCAGCGTTTCTTCGGCGGACGGGCCGGGGTCGTGGTCGCGCAGCCAGCGCAGCGCCAGCTCGAACACGGGCTTCGGCCAGTTCAGGCTGCGATAGTCGCGCTCAAACTCGCTGATCTCCTTCGTGGCGCTCATGTGCCGCAGCTCGGGCAGCTTCGAAAGGGGCAGCTTATGGAGTCCGGCCAGCACCCCGCCGATCTGCCGCGCGAGGCGCGGTCGCGCCGCGGCGAATTGATCATCGCGAAGAATCTTGCGCGCGATGGTCTCGCCCTCGACCCGCTGCATGATGAAGCCGGTGCCGAGATCGTCGTCCGGCACCAGCACATGCATGACGCGCGGCGACGGCACACCGGCCTCGAATGCGAGCTGCATCAGCGTTGCTTCGGCAGCGAGGCCGGCTGCACGCGTCGGTGCAGCACCATAGCCGTTCGGTGCGCGGCGCAGAATCGCGCCGATCGACCCATCCGGATGTACGATATCGAAGCGCCAGGTTTCCTGACTGGCGCCGCCGGACAGCCTTGCTACTCCGGCGACACCCGTCGCGCCCGGGTACCAGCGCTGAACGCTGCGGGAGAGTTCGGCCTCGATCATTTGCCTTTGAACTGCGCCGGGCGCTTCTCCAGGAACGCACCGACGCCTTCACGGAAGTCCTGCGTATCGCCGGCGCGGAGCTGGCACTGGAATTCGAGATTGAGCTGATCTTCGAAGGAATTCTCCGGGCTGTCCCAGTAGAGCTTGCGGATCAGCGACAGTGCGACCGTCGGGCCGTTGGCGAGTTCATGCGCGAGCTTCATCGCCTCCTCCATCAGCACGCCGTCATCATAGACGCGGTTGACGAGGCCCCATTCCAGCGCCTTCTCGGCCGGGAGCCGCTCACCCATCAGCGACAATTCGATCGAGCGGGCCTTGCCGATCAGCCGCGGCAGCAGCCAGGTCGAGCCGCAATCCGGCACGAGGCCGATACGGCGGAAGGCTTGCAGGAAATAGGACGAGCGCGCGCACAAAATCATGTCGCCGAGCAGCGCGAAGCTCATGCCGGCGCCGGCCGCCGGACCATTGACCGCGGTGACAACAGGACAATGCAGATTGCGGATGCGGCGCAGGAACGGGTGGAAGCCGGTCTCCAGCGTCAGGCCGGCCTTGGTCTTCTTCGACTGGTTGTTGCGGCCCTGGAGATTCGCGCCGGTGCAGAATGCGCGGCCCGCGCCGGTCAGCACGACGCAACGCACCTCGTCCTTTTTCTCCTCGATCACGTCGAGCGCATCTGCGAGACCGCCCAGCATGTCCACGGAGACCGCGTTCATCACCTCCTGATGGTCGAGCTTGAGGATCGCGACCGAACCATCGAGATCGAGCGTGACGTGTTTGAACTGCATGGTTTCCTCGTACGTTGCGGCCTGTGTCAATTTCGCAGACCGGAATTGCTTGCCGGGGCGCATATTTGATTTTTGGCGCGGTCTTGTCCATGGTGATCAGAGCATAGCCAGCAATCTTGCGCGCAGCGGCTGATGCGCTCATGCCAAAAACAGGAAACGCGCCATGGACCTTTTCGACCTCTCGGGCCGCGTGGCCGTGATCACCGGCGGCAATGGCGGTATCGGACTCGGCATCGCACAGGCGCTCGCCGGCCAGGGCTGCAACGTCTCGATCTGGGGCCGTAATCCTGACAAGAACAGAAGCGCTGCCGCGAGCCTTGCGGATCTGCCCGGCAAGGTCGACGCGCGGGTCTGCGACGTCACTGACCCGGCCTCGGTCAATGCCGCGATGAAGGCCACGCTCGACATTTTCGGCCGGGTCGACGGCTGCTTCGCCAATGCCGGCATCGGCGGCGGCGGCCGGCGCTCCTTCATCGAGCGCACCGAGGAGGAATGGCGCACGATGTTTGCGACCAATCTCGACGGCGTCTTCCACGCGTTCCAGGCTGCCGCAAGACACATGACCCAGCGCGCCGAGGCCGGCGAGCCCTTTGGCCGGCTGGTCGCGACCTCGAGCCTGGCCTCGATCTTCGGCACCGCGCGTAACGAGCATTACGCGGCGACCAAGGCCGCGATCAACGCGCTGGTGCGCGCGCTCGGCGTCGAGCTGGCACGCCACGGCGTCACAGCGAATGCAATCCTGCCCGGCTGGATCAAGAGCGACATGACCGCCGGCATCATGGCCAACGAAAAATTCGTCGCCAACGTGATGCCGCGCATTCCGGTGCGGCGCTTCGGCGAGGCCAGCGATTTCGGCGGCATCGCGGTGTATCTGATGAGCAAGGCCTCGTCCTATCACACCGCGGATACATTCGTGATCGACGGCGGCTATACAGCGTTTTGAGTTTTTTGTCGTGGTGGGCACGCTGCGCTTTGCCAACCCTACAATGTCTGATTTCGTAAGCGCAAAAGGGGACAGGGCAAATGTTTTCCCACGTGATGATCGGCACCAACGACCTCGACAAGGCCAAGGCGTTCTACGACAATTTGCTGAGCACGCTCGAGGTGCGGCCGGCCAGGGTTGACGGCCATCGCATCTTCTACATCACCAAGACCGGCGTGTTCTCGGTCACGAAGCCGATCAACGGCGAGGCGGCGACTTGCGCGAATGGCGGCACCATCGGGTTCGCCTGCCATTCGCCGGAACAGGTCGACGCCTGGCATGCCGCCGGTGTCGCCGCTGGCGGCATCCCTTGCGAAGATCCACCCGGCGTCCGACAAGGCCCGGGCGTCAACCTCTATATTGCGTATTTGCGCGACCTCGACGGCAACAAGATCTGCGCGATGCATCGGATGGTGTGAGCGGAGCACTCACTGCGTCGCCGTAGCCAGGATAGCCATCCGAAGGACGGCGTCGCTTCCGTTCGCCTGTGTCCGGCGCGCTAGGCATCGCGTGGCACGGGCGCAACTCGCGGCACGATCACGCCAATTCGTGTCCCCTCGTCTGGCTCGCTTTCGAGATTGATACGCCCGCCCAGCCGACTGACGACGATGTTATGAACGATGTGCAGGCCGAGACCGATGCAGCCTTGACTGCGACGCGTCGTGAAGAACGGATTGAACGCCTGCCGGCGCAGATCCGCGCTCATGCCGCAGCCATCATCAGAAACGACAATCTCAATTTCATCCCGGCCGCACGCGCAAATCTCGATGTTGATGCTACCGCTCTTGCCATGCGGAAACGCGTGCACCATCGCGTTCTTAATCAGGTTGGTCACCACCTGTGCGAATTGACCGGGATAACTGTTCATTGCCAGATCGGGCTGGCATTCGACATTGAGCGCCAAAGCGTTCTTCCGCAATTCCTGCTGTAGGCTCACGACAACCTGTCGCGTCAGCTCGCCCGGATCGAAGCTGCGGCGTTCAAGATAGCCTTGATCGACAGCGACCTGCTTGAATGCCTGGATCAATTCCGCGGCGCGCGCGAGATTGTCGGCCAGATGCAGTGATGCGGTCTGAACAACCGCGACGAACTCATTCAGGCTCGATCGCTTCAGCCCGCCCCGTGCGACTTCCGCCGCAAACTTTGTCGTCTTGCGCTCCAGCGCCGAGGTGACGGTCAGGCTGGTACCGACGGGACTGTTGATCTCGTGTGCCACGCCAGCCACCAACCGTCCGAGAGCTGCGAGCTTCTCCGCCTCGACCAGCGAATCCTGAGCCTCTTTCAGGCGTTGCAACGCCGCCTCCGCCGCGTCGCGCGCGCCGCGAATCTCTCGCTCGCTGCGCTTGCGTTCGGTGATCTCCTCTGCCGCGACATTGACGCCGACAATGTTACCGTTCGGGCCGCGTTGCGGATGCCAATAGGTGATCCAGCAGCGTTCGTCATTATAGCCGGGACGCTGGCCGTAAACCTCGATCCCGGTGACCGGCTCGCCTGTTTCCATGATGGAGCGAACGATGCCCTCGACGGCGGATGCGAGCCCGGGCACGCAATCCCGCACCGTATGCCCGAGATGGCCTTCGACCGAGATACCGCAGATCTCGGTGAGGCGCTGGTTGATCTGCAAATAGCGGCAGTCCGGCGAAAGATATGCAAGCCCGATCGGCGCCGTATCGTAGATCAACTGCAGCGCCGGCTGCTTTGGAAACTGCACTTCGCGTATAACGGAAGAACTCATGTACTCTCTCCCTTAGCGCGAGCCGGAGGTTAGCCGGTTACAGCGGCACGCAAAAGCCCCAATAGCCACCGGGAACAGGCGGAATCAGTGCGGAATCGGCTAGAGGAGCTGCGGTGCCGCGACCCGTCAACCGACCCACATGTTCAGATCGCTGCTGGAGATCTGCGAGCCGACGGGTCATCCGACTGTCGCCGTCGCGATGCCGATCTCGCTCAAACAGTGTTTGAAGCGCTATTGCGATATTCCATCGCGTGGCATGGCTCGCGTTGGAAAATGCGCGCTCGCACTTTGGCGACGCTGCGACTATTCTCTGCTCCAGCACGATCTCAGCGAGTCCGGGAGGAACAATGACAAAACACGCCTATATTCCCCGCACCACCAATTACACCCTCAACCCCGGCGACGAGCTCAACGACCTCCGGATGTCGGACCAGGTCCGGCCGCTCTATGATCACGTCAGGAAGTTCATCCGCGAAACCGTCGAGCCGATGTCGATCGAATTCGCCAAGGCCGGCGAAGGCAAAGAGGATCGCTGGAGCTTTACGCCGAAGCAGCTCGAGGTGCTGGAGAAAGCCAAGAACAAGGCCAAGCAGGAAGGCCTCTGGAACTTCTTCCTGCCCGACGACGACACCGGCCAAGGCCTGAAGAATCTCGACTACGCCTATATCGCATCCGAGCTCGGCAAGAGCCCGCTGGCCTCGGAGAGCATGAACTGCTCGGCGCCGGACACCGGCAACATGGAGGTGCTGGAGCGCGTCGGCACCAAGGAGCAGAAGGAGAAGTGGCTGAAGCCGTTGATGAACGGCGAGATCCGCTCGGCCTATGTCATGACCGAGCCGAACGTCGCCTCCTCCGACGCCAAGAACATCTCGACGAACGCAAAGCTCGTCGGCGACGAGTGGGTGATCAACGGCGAGAAGTACTACATCTCCGGTGTCGGCGATCCTCGCTGCAAGATCCTCATCGTGATGGTGAAGACCAATCCGGATGCGGCGCCGAGCAAGCAGCAGTCGCAGATCCTGGTGCCGCGCGACACCCCCGGCGTCGAAGTGCTCGGCCCCATGTACGTGTTCGGCCAGGACCACGCGCCGCGCGGCCACATGCACATGCGCTTCAACAACGTGCGCGTGCCCAAGGAAAACATTCTGCTCGGCGAAGGCCGCGGCTTCGAGATCTCGCAGCTTCGGCTCGGCCCGGGCCGCATCCATCACTGCATGCGCACCATCGGCAAGGCCGAGAAGGCGCTCGATTTGATGGTGCAGCGTGGCCTCACCCGCGAAGCCTTCGGCAAGAAGATCGCCCATCTCGGCGGCAACATGCAGATCATCGCGCAGGCGCGCTGCGAGATCGAGGCGATGCGGCTGATGGTCTTGAAGGCCGCCAAGGCCATGGATGTGCTCGGCAACAAGGAAGCCCGCGTCTGGGTCTCCATGGTCAAGGCCATGGTGCCGGAGCGAGCCTGCAAGATCATCGACCAGTCGATCCAGATGCACGGCGCCACCGGCATCTCGCACTGGACCCCGCTCGCCGAAATGTACCAGGACGTCCGCCATCTCCGCTTCGCCGACGGTCCGGACGAGGTGCACTGGATGGTGGTGGGACGCCACGAGCTGAGCATGGCGTGAACTTTCTTCCCCTTCTCCCCGCCTGCGGGGAGAAGGTTGGGATGAGGGGGATTCTCCGCAAGGACGGTGACAGTTGGATTCGCGGAGAGTCCCCCCCTCACCCGGAATTCAAGCGAGATTGAATTCCGACCTCTCCCCGCTTGGGGCCGCAAGCGGGGCGAGTTGAAGCAAGCACCACCTACGACGCGGCCACCTCGCCGATCTTGTCCTGCGTCTTGGTCTCAAAATCGCCGGCATCATGCCGCTCGTGGAGCTGGCTGGCGGGATCGCCGGAGACGCGGTTGACCATGCGGCCGCGCTTGACGGCCGGGCGCTTGGCGATCTGGTCGGTCCAGCGCTGCACGTGCTTGTAGTCCTGCACGGACAGGAATTCGCCCGCGCCATAGACCAGCCCCTTGGCGAGCGCGCCATACCAGGGCCACACCGCCATGTCGGCGATGGTGTATTCGCTGCCGGCGAGATATTCATTGTCGGCGAGCCGGCGGTCGAGCACGTCGAGCTGGCGCTTGGTCTCCATCGCAAAACGGTCGATGGCATATTCGATCTTGGTCGGCGCGTAGGCGTAAAAGTGGCCGAAGCCACCGCCGAGATAGGGCGCGCTGCCCATCTGCCAGAACAGCCACGACATCGCTTCGGTACGGCTCTTGATGTCCTTCTGCAGGAAGGCGCCGAACTTCTCCGCGAGATAAAGCAGGATCGAGCCGGACTCGAACACCCGGATCGGCTCCGGGCCTGAGCGGTCCATCAGCGCCGGGATTTTGGAATTCGGATTGATGTCGACAAAGCCGCTGCCGAACTGGTCACCATTGCCGATCTTGATCAGCCAGGCGTCGTATTCCGCGCCCTTGTGGCCGAGCGCCAGAAGCTCCTCCAGCATCACGGTGACCTTGACGCCGTTCGGCGTCGCCAGCGAATAGAGCTGTAAGGGGTGGCGGCCGACCGGCAGCTCCTTGTCATGCGTGGGACCGGCGATCGGGCGGTTGATGCTGGCGAACTGCCCGCCGTTCTCCTTGTTCCAGGTCCAGACCTTGGGCGGCACGTAGGCGGGGGCGTCAGTCATGCAAAGCTCTCCGGCGGGAAGATGCGTCTGCATTAATTAGCGCGCAAATGGCGAATGACAAGCCTGCCCGGTCTGCGCCCGGCGCGGACCTCAGTCCGGCCGCATGCAGCCTAGCGCGTCACCAGCCTGCGCGGCCGGGCTTCGGCTTCCATCACGAACCCCTCATATCCCTTCGCCGCGACCTCGTCGCAGATACGACGGTAGACGCCGACGCCGCCGATATAGGGCATGAAAATGCGCGGCTTGCCGGGGATGTTGGCACCCATGTACCAGGAATTGGCCTGCGGATAGAGCGTGCCATGGGCGACCTCGTTGACATGGGCGACCCATTTGTCCTCGGCTTCCCCATCCGCCTCCATCGTGGCAAGGCCCTGCTTGCGCATGTGGACGAGGCTGTCCGCGATCCAGTCGGCATGCTGCTCGATCGACACGATCATGTTCGAGAGCACCGAGGGGCTGCCGGGGCCGGTGATGATGAAGAGGTTCGGAAAGCCGGCGCTCATCAACCCGAGATAGGTCTTGGGGCCTTCCGCCCATTTCCGGTTCAGCGTCTGTCCGCCCGGACCTCGGATGTCGATCTTCGCGACCGATCCGGTCATGGCGTCGAAGCCGGTCGCGAGCACGAGCGCGTCGACCTCGTGGTCCTCGCCTCCGACACGGACGGCATTCGCCGTGATCTCCTGGATCGGGTTGCTCTTGATATCGACCAGCGAGACGTTCGGCCGGTTGAAGGTCGCGAAATAATCGGTGTCGATGCAGATGCGCTTGGTGCCGATCGGATGGCTATCCGGCTGCAGCAGCCTTGCCGTCTCGGGATCCGTCACGATCTCGCCGATCTTGCCGCGGACGAAATTCGCGGCGGTGTCGTTCGCCGACAGCGCGAGGCCGAGATTGTTGTAGGCATACATGAAGGTGAGACCACCGCGCTCCCAGCGCGCCGCGTATTTTTCGCGCCTGACATCGTCGCTATCATCGAGCGCGCCGCGGTCGGGCTGCTCGGCGAAAATACCGTTGCGCGCGACTTCGCGGGCGAAGCGGCGGATCTCGGGATAATTCTTGCGGAACGTGTTGCGCTCCTGGTCGGTCAACGCGGCATTGCGGGCGGGAATGGAAAAATTCGCAGTGCGCTGAAACACTGTCAGATGTTTTGCCTGTTCGGCGATGACGGGCGCCGACTGAATGCCTGACGATCCCGTTCCGATCAGGCCGACGCGCAAGCCGGTGAAATCAACGTCTTCGTGCGGCCAATTGCCGGTGTGATAGACGGGACCTTTGAAGTTATCGAGACCCTTGATGTCGGGCTTGCGCGCATTCGAGAGACAGCCGGTCGCGAGCACGACGAATTGCGCCTGAACCGTTTTGCCGTCGGACGTCGTCACCGCCCAGCACCTCGCATGTTCGTCGAACATCGCGCGCTCGACGTTGGTGTTGAACTGGATGTCCCGGCGCAGATCAAACCGGTCAGCGACGTGGTCGACGTATTTCAAAATCTCCGGCTGCGATGCGTAGCGCTCGCTCCAGTCCCATTCCTGCTGGAGTTCTTCCGAGAACGAATAGGAATATTGCATGCTCTCGACGTCGCAACGCGCACCGGGATAGCGATTCCAGTACCAGGTGCCGCCGACGCCGCCGCCCTGCTCGTAGACTCGCGCCGAGAAACCGAGCCCGCGCAAGCGGTGCAGCATGTACATGCCGGCGAAGCCCGCGCCGACGACGATCACGTCGTAGGATTCCGTGGTCGGAGACGGATTCGCTTGCGCTGGCGACATCGACTGGCGCTCCCTTTTCTGTTGTTGTGGGCCAGCATTCGCTCGCGCATCCGAAAGCGCAAGAGGCAAATCGGCCGGCTCTGATCTGCTTATTTTGTACAGCGGAATGGCTCGTCTGCCGCGCGGCGCCTGCGCGCAAGATGCGTGGCCGAATCCGGCGTGGCATCGCGGACGACGATGGGCTAGCGTCGAGTGGTCTTCGCTGCAGAATGCAACAACAGCAACGCGAGGCCGCCGGGAGGGAACGATGAAATCGCCGATCTGCGATATGCTGGGCATCGAGTTCCCGCTGCTCGCCTTCAGCCATTGCCGCGATGTCGTCGCCGCCGTCAGCCGCGCCGGCGGCTTTGGCGTGTTAGGTGCGACCGTGCACACGCCTGATACCCTCGAACGCGAGCTGAAATGGATCGACGACCACGTTGAGGGCAAGCCTTACGGTGTCGACGTGCTGATCCCGGAAAACATTTCGACCGCGGGTGAGAAGGACGTCACCTGGAAGAGCCTTGAAGCACGCGTGCCGCAGGAGCATCGCAACTACACGCGCGATCTCCTGAAGAAATACGGCATCGAACTCACGACCACTGAGGTGGCTGACGACCAGCCGCAGCCATTCGATGCCAGGACCGCGTTGGAGCTGCTGGAGGTCTCGTTCAACCACCCGATTCGCCTGATCGCCAATGCCCTGGGCGTGCCGCCGAAGGCCATGATCGAGATGGGCAGGAAGCACGGCGTGCCGGTTGCCGCTCTGGTCGGCGCCAAGGAGCATGCGCTACGACAGGTCGCGGCCGGCGTCGATATCCTCGTGGTCCAGGGCACCGAAGCGGGCGGCCATTGCGGCGAGGTCTCCACCATGGTGCTGGTGCCGGAGGTGATCAAGACGATCAAGCCGATCCGCGACGTGCCGGTGCTGGCCGCCGGCGGCATCATGACCGGACGGCAGATGGCGGCCTGCATGGCCATGGGTGCGGCCGGCGCCTGGACCGGCTCGGTGTGGCTTGCCACCGTCGAGGCCGAGACCACGGAAATCTTTCGTGAGAAGATGATCGCCGCATCATCGCGCGATGCGATCCGCTCGAAAGGGCGTACGGGAAAGCCGGCCCGACAACTCCGCTCGGTCTGGACCGACGCCTGGGATCGCGCACCCGAGAGCCCCGGCGCATTGCCGATGCCGCTACAAAGCATCGTCAGCCGCGACGCCTTCAACTCGATCGACCGCGCCGCGGCGAGCGGCAACGCGAGGGCGCGGGATCTCGTCAGCTATTTCGTCGGCCAGGGCGTCGGCCTGATCGACAGCGTGAAATCCGCAGGCGCCGTGGTGCAGGAGTTCAAGGAAGAGTTTGCCGAAGCCGTCGAGCACATGAATGCGCTGGTGGCGGAGTGATTGCCCGCGGCCCATCCTTCGAGGCTCGCCCGGCGGCGCACGCGCCGCTCGGCTCGCACCTCAGGATGACGCGGTATCTGTAGCCGTCATCCTGAGGTGCCGTAGCGCAGCGAAGGCCTCGAAGGACGACGGCGTGCCCAAGATCTGAAACGTGAAGCAAACAGAAATGACGAACTCCTCTATCCCCCCAAACCGCATCCCCGTCATCGTCGGCATCGGCGAGATCGTCGATCGCCCCAAGGAGATCACCGACGGCCTCGAGCCGCTTGATCTGCTCGAACAGGCGCTGCGACGTGCCGAACAGGACGCCGGCGCCAAACTGCTCGGCGAGGTGCAATCGCTCGACGTCGTCAACTTCCTGAGCTGGCGTTATCGCGATCCGGAGCAGCTGCTGGCGAAACAACTCGGCATCACGCCGGCGCATTGCTATTACGGCCCGGTCGGCGGCGAAAGCCCGATCCGCTACGTCCACGAGGCAGCAAAGCGCATCGCGCGCGGCGAATGCACGGTGGCCGCGGTCTGCGGCGCGGAGGCGCAGTCGACCGCGACCAAGGCCGAGCGCGCCGGGGCCAAGCTGCCCTGGACGCCGTTCGCCCATGACGTCGAGGAGCCGAAGCGCGGCGCGGCGTTCCAGAAGCCGTTGGCCGTGAAGCTCGGTGTGTTCCGCCCCGTCACCGTATACCCGTTCTATGAGACCGCCTCCTCCGCGCATTGGGGCCAGACGCCGCGCGAAGCCATGGCAGAGTCCGGCACGCTATGGTCGCGCTATTCCGAGGCCGCGGCGCAAAATCCCAACGCCTGGCTCAAGCGGCGCTACGCGCCGGACGAGATCACGACGCCGACGGCGGACAATCGTCTCATCGCGTGGCCCTACAACAAGCTCATGGTTGCCAACCCCAGCGTCAACATGGGCGGTGCGCTGCTGCTCACCAGCCTCGCCAGGGCTCGCGCGGCCGGCATTGCCGAAGACAAGCTGGTCTACCCGCTCGGCGGCGCCTCTGCGGAAGAACCGCGCGACTATCTCCTGCGCGACCAGTTTTACGAGAGCCATCCGCAGAATGCGGTGCTGAAAGCCGCGATGGACCTCGTCGGCGGCGACGGCAAGAAGTTCGACGCGATCGAACTGTACAGCTGCTTCCCGTGCGTGCCCAAGATGGCGCGGCGGACGCTGGGTTTAGGCCCCGACGTACAGCCGACCGTGACCGGCGGCCTCACCTTCTTCGGCGCGCCGCTCAACACCTACATGACGCATGCAGCCTGCGCGATGGTGCGGCGTGTGCGCAACGGCGCAAAACTCGGCCTGCTCTACGGCCAGGGCGGCTTCGTCACCAAGCACCATGCGCTGGTGGTGTCGAAGGTGCCGCCGCGCGAGGCATTGGCACAGGAGACCAGCGTGCAGGCGGAGGCCGACAGCAACAAGCGCGCGGTGCCGGAGTTCGTCACGGACGTCACAGGCAGGGGCAAGGTCGAGAGCTTCACGGTGCTCTATGGCCGCGGCGGCGATGTCGAGCACGGCGTGGTGATGCTGCGGACGGAAGATGACCGGCGCACGCTGGCGCGGATACCGGCGGGCGACGGCGCCAAGCTGGCGCATCTGCTCGACATGGATCGAACGCCGGTGGGTTCGCTGGGCGAGATCACGATGGCCGCCGCGGATGGCGTGCCGGAGTGGAGGGTGGCGTAACTCTCGTAGGGTAGGCAAAGGCGCTCTTGCGCCGTGCGCACCCCACGAAATCGAAGCTACCCCTTCGGCGCCTGCTTCTCCGACGCCGTCGCCGGCTTGCCCTTGGCGCCGGCGCCGGTCACGCGGACCAGGTCGCCGTCGGAAAGTCCGTCCGGCGGTGCGGTGATGACGCGGTCATCCGCTGCAATTCCTGAGGCGAGCTCGATCTCGCGGCCGAGGTCGCGCGCGATGGTCACGGGCTTGAACAGGACCTTGTCGTCGACACCGACAGTCGCGACGCGCAGGCCGCTGCTGTTGAAGATCAGCGCGCTGGCGGGAATGCTGAGCGGCGCGGAGTCGCGCTGCAGGCTGAGCTTGACGCTGGCGTAACCGCCGGGCATCAGCTCGCCCGAGGAATTGTCGAGACCAAGCTGCATGCGCGTCGTGCCGGAGGCGACGTCGACGGCTTGCGAAGAAGCCTCCACCGTCGCCTGGAAGGTCCGGTTCGGATACTCCGGCAGCACGATGCCGGCCTTGGCGCCCATCTTGATCGCGGGCACGTAATTTTGGGGAACGTTGACGTAGACGCGCAGCTTGGTGATGTCGGAAACCACGAACATCGCCGGACCCGAGCCGCCGCCCGCGTTGATCAGCGCTCCGACGTCGGTATCGCGCGCGGTGACGACGCCGTCGAATGGCACGGTGATCTTCTTGTAGCCTGCGAGCGCCTCGAGCCGCTCGACGTTGGCCTGCCCCGAATGCACGGCGGCGTTCTTGTTGGAGAGATCGGCGGTGCGCTCGTCGATTTCCTGCGCCGAGACGAAGTTGGATGCGACCAGCGTCTTGCGGCGGTTGAGCGTCGCCTCCGACAGCCTGGCGCTGGCCTGTTGGCTGGCGAGGTCGGCGCGGGCCTGCAAGAGCTGCTGATCGAGGTCGGGTGCCTCGATCTCGGCGATCACCTGACCGGCCTTGACGCGCGCGCCGATGTCGGCGCTCCAGCTCTTCAGGTAACCCGATACGCGCGCGAAAATCGGTGCGCGGGAATAGGCTTCCAACCGGCCCGGCAGATCGAGGCTGGCGTGGAGGGCCTTGGCGTTGGGTAGCGTCACCGCGACGCTGGGAACGGCCTGTTCGTCGGTCCACTCCTTCAGCTTGGAGCCCTGCTCCTCGCGCGCGCGAATGCCGGTGCCGACCACGAGGCCTGCCGCAATCAGCGCCACCACGCCAAAAATGCCCAGTTTCCGGTGCGATACCGGGGAGCGGGGTTCAGTGGGCGACATGCGGGGTCTCCAGGGAGGCGGCGGCTTTGGCGCCTTGCTTCTTGTGTACCATACTGAACACCACGGGAACAAACATCAGGGTGGCGAAGGTCGCAAAGATCAGGCCGCCGATCACGGCGCGGCCGAGCGGCGCATTCTGCTCGCCGCCCTCGCCCAGCCCCAGGGCCATCGGCGCCATGCCGATGATCATGGCGAGTGCAGTCATCAGCACCGGGCGGAACCGGACGACGCCGGCTTCGAGCGCGGCTGCGATGGGATCGCCAAGCTCCTCGTAGCGCTCGCGGGCGAATGAGATCACGAGCACGCTGTTGGCGGTGGCGACGCCCATGCACATGATGGCGCCGGTCAGCGCCGGCACCGACAGCGTCGTTTCGGTCGCGAACAGCATCCAGACGATGCCGGCGAGCGCGGCCGGCAGCGCCGTGATGATCACGAAGGGATCGGACCAGGACTGGAAGTTCACGACGATCAGGAAGTAGATCAGCACGACCGCCCCGAGCAGGCCGAACAAGAGGCCGGTGAAGGCGCTGTTCATGGTCTGCACCTGGCCGAGCAGCACCACGGAAGAGCCTTTCGGCACCTCCTTTGCGGTGTCGGCGATCGCCTGCCGGATGTCGACGGCAACCGCACCGAGATCACGACCCGAGGTCGTGGCGAAGATCTGCACCATCGACTGGATGTCGTATTGCGAGACCACGGCGCTTGACGCCGAGCGCTTGATGTCGGCGATGCCGCCCAGGATCGGCGACTGCGAATTGCCGGCGGCCGTGATCGGCAACGTCTGCAGCGCGCTAAGCGAATCCATCTGGTATTGCGGCGTCTGCATCACGATCGAATAGGACACGCCGTTATCCGGATTGAGGTAGTAGGTCGGCGCCACCTGCGAGGAGCCGGCAAGGTTGACCACGAGACTATTGGTGACGTCGCGCTCGGTCAGGCCGACATATTGCGCGCGGGTGCGATCAACATCGATGTTGAAGGTCGGATTGTTCGGCGACTGCTGGATGCGCGCATCCGCGACGCCGGGAATCCGCCGCACCCTGGCCAGGAGCGTGTTTGCGTAGGCAAAGTTGGCGCTGAGATTGGCGCCGCGGATCTGGAGGTCGATTGGCGCCGGCGCACCGAAGTTCAGAATCTGGCTGACGATGTCGGCGGGCAGGAAGGCGAAGCTGACCCCGGGGAACAGCCGCGGCAATTGCTCACGCAGCACGCGGACATGCTCCTCGGTCGGCTTGTGGCCCTCTTTCAGCTTGATCTGGATGTCGCCGTCCTGCGGGCCGATCACGCCGGTATTGTTGTAGGTCATGTTGATGCCGGAGATTGGCATGCCGATGTTGTCGGTCAGCGTTTCGATCTCGCTCGGGATCAGCTTGCGGATCGCCTTCTGCACGTCGGCGAGCTGGTTGGCGGTCTCCTCGACTCGGGTGCCGACCTGGGTGCGGACGTGCATCAGGATGTTGCCGGCATCGACCGCAGGGAAGAAATTGCGCCCGAGGAACGGCACCAGCGCGAAGGACGCGCCGACCACGCAGAGGAAGCCGATCACGAACACCGGGCGATGTGCCAGCGCGAGCCCGAGGAAATTGTGGTAGCCGCTGCGAATGCGTTCGAAGCGAGCCTCGAAGCCGCGCTGCAACCACACCAGCGGATTGCGCGACTTCGGCGGCGCGCCCTCGTGATGCACATGTGGCTGCAACAGATAATTGGCCATGGTCGGCACGAGCGTGCGCGACAGCAGGAACGACCAGATCATCGCGAACATCACCGCTTCCGCCATCGGCACGAACAGGAAGCGCGCCACGCCGGTGAGGAAGAACATCGGCACGAACACGATGCAGATGCAGAGCAGCGAGACGAAGGCCGGCGTCACGATCTGGTTGGCGCCGTCGAGGATCGACTGCTCGACGGGCTTGCCCTGCTCCAGATGATAATTGATGTTCTCGATGGTCACGGTGGCGTCGTCGACGAGGATGCCGACCGCGAGCGCCAGGCCGCCGAGCGTCATGATGTTCAGCGTCTCGCCGATCGCCGACAGCATGATGATGGCGCCGAGAACGGAGAGCGGGATCGAGACCGCGATGATGACGGTCGAGCGCCAGCTGCCGAGGAACAGCAGGATCATGACGCTGGTGAGCAGCGCCGCGATCACGCCTTCGAACGCGACGCCTTCGATGGCGCCGCGGACGAACACCGATTGATCACCGATGAAGCCGATCTTGAGCGCGTCCGGCAGCTGATCCTTGACGTCGATCACCTTCTGCTTGATGCCCGCGATGATGTCGAGCGTCGAGGTCGCGCCCGCCTTCAGCACCATCATCAGCACTGAGCGGTTGCCGTCGACATGGACGATGTTGGTCTGCGGCGGGTTGCCGTCACGCACGGTCGCGACGTCGCGCACATACACCATCGCACCGTTGACGGTCCGGATCGGCAGATTGCCGAGCTCGTCGATTTTCAGCGGCGAGTTGTTGAGCTGGATGATGTACTCGAACTGGCCGATCTTCTGCGTTCCGACCGGCGTGATCAGGTTCTGGGCTGCAAGTGCGTTGGCGACGTCCTGGCCGGAGAGACCGCGAGCCTGGAGCGCGGTCGGGTCGAGGTCGATCTGGACCTGGCGCTGCTTGCCGCCGAACGGATAGGGGATCGCTGCGCCGGGCACTGTGACCAGCGGGGTGCGGAGCTGGTTGATGCCGATATCGGCAAGGTTCTGCTCGGTGAGGCCGTCACCCGACAGCGCCACCTGGATGATCGGCACGGTCGAGGCGGAGTAGTTCAGGATCAAGGGCGGCGTCGCGCCCGGCGGCATCTGCTTGATCAGCGTCTGCGAGATCGCCGTGACCTGCGCGTTGGCAGTGCGGATATCGACGTTCGGCTGAAAGAAGATCTTGATGATGCCAAAGCCGTTGTAGGAGTTGGCGGTGATGTGCTCGATGTCGTTGACCGTCGTGGTCAGCGCGCGCTGGAATGGCGTCGTGATGCGGCCGGACATCTGGTCGGGCGGCAGGCCGGTGTACTGCCAGACCACGCCGATCACGGGGATGCGGATGTCCGGAAAGATGTCGGTCGGCGTCCGCAGCGCCGCCAGCGGGCCGATGATCAGAAGCAGGAGCGCGAGCACGACAAACGTGTAGGGCCGGCTCAGGGCAATACGAACCAGAGCAATCATTCGCCAGGCAATTCCAAATCAGGGACAGGAAACACCGCCCCCGCGGGTTCCATGGCTGATTTACCTGAAGACCGCCCAAATGGCCAACGACGCTGCGTCACGTGCGGTCAATTCCGCGCTATTGCACTGCGAAACAGCATTCCAGATATGCAGCTCGCGCCCGAAAGGCGACAGAAGCCGCTTTCCTGCGCGTAAAAAAGCGGCGCCCGAAGACGCCGCTTTCAGGAATTCCGTGCCTGCCCGGCCTACGCCGCGCGAACGTTGGTCAGGAACTTGCTGACCTCGGTCTTGAGCCGGCCCGAGTCGTTGGACAGCATCTGCGCTGCCGACAGCACCTGCGAGGACGCCGAGCCGGTTTCGGTCGCGCCGCGCTGCACGTCGGTGATGTTGGACGAAACCTGCTGGGTGCCCTGGGCGGCCTGCTGGACGTTGCGGGCGATTTCCTGGGTCGCAGCGCCCTGCTCTTCCACCGCGGCCGCAATCGCCGAGGAGATCTCCGACAAACGCTCGATGGTCGAGGAGATCTCCTTGATGGCGCCGACCGAGTCGTTGGTCGCCGCCTGGATGCCGGCGATCTGCTGGCCGATCTCGCCGGTCGCCTTCGCGGTCTGTTCTGCGAGCGCCTTCACCTCGGAGGCCACCACGGCGAAGCCGCGGCCGGCTTCGCCGGCACGGGCGGCTTCGATGGTCGCGTTCAGCGCCAGAAGGTTGGTCTGGCCGGCGATGGTGTTGATCAGCTCGACGACGTCGCCAATGCGCGAGGCAGCCTTTGAGAGCTCGCTGACGCGCTCGGTGGTGGCGCGGGCCTGGCCGACGGCATCGCCCGCCATCCGCGCCGATTCCTGCACCTGACGGCTGATCTCGCCCACCGATGAAGCCATCTCCTCGGTCGCCGAGGCCACCGACTGCACGTTGGTCGAGGCTTCTTCCGAAGCGGCGGCAACCGTGGTCGCCAGCCGCTGCGAGCGGTCGGCGGTCGAGGTCAGCGTCGAGGCCGAGGCTTCGAGCTGGGTCGAGGCCGACGACACGGTCTGCACGATCTCGCCGATCATGGTTTCGAATTCGCGGGTGACGTTGTCGACGCGGCGGCCGCGCTCGATCTTGGCTTCGGCATCGGCGGCCGCGGCCTCGTCGGCGGACTTCTTGGCGATCAACGCTTCCTTGAATATCTGGAGCACGTCGGCCATGGCACCGATTTCCGTCTTCTCGCCGCGATGCGGGACTTCGGCGGAAAGCTCGCCCTTGCCAAGCGCCTGCATCGGCTCGGTGATCGAGTTGATGCCGCTCGATACGTCATGGACGAGATAGAAGCCGACGCCGGTGCCGATGACGACCGCAGCGCCTAGAATGATCGAGACCAGCATGAAAGCAAAGGAATAGCTGTTGGCGGCATCCTGGGCGGCCTGGTCGCCGCCCTTGGTGTTGAGCTCGATGTCCTTGCGCAAGACCTCATCGGCTTGCAGTCCAATCTTGTTGACGGTCTTGGTGTTCAGCTCATGCGCCTCGTGCGGGACCTTGCCGGCCTCCTTGCGTGAGAGCGCCATGACTTCCTGGGTGCCCTTCTTGTACTCGTCCCACAGCTTGGACCACTCGCTGTACATCGCCCGCTCTTCAGGCGAGGTAATCATGGGCTCGTAGACCTGACGGAACTTGGTGTTGGCCTCGACCACCGTCGCAAGCGTCTTCTCCGACGCGAGCTTCTCTTCGAGAGTCTCCGACAGCATGTGCTCGCGGATCACGTTGCGGTAGGTGATCACGCCGGCGCGCAGATCGCCGAGCACCCGCACGCTCGGCAGCCAGCTCGTGGTGATGTCGACCGTATTGGCGTTCATCGACCGCATCTTCATGACGGCGAGCAGACCCATGCCGGTCATTGCGACCAGCAGGAGCGCCACGACACTGATGATCTTGGCGCGGATGGAAATGGTGGCGAGCATAATCGGGTCTCTTTGTGCTGGCGCGGCGGGGCGTCCGGAAGTTCTACGAATCAACCAAAGGGAGCAGCACCGACATCCAACACCAGAGCACCTGAGCAGACGTTAATTACGACTCCGTACGAGTACGGAAGCCCGAAACAAGTGAACATGACGCTAAAAATGCCCTGCGCTCAGCGCATGAGCCCAAGCGCGTCCGTGAAAAACGCCGCGCCGCCGAAATTTCCGGACTTCAAAGCAAGCAACATGTCGCCTTTTTCAGCACCGACCGCGCGCAGCACCGGGACGCCCGCCGCGATCTCTACTCCGACGAGAAATCCAGGAATCTTTAGCCGGTCGACCACGGCGCCCGATGTCTCCCCGCCGGCAACGACCAGGCGCTTGACGCCGGCATGCACCAGCCCCTCGGCGATATCGGCCATGGCCTGCTCGATGGCGTGACCGGCCGCGTCGCGGCCGTGGCGCGCCTGGAGCGCTGCGACCTGGTCCGGCGTCGAGCTCGATGCAATCAGGACCGGACCGTCGGCGAGTCGCGGCTTCGCCCAGGCCAGCGCACGCTGCGCCTCGTCCTCGCCCGTAGTAATACGGTCCGGATCGAGATGTAACACCGGCATGACACGCTCGGCATTCGCGATCTGCTGAAGCGTCGCCTGCGAGCAGCTTCCGGCAAGGCAGGCCGCGGATCCGCCGACCGTGGCGCCGGCGCCGCTGCTGGCCGCTGCCGATTTGACCTTGCCTGTCGAGACCAGCGCGCGCGCCAGGCCAAGGCCGATGCCGGAGGCACCGACCGACAGCCGGTGTTCGGCAGCGACGAGGCCGATGGCCTCGAGGTCGCGGTCGAAGACGGCGTCGATGATCGCCGCGCCAACGCCCTTGCCGGCGAGCTCGGCCAGCCGCGCCCGCACGGCATCTGCGCCGCGGGTGACCGTGGCGAGGTCGACGAGGCCGATCTGCGTCCCGCTCTGACGCGCCAGAACGCGCACCAGGTTGGAATCGTGCATCGGGTTGAGCGGATGGTCCTTCAGCGGGCTCTCGTTCAGCGGCACGGCGCCGACGAACAGATTGCCCTGGTAAACGGTGCGGCCGGTTTCCGGAAACGCCGGCGTCACCAGCACCACCGACTCGCCGCCATCGGCGCGCAGCGCGTCCATCACCGGGCCGATATTGCCGGCATCCGTGGAATCGAAAGTAGAGCAGATCTTGAACAGCACATGACTCGCGCCGCGGCTGCGCAGCCATGTCTCGGCCGCGCGCGAGCGCGATACGGCAAGACCGGCTTCGATCGAGCGGCTCTTCAAGGACACCACGACGGCGTCCACCTCGGGCAGCGCGAGATCGTCCGCGGGAACGCCGATGGTCTGGACGGTGCGCAGGCCCGCGCGTGTCAGCGTGTTGGCGAGATCGGAGGCGCCGGTGTAGTCGTCGGCGATGCAGCCCAGTGCAAGTGTCACGGCTTCACTCCGGCATAGGGCTGGAACCAGGCAAGACCGTCCGTGGTCTTGCCGCGCGGATTATATTCACAGCCGACGAAGCCGGTGTAGCCGAGCCGGTCGAGTTCGGTGAACAGGAACGGATAGTTCAGCTCCTCGCCGTCAGGCTCGTTGCGCGAGGGGATGCTGGCGATCTGGACGTGGCCGATGATCGGCATCATCTCGCGCAGCCGCATCGTGACGTCGCCATGGATGATCTGGCAGTGATAGATATCGAACTGGAGCTTCAGGTTCGAAATCCTCAACTCGTCGATCAGGTCCCGCGCGAAACCGAAATCATTGAGGAAGTAGCCGGGCACATTGCGCGCATTGATCGGCTCGAGCACGATGTCGATGCCGTGCGGCGCAAAGAACTCGGCGGCCCACGCCACCGATTTGTAGAACGCCTCGATGGCGACGCGCTCGCCACGGTTGGCGATGCCGGCCATCAAATGCAGCCGCTTGACGCCGGTCGCCTTGGCGTAAGGCAGCGCGGTCTCCAGGCTTTGCTTGAGCTCGGCGAAGCGCGAGGGGAGTGCGGCAAAACCCTTCTCGCCGGCATTCCAGTCGCCCGGCGGCAGGTTGAACAGCGCCTGCGTCAGGCCATTGCGCTTGAGCCGCTCGCCGACCGCTTCGGCCGGATGCTCGTAGGGAAAGAGAAACTCGACGGCGGTGAAGCCGGCTTGGGCTGCGACATCGAAGCGGTCGAGGAACGGCACCTCGGTGAACATCATCGAGAGATTGGCGGCAAAACGGGGCATTGGAGTCCTCTTGTCTACTTGTCGCCGGGGAGCTTGACGCCGGTGACCTTTGCATACATCCGCGCCACCGACGCGTCGTCGTCGCGGCCCATGCCGGCGGCTGCCGTCATCAAGAACATCTGGAGCGCGGCAGCGGAGACCGGCACCGGGAATCTGGCGCTGCGCGCCATGTCCTGGATGATGCCGAGGTCCTTGACGAAGATCTCGACCGCACTGCGCGGCGTGTAATCGCCGTCGAGCACGTGCGGCATGCGGTTCTCGAACATCCATGAATTCCCGGCGGACGCCGTGATCACCTCATAAACCTTGCGGATGTCGAGCCCCTGCTTGGCCGCGAACGCGATCGCCTCGCTGGCGGCGGCGATATGCACGCCGGCGAGCAACTGGTTGATCATCTTGAAGGCGGCGCCTTGGCCTGCGGCATCGCCAAGCTCGTAGAGCTTTGCGGCCATGGCATCGAGCGCAGGCCGCGCTTTCTCAAACGCAGCCGGACTGCCGGAGGCGAGAATCGTCAGCTCGCCTTGCGCGGCGCGCTGCGCCCCGCCGGAGATCGGCGCATCCAGATAGTGCCGGCCGGTCGCCTCCAACTGCTTGGCAAGGCGCCGCGCCACGTCGGGATCCATGGTCGCGGACGACAGGAAGACGCTGTCCACGGGCATGGCTTCGGCGACGCCGTCCTTGCCGAACAGGATGGTCTCGGTCTGCGCGGCATTGACGACGACACTGACGACGATATCGGCGTCCTTGGCAGCTTCGGCCGGCGTCTTGGCGCCTGCGCCGCCGTCCGTCACGAAACGCGCCACCGCATCGGCCGAGACGTCGCAGCCGGTGACAATATGTCCGGCGCGTTTTAGCGAGGTCGCCATGCCAAACCCCATCGAGCCGAGCCCGACGACGGCGATGCGCTGATTCTGTGACGTGGAGGCGGACATGCAACTCATCCTTGCGAACGTTTCCCGGACGGCCGCCCTTGCGGCAGCTTGGCAACCGAATAACACGGCTTGGCCGCGCTGCCAAAGCGTGAGACAAACGGACATGACGGCCATGAGCAACGAGACAAGGCTGCGCGAAGACATTTGCCGCTTCGGACGGTCCCTGTTCGAGCGCGGGCTGACGCCCGGCTCCTCCGGCAATATCAGCATCAGGCTGGACGGCGGCGGCTGGCTGGTGACGCCGACCAACGCCTCGCTCGGCTTTCTCGATCCCGCAAAACTGTCGCGGCTGGACGAGCAGGGCCGGCTGGTTTCGGGCGATGCGCCGACCAAGGAAGTTCCGCTGCACACTGCGCTCTACGCCACGCGCGGGAGCGCAAGGGCAATCGTGCATCTGCATTCTACCCACTCCGTCGCGCTGTCGATGCTCCCCGAGATCGACCCGCGTGCCGTGCTGCCGCCGATGACGGCCTATTATCTGATGAAATGCGGCGCCACCGCGCTCGTGCCCTATTACCGCCCTGGCGATCCCGAGGTCGCGGATGCCATCAAGGGGCTGGCGGGGGAATATTCATCCGTGCTGCTCGCCAATCACGGCCCGGTGGTATCAGGCGACACGCTGGAGGCCGCGGTGTTCGCAACGGAGGAGCTGGAGGAGACGGCGAAGCTGTATCTGCTGCTGCGCGGGATGAACCCGCGCTATCTGTCGCCGGAGCAGGTGGAGGATCTGGTGAAAGTGTTCGGGGTGAAGCTGCCGGAGCATGGGCATGAGCACGGGCGCTCACCGCATACTCCGCCGTCATCCTGAGGCGCGAGCCTTGTGATGCAATGCATCGCAAGGTGAAGCCTCGAAGGATGGGCTAGAGGCGTTCGCGGCGCATCCTTCGAGGCGCGCGAAGGGCGCGCACCTCAGAATGACGGTAGAGATTGTGGTGGCAGTCTAGTTACAGCCCCAGATATGCCTTGCGCACATCCGGATTGCCTCTGATCTCGCTTGCTGCGCCCTGCATCAGCACGCGGCCGGTTTGCAGGATGTAGGCGCGGTCGGCGATCTCAAGGCACTCCGCCATGCGCTGCTCGACGATTAGCACGGTCATGCCGGCGTCGCGGATGCGCTTCACGGCCTGGAAGATTTCGTCGACCAGCTTCGGCATGATGCCCTGTGAAGGCTCGTCCAGCATCAGCAGCCGCGGGCGCGTCATCAACGCGCGGCCGATCGCGAGCATTTGCTGCTCGCCGCCGGAGAGCGTCTCGGCGCGCTGCTCGAGGCGTTCGGACAGGCGCGGGAACAGCTTGAAGACGAGATCGAGCGGACTCTCACGATCGGCCTCGCCACGATAGAGATAACTGCCGAGGCGCAGATTGTCGCGCACGGAGAGGCGCGGAAACAGGCGGCGGTTCTCCGGCACGTAGGCGATGCCGGTGGCCGTGATGTGGTGCTGCGCCATGCCGTCGAGCCGCTTGCCGTCAAACGTCACGGTGCCCGAGCGCGGGCGCTCGGCGCCGGCGATGGATTTCAGCAGCGTCGACTTGCCCGCGCCGTTGGCGCCCGCGACGCAGACGATCTCGCCCTTCTGGACTTCGATCGAGATCGCGGAGATCGCGACCAGGCCCTGATAGGCGGTCGTGACTTCACGCACCGACAGCATGACGATCTCCCAGATAAGCGCTGATCACCTTGGGATCGCGGACGACCTCGGTGGGCTTGCCCTCGACCAGCACCTTGCCGAGGTCGAGCACGATGGCGCGATCGACCAGCGGCATCACGATCTCCATGACATGCTCGACCATCAGCACGGTGATGCCGGCATCGCGCACCTTGCGCACCAGGGCGACACCGGTCTGCGCCTCGGTCGGCGTGAGGCCGGTGAGGACTTCGTCGAGCAGCAGCAGCTTCGGTTCGGTCGCCAGCGCACGGGCGACTTCGAGACGGCGCTTCTCGGCCGGCACGAGGTCGCTCGCCAGCACGTCGGCACGCGCGGCAAGGCCGGTGAACTCCAGCACCTCATACGCCTTGCGGCGCGCCACGCGCATCACGGTGTTACGCACGAGAGCACCGACGATGACGTTGTCGATGACAGTCATGGTCTCAAAGCTCCTGACCACCTGGAACGTGCGCCCGACGCCGCGCTGACAGCGCTCGGCCGCGGGCATCTTGGTGACGTCCTCGCCGTCGAACCAGATCGAGCCTTGAGTCGGCGGCAACACGCCGGCGATCAGATTGAACAGCGTCGACTTGCCGGCACCGTTGGGGCCGATCAGGCCCACGATCTCGCCGCGGCCGACCGAAATCGAGACGTCGCTGTTGGCGACGAGGCCGCCAAAACGTTGCCAGACGCCGCGGGTTTCAAGGAGCGCGGTCATCGCGAGGCTCCCTTCGCTTTAGAACGGGAGAACAGACTGACCAGCCCCTGCGGCAGAGCCAGCGAGATCGCCACGATCAGCCCGCCATAGACGATCAGATCGACGCCGCGCCCGGAGCCGCCGATATAGGAGCGCGTCAGCTCCGTCATCGGGATCAGGATGGCCGCGCCAAGCACCGGGCCCCAGAGAGTACCGATGCCACCAAGCACTGCCGGCAGCGCCATCAGCAGCGAGAACTGGAAGCCCATGACGCTCTCAGGATCGATATAGGCGAGAAACTGCGCATAGAAGGCGCCGCCGATGGCAACGAGGAAAGCGGAGACGGCGGCCGCGCCCATCTTGGAGTTGAACACGACGACCCCGAGGCTCTCGGCCGCTTCCGGATTGTCCTTCACCGCGCGCCACCAAAAGCCCCATTTGGAGTCTTCCAGCCACCAGGTGACGAACCACGCGAGGCTGCACAGCACCAGCGCGAAATAGAAGTACGGCAGCTTGCTGCGCATGAACTGGAATTTCAGCCAGCTGTCGCCGCGCACCTGAATGGTGATTCCCATCGCCGCCCCCGCCCATTCCCAGTTCTGGAACAGCAGCAGCCCGATCTCGGCGATGACGATGGTCGCGATCACGAAGTAATGGCCGCGCAGGCGGAAGAAGGGATAGCCGAGCCCCATCGCAATGAGGGCGGCAATCACGCCGCCGGCGAGCATGCCGAACCAGGGCAGCACGCCGAACTTGGTGAACAGGAGCTCGGTGGTGTAGGCGCCGATCCCGAAATAAAGCGCGTGTCCCAGCGAAATCTGCCCGCAGTAGCCGGAAAGAATGTTCCAGCTCTGCGACAGCGCCGCATACATCAAGGTCAGGATCAGGATGTTCTGGACGTAGACGTCCTTGATGAACAGCGGGGCGAGCGCTGCGAGCCCGGCCAGCACCGCGGCGATGATGAGGTCGCGGCGGCGCCGCACGGCAAAATTCTTGTCCATCACATCGACCCGAACAGGCCGCGCGGCCGGATGAAGACGACCAGCAGGTAGACTGCGTAGATGCCGACCGATTTCAGCGACGGCGGCAGCACCAGCGCGGTGGTCGCTTCAACGAGGCCGACGATGATGCCGCCGGCGAAAGCGCCGAACACGCTGCCGAAGCCGCCGAGCGCCACCGTGACATAAGCGATCAGCGCAAAGGACGCGCCGACGTCGGGATAGATATAGAAGAAGCTTGCCATGATCGCTCCGGCGAGGCCGACCAGCGCGGCACCAAGTCCCCAGCCAAGCGCGAACACGCGGTTCTTGTCGATGCCGACCAGGGCCACCGCGCCGGGATCTTCACGGGTAGCTTCCAGCGCGCGGCCGAAATCGGTGCGATGGATGAAGAAGTAGAGCCCGGCAAAGGCCAGGATCGAGACCAGCGCGCCCATCAGCTGCGGCTCGGGCAGGAAGATGCCGGCGATTGAGATCGTCTTGCCGCCGAGCCAGGAATGCGGAACGCTGCGATAGTCCGGCGTGAAAAAGAACTGCGCGAGGCCGCGCATCACGATGGCGAGGCCGAAGGTCGAGAAGATCTGCACCATGCCGGCATTGGCCTTGGCCCGCATGGCAAAGCGCACGACCAATAGATAGACCACAGCTCCGAACACGAACAGCGCGGCAGCCACCAGCGGCGCCGACAGCAGGGGGTCGATCGCGAAGAACGTGAACAGGAAGAAGCTCACATACATCGCGATCATCAGGAACTCGCCATGGGCGAAGTTCACGACGTCCATCAGGCCGAAGATCAGCGCGAGGCCGACGGCGATCAGTCCGTAGAGCAGACCCATGAGAAGGCCGCTCGCGAGACTCTGGATAATGGTTTGGGCTGTCAAAAGTCCGTCCCCCGAATTACGCCCTCATCCTGAGGAGCGCGCTGCGCGCGTCTCGAAGGATGGGCCCGCCCTCGTCCTTCGAGACGCGGGCTGCGCCCGCTCCTCCAGCGACAACGGCTTCGCCGTTGCGCAGGGATGAGGGCGGGAGCTACCGTCTGAGCTCCCGCTTTCCTAAATCTTACTTCATCGGCCAGATCGCTTCAGCGATCGCGGCCTGCGGCGGGAAGATGGTGACGAACTTGCCGCCGACATATTGCAGCAGCACCGGGTCGGCATCGTTGTTCTGGCCCATCTCGTCGAACTTGACGCGCTTCCAGGGCATGATGGTCTGCTCGCCCGGGATGTCGGTGGCGGCCAGCGCGTCGCGGATCTTCTCGCCGTCCGTCGACTTGGCACGGCTGATGGCGTCGGCGAGGATGATCAGGCCCATGAACTGGCGCGAGGTGAGATCGTTGAAATCCTTGCCCGACCGCGTCTTGAACATCTCGTTGATCTTGCCGACCATCGGGCGCTTCTGCGCCAGGTCCAGCGAGAAGGTGCCGCGCGAGATCACGCCTTCGAGCTTGTCGCCGACGGCATCATAGAGCGCCTTCTCCGAGAAGCCGGCGTCCTGGGCCACGATCGCATTCGGCTTGTAGCCGAGCTCGGCCATGGTCTTGACCAGCAGGATGCCGTCGGTGGTGTAGCTCGACGGCATCAGCACGTCGGCGTTGGCGCTCTTGAGCTGCTGCACCTCGGCCGAGAGCGAGGGCGAGTTGGCGCGATACTTGATGTCGGTGACGATCTTGTAGCCGCGCTCGCCGGCGATCTTGGCCTGGGCGTTGCCGGAATCGGTGCCGAAGATGGTGTCCTCGTGGAACAGCGACAGCGTCTCGATCTTGGTGCCCTTCTTTTTCAAGGCATCGAAGAAGTCGAACATCGCGGCCGAATACATCTCGTCGTGCGGCGCGGCGCGGAAGTAATATTTCAGGCCACGGCGATGCAGGCTGGGCGAGGAGTTGTCGGCGGAGACGAACGGGATCTGGTAGCGCTCGCAGATCTGGCTGACGGTGACGGCGACCGCGCTCTGATAGGTGCCGATGATGGCGGAGACCTTCACCTGCGTGATCAGGCGCTCGGCTTCGGCGCGCCCCTTCTGCGGATCGGCCTGGTGATCGGCAAACACGAGGCGGACCTTTGCGCCGCCGAGACCCGGCAGGCCCTCGCCCTTCGCCAGCGGCAAGTCGAAATCGGTGTCCTTGTTGATGACCTCGAGCGCGGTCTCATAGGCCTTCTGCGCGTCGACGCCCTGCTGCGCGCTGCCGCCCGAGAACGGATAGATCACGCCGATCACGACCTCGGAAGTCTGCGCGCGCGCTGCCAGCGGCACCAGCGCGGCTGCAGCGGTAGCTCCCAACAATACGTCGCGGCGAGTGATCGTCATGGCAAAGTCCCCTGTTACTGAATTTCGACTGATCGAATGAAACGATTGATGGATGCGGTAAAGCCCGAAGAAGCAGCAAACGCTGCCCACTAAATCACGGCCATGGTCCTGTTCTTGATATCCGTCACCAGCATCAGGCCGGGCGAATGCGTGATCGCGAACGGCACCTTCGCGGCGTTGATGACCGATTGCGGCGTCACGCCGCAGGCCCAGAACACCGGGATCTCATCGTCGGCAACCGGCACCGGATCGCCGTAATCGGGCTTGGCGATGTCCTTGATACCGATCAGATGCGGATGGCCGAGATGCACGGGCGCGCCGTGCACGGCTGGATAGCGCGAGGTGATCTGCACCGCGCGGATCGCGTCCGCCGGTTTGAACGGACGCATCGAAACCACCATGGGACCGGCGAAAGGACCGGAGGCGCCGCAGGCGATGTTGGTGCGATACATCGGCACGCGCACATTGTGCTCGATGTGGCGGATCGGCATGCCCTCGTCGAGCAGCGCCTCTTCGAACGAGAACGAGCAGCCGAGCACGAAGGTCACGAGATCGTCGCGCCAATGCTTCTTCACATCGGTCGGCTCGTCGACCACCTCGCCGTCGCGCCAGACGCGATAGCGCGGCACGTCGGTGCGGATATCGAGATCGGCTCCGAGCGCCGGGGTGTGCGGACTGCCGACCTCGGACATCCCGATGATCGGGCACGGCTTGGGATTGAGCTGGCAGAAGCGGTGAAAGGCGCTGGCATATTCCGCCGGCAGGATCGCCAGATTGCCCTGGACGAAGCCGGGAGCCACGCCGGCGGTCGAGGCGACCAGACCCTCGCGGTAGGCAAGCCGCGCCTTGCGGCTCGGAAGCATGTCGGGCGTTTCAGTTTGCTGCACTGCCACCAAAACAGTCATGTGATCGACCTGCCTATAAACTCGACAAAGACAAGCCAACACCAAGCGTGCTATAAAGTCTAATCGTCGTTTCTAATCATTCTCGATAAATTTTGTTTATCGATCGGGAAAATCCTTCCAGTGCTGGACTTCAGGTCGATCGAGACGTTCCTCTGGGTTGTGAAGCTCGGCAGCTTCCGTGGTGCCGCAGCAAGGCTCAACACGACCCAGCCGGCGATCTCCCAGCGAATCGCTCAGCTCGAGCGCGAGATGGGCGTGAAGCTCCTCAACCGCGATCATCGCGTGGCTTCGCCGACGCCGAGCGGCCGGCAGATGATGGTGTATGCGGAAAAACTGATCGGCCTGCGCGCCCAGATGTTGGCCGAGGTCGGCGACCGCTCGGCGATGCGCGGTGTGATGCGTCTCGGCGTTGCCGAAACCATCGTGCACACCTGGCTGCCCCGCCTCGTGAAGAGCATGAACGGGGTCTATCCGAACCTCTCGCTGGAGATCGAGGTCGACATCACGCCGAACCTCACCGCGCGCCTGCTTGCGCAAGAGATCGAGCTTGCCTTCGTCGTCGGTCCGCTCTCGGCCTCCGGGGTGCACAATCGCGTCCTCGCCGACTATCCGATCGGCTTTCTCGCCAGCCCCTCGCTCGGCCTCGGCCATGGACCGGTAACGCGGGCTGAGCTGGCGCGGTTTCCGATCATCACCTTTCCGCGCAAGACGCGGCCTTATGAGGTCGTGCGCGAAGTGTTCGACCGGCCGGAGCTGCCGCCGATCCGGCTGCACGCCTCCGCCTCGCTCGCGACCGTCATCCACATGGCGGTCGAGGGCCTCGGCATCGCTGTGATTCCCGACGCCATCGTCGAGAGCGAGCTGGCAGACGGGCGGCTGCAACTGCTCGACACCGATCTCGAAATCGCGCCACTGACATTCACCGCGAGCTGGCTCGCCTCGCCCGACGTCGTGGCGGTGGAGCGCGTCGCAGAGCTTGCATGTCAGATTGCGCAGAGCAGCCTCGCAGTTGACGCGCCCGCGCCGGCGCGTCATTGAAACAGGCGCCGGACAAATGAGAGACTGACCGCATGAGCCGAGCCGCCACCAATTTGCAAATCGATTCCGCCCGCCTCTGGGGCTCCATCCACGAGACCGCGCAGTTCGGCGCGACGGCCAAGGGCGGCGTGCGGCGGCTGACGCTGAGCGCGGAGGACAAGCAGGTGCGCGACTGGTTCCGCAAGGCCTGCGAGGACGCCGGCCTAGAGGTGCACACCGATGCGCTCGGCTCGCAGTTCGGCCTGCGCAAGGGCCGCGACATGTCGAAGCTGCCCGTCGGCATCGGCTCGCATCTCGACACCCAGCCTACCGGCGGCAAGTATGACGGCATTCTGGGAACGCTCGGCGCGCTCGAAGTGATCCGTACGCTGAACGACGCCGGCATCGAGACCGAGGCGCCGATCTGCGTCGTCAATTGGACCAATGAAGAAGGCTCGCGCTTCGCCCCCGCGATGATGGCCTCCGCAGCCTATGTCGGCGACTTCACCACTGATGACATCCTGTCGCGCAAGGACGTCGAAGGCGTCACTGTCGGGCAGGCACTCGACGGCATCGGCTATCGCGGCGACAAGCCGGTCGGCTTTCAGAAGCTCGGCTGCTTCGTCGAGTTGCACATCGAGCAGGGTCCGATCCTTGAGGCTGAGAGCAAGACCATCGGCGTGGTCGATTCCGGCCAGGGTGTGCTCTGGTACGACGGCAAGATTACCGGCTTCGAGAGCCATGCCGGATCGACGCCGATGCCGTTGCGGCGCGATGCACTCGCCACGCTCTCCGAGATCGTGCTGGCAATGGAGGCCATCGCCAGCAAGCACGGGCCGAAGGCTGTCGGCACCATCGGCGAGGCCGTGATCGCAAACCCCTCGCGCAATGTCATTCCCGGCGAGATCGCCTTCACCATGGATTGCCGCAGCGCCGATGGCGCGATCATGGACGCGCTCGATCGCGATTTGCACGCTGCCATTGCCGAGATCGCCACGCGCCGCAAGGTCGAGGTCAAGATCGACCTCGTCTGGCGCAAGCCGCCGACGCATTTCGATCCGAAGCTGATTGCAGCGGTGGAGAACGCAGCGAAGACCCTCGGCTATTCCTCTCGCCGCATCACCTCGGGCGCCGGCCACGACGCCTGCAACCTCAATACCGTCATGCCGGCGGCGATGGTGTTCGTGCCCTGCAAGGACGGCATTAGCCACAACGAGCTGGAGGACGCCACGCAGCCCGACTGCGCGGCCGGCACCAACGTATTGATGCACACCGTGCTGGCGATCGCCGGCGTCGCGTCCTGACCGGAGAAAACCATGCGCGGAGTTTTCGTCGACGCCAATGAAGCTCTCGCCGTGATCATGGAGCGGCTGGAGCAACCGGGCGATCCCAAGGTGCGTATCCACAGGGATCCCGACATCAAGCCCGAGCAATATCCTGAGATCCTCGACGGCGCCGAGATCGCGATCGTCGATCACACCGCGCTGCCGACCGAGGTCGCGAAGAAGTGCGCAGGGCTGAAGCACGTGGTGTTCCTCGGCACCGGTGCGCGCAGCTACATGAATCCGGAAGAGCTCGCCGAGCTCGGTATCTCCGTGCATCTGATCAAGGGCTATGGCGATACGGCGGTCGCGGAAGCCGCGATCGCGCTGATGTGGGCCTCGGCGCGAGGCATCGCGATGATGGATCGCGAGATGCGCGGCGGCAACTGGCTGCGCGAGGATGGCATGCAGCTCACCGGCAAGACGCTCGGCCTGATCGGCTTCGGCGGTATCGCCGCCGAGGTCGCACGCATTGCCTCGGGCAGCGGCATGAAGGTGATTGCCTGGAACCGCTCGCCCAAGAGCCATCCGGGCGTCGAATTCACCGATCTCGACGAATTGCTGGCGCGAGCCGATGTCGTGTCACTGCATCTGCTGCTCAACGACGAGACCCGCGGCATGATCACCCGCGAGAAGATCGCGAAGATGAAGCCGGGCGTCATCCTCATCAACACCGCCCGCGCCGCCGTCGTCGACGAGACCGCCATGATCGACGGGCTGAAGTCGGGCCACATCCGCCATGCCGGCCTCGATGTTTTCAACATCGAACCCCTGCCCGGCGATCATCCGCTGACGAAGATTCCGAACGTGACGCTGTCGGCGCATTCGGCCTTCCGCACGCCGGAAGCAAGTGAGAACCTGATCGAAGCGGCGTGGGTCCACTGCCGCCGGATCGTGAAAGGATAAGAGCAACAACAATGGCCGACTATCGCACCATCAAGGCACAGCCGCTCACCAACGTCGTCCGCGCCATTGTCAAGGCCGGCGGCTCCACGGACCGCGAGGCCGAGCTCGTATCCACGAACCTCGTCGAGGCCAACCTCAGGGGACATGACTCGCACGGCGTCGGCATGATCCCGCGCTACGTCCAGAGCGTCACCACGGGCGGCCTCGCCGTGAACCAGCACGTCAAGATCGTGCTCGACACTGGTCCGCTTCTCACCCTCGACGGCCTCACCGGCTACGGCCAGGTGATCGGCCATGAAGCGATGGAGCTGGCGGCCGAGCGCGCCAAGCGCAACGGCGTGTGTCTCGTCGGCCTGTCGAACTCGCACCACATCGGCCGCATCGGCCACTGGGCCGAGCAGTGCATCGGCCACGGGCTGGTATCGATTCACTTCGTCAACGTGATCTCGCGCCCGATCGTGGCGCCCTGGGGCGGCAGCGATGCGCGCCACGGCACCAACCCCTTCTGCGTCGGCATCCCGCGCAGAGGCAAAGAGCCGATCGTGCTCGACTTCGCCACCAGCAGGATCGCGCAGGGCAAGACCCGTGTCGCCCACAACAAGGGCGTCGAGCTCGAACCCGGCACCATCATTGACAATGAAGGCAAGCCCACCACTAATCCGCGCTACACCGTGATCCCGCCGCACGGCGCCATCCTGCCGTTCGGCGAGCACAAGGGTTCGGGGCTCGCGCTGGTGTGCGAAATCCTCGGCGGCGCGCTCTCCGGCGGGCAGGTGGTCAAGGGCCCGTCCGACGGCAAGCACAACGTCCTCAACGGCATGCTCTCGATCATCATCGACCCGGGCAAGCTCGGCACCGGCGAGAATCTGGCGCGCGAGGTCGAGGGCTTCGTCGCCTGGCATACCGGCTCACCGCCCGCCCCCGGCGTCGACAAGGTGAAGATCGCCGGCGAGCCCGAGCGCGAGACGAAGAAGAAGCGTCTGGCGGAAGGTATTCCGGTTGATCCGACCACCTGGCAGGAGATTCTGGAAGCCGGGAAGAAGTTTGGGCTGGATCAGGCGGCGATCGAAAAGATCGCGGGGTAGCTCTATGTCGTCCCGGCGAAGGCCGGGACGGCCACCCCGCGGTTAGCGGATCGAACTAATCCACCATCTCCGCGACTGCCTTGCCGCAAGCCGTGGTGTCAGCATTGCCGCCCAGGTCCTTGGTGCGGAGCGTGCGCTCGGCCAGCGTGCGCTCGATCGCATCGACGATCGACTTGCCGGCTTCCTTCTCGCCGAGATGCTCGAGCATCATCGCGCCCGACCAGATCGCACCGATCGGGTTCGCAATTCCCTGGCCCGCGATATCTGGCGCCGAGCCGTGCACCGGCTCGAACACCGACGGGAAATTGCCCTCGGGGTTGATGTTGCCTGACGGCGCGATGCCGATGGTGCCGGTGCAGGCGGGGCCGAGATCGGACAGGATGTCGCCGAACAAATTGGAGCCGACCACGACGTCGAACCAGTCCGGATGCAGCACGAAGTTCGCCGTCAAAATGTCGATGTGGTACTTGTCCCACTTCACGCCCGGAAACTTCTTGGCCATCGCCTCCACGCGCTCGTCCCAATAGGGCATGGTGATGGAGATGCCGTTCGACTTGGTCGCCGAGGTCAGGTGCTTCTTCGGCCGCGACTGCGCGAGCTCGAAGGCGAATTTCAGGATGCGATCGACGCCGATGCGGGTCATCACCGTCTGCTGGGTCACGAACTCGCGGTCGGTGTCCGGGAACATGCGGCCGCCGACGGACGAATATTCGCCCTCGGTATTCTCGCGCACCACCCAGAAATCGATCTCGCCCGGCTTGCGATTTGCCAGCGGCGACGGCACGCCCGGCATCAGCCGCACCGGACGCAAATTCACATACTGATCGAACTCGCGGCGGAATTTGATCAGTGAACCCCACAGCGAGACGTGATCCGGAATCTTGGCCGGCCAGCCGACCGCACCGAAGTAAATGGCATCGTGCTTGCCGATCTTGTCCTTCCAATCGTCCGGCATCATCTGGCCGTGCTTCTCGTAATAGTCCCAGGACGAGAAGTCGAAATGATCGAAATGAAGAGACACCCCGTGCTTCTTCGCTGCGGTCTCCAGAACGCGCAGACCCTCCGGCATCACTTCCTTGCCGATGCCGTCACCGGGAATGACCGCGATCCGGTATTGCTTCTTGCTCATCGAGAACGTCCTTGATTGGTCCGGCAGCCGCCGCGTTTTTTGACCGCACTGCAATGGACCAAACGCGGCGGCAGTGCAACGCTGCACTGCAATGTTGACCATGGCGCGGCCAACCGCCTACTGATTTCATCCTGTTCTCACCGAGCGAGTAACTTCCATGGATCTGCATCTGCGTGGCAAGCGCGTCCTGATCACGGGTGCGTCCAAGGGCATCGGCGCAGCCGCCGCCGAGGCCTTTGCCGAGGAAGGCTGCCATCTCCTCCTCGCCGCCCGCAATGGCGATCAGCTCAAGGCGCTGGCCGAGCGCCTGCGCTCCGCCCATCAGATCGATGCCGCGACGAGCATTGTCGATCTGCGCAAGACTGAGGATTTGGCGCGGCTGGCGAAGGAGGCCGCCGACATCGACGTGCTCGTCAACAATGCAGGCGACATCCCCGGCGGCTCCATCGACAAGATCGACGAGGCGACCTGGCGGCACGCCTGGGAATTGAAAGTGTTCGGCTACATCAACCTCACGCGCATGATTTACGCGCAGATGAAGGCGAAGGGCGGCGGCGTCATTGTCAACGACATCGGCGCCGCCGGCGAGAAGTTCGACGCCAACTACATTTGCGGCAGCGCCGGCAATGCCGCGCTGATGGCCTTCACCCGCGCGCTCGGGGGCAAGAGCCTCGCCGACAACATCCGCGTGGTCGGCATCAATCCCGGCCCGGTCGGCACCGACCGTCACGTCACCCTGCTGAAGACGCGGGCAAAGCACCAGTTCGGCGACGAGAGCCGCTACAAGGAATTCCAGAAGAGCCTGCCGCTCGGCAGGCCGGCGCATGCCCGCGAGATCGGCGACCTCATGGCGTTCCTGGCGTCGGATCGCGCCGGCTATACATCGGGCGTCATCTATACGGTGGATGGCGGCATCAGCGCGGGATGGGGTTGAGTTTTTCTGTCATTGCGAGCGCAGCGAAGATTCCATGGGGAGTGGATAGCGACCAAGTCTGAGGCCAGACTGAGGTTGCAATACCACCCAACCTGGAGACGACGATG
>NZ_JBEPQV010000044.1:0-54094 GCF_040548035.1 Bradyrhizobium sp. LB8.2 | reverse complement strand
AGCTTGAACTCCCGCGTAAACTGCCTTCTCTCCATGACGCACCTCCTGCTCCATAAAACACCTAACTTGGTGTCTTCGGAACCGGGTGCAGCTCAGTTGATGGTTCTCTCGATTAGGTGCAAATCATCCTCAAACCACTGACTCATGTTGATGTCGGTCGTCTGTTGGTGATTGAACTGCACTACAGGCGCCGCTCCATAATCGCATTTGTGGAAGGAACCGAGCACGAAAAAGCGATGAGCAAGAGTAGCAATCAGCCTGTGATCTAACTTGCGTCCCAATGTAGAAGCGCAATTCGCGCAAGCTGCATTATCCGCGACCCCGATCGCCTCCGCATCAAGTCGAAGTCCCTGACTTGCAAAGCAGCGCGAACAAAGAGGATATCTTGGTCCACTTCTCCGAAAGAGCTTTGATACCTTACTAAGGATCTTCGATCCTACTTCGTCCGACTTTAAAGTGCGGGATGTAATTTCCCATGAGGAACTCCGATCAGAAACGTCTTTTGGTTGATGTTTTTCCTGTATCATGCTCCGCGCGAGTAACCCTAATCGCTCACAAAAATGCTCGCTCACAAGGCCTGGTCCCGCGCGTGAATGCCAGGACGCCGCAAGCCAACACCCTGCCTCCGAATTGCCTTTGCGGTTGAGCCCTTCCCTCCTAAACTCCCGACACCACCGGCTTGAGTTCCGACGGGCCCGGTAGAAGCGGAGTACAAATTATGCCCAAATCGGAAAGCTTCCCGATCGAGAAAATCTTCGTTCCCACGAAGCAGAAGAAAGCCATCAGGCCCGAGACGGTCGGGGAGATCGCGGAAAGTATTCTGGACATCGGACAACAGGCCCCCATTTCCGTTCGGCTCGACGGAGACCGCCTCGTTCTGGTCGATGGACTGCATCGGCTCGAAGCCTGCAAGGCGCTCGGCGAGACAACCATTCTCGGTGTTCTGGTCCCGGCCGAGCTTGCTCAACCCAAGCCGCAGCTAGCCGAACGACCCGAAGTCGAGGCAGAGCGCATCAAGATGGCGCGATTGAAACAGTTGCGCCTGGAGAAGGAAGCCGCGGAGGCATCGACGGCTGCCTTGAAGAGCGTCAACGCAACGGAAGCGCCGCGCACCCGTCCTGCGAAAGGCGTCCGCGACAATTCAAGGGCGTCACCGGGCCGGACTGCGGGGTCGACACGGAAAACATTGTCGGACTGGATCACGCAGCAAAAGGGCAGCGGCGGCCGCTATTGATTGCCGGCTCCAAATTACGGTGACGGTGCCGGAGCCTCGATCCGCCCCCGAGGCCGCCACAATTTCTCCTTCGCACGCGCGTTGTGTTGGACGGCGGCGCGACCTATCCTTCCAGCGATCGGACTGCCGCACTCCCATTGACCTCGACTGTATGGAGAGCGCATCGTTGCCTGAGACGAACGACCCCAAGCCTGATACCGAAAAGCCGGACGCGGTGCGCGCCGAAGGCGGGCTGGCGCGGGCGTATGACCAGATCAAGAGCGCAGAGCAAGACCTTGCGCGGCTGGACCGGCTGGTTTCCGGAATGGAACGCGGCAGCGAAGGCCCGCGGGCCTCGCAAGCAAGCGCCGGTGCGAAGGCGGCCGAGACTCCCGGGGACAAGGCGCCGGCACCAGCTAGCAAGGTTCGCGATCAAGGCCTGAAGGGAGATCGGACCCTGATGCGCGCTTTGATTGGCCTCGTGCTCGCGATCGGCCTTCTCGGTGCCGCCTTCGCTTCGCAATATCGCGATGAGGCCAAGTCGTTCAGCAAGTCGATCATGGCGCGATGGGCTCCGCCGGCCGCCAGTCGGCCTCCGCAAGCCTCCGCGGTTGACAGTCCGGCGCAGCCGCCGGCAGTGCAGCTGGCTGCTGCGGATGAGCCTGGTCCGGTGCCCGCGCCGCCGGTCGGCAAGGAAACGGAAAGCGCTCCAAAACCTGACGCTTCGAGACCTGACGCTCCAACACCTGACACTCCAAGAATTGGCGCCACAGCGCCTGACCCCTCGTCGTCTGATCTCGCGCAATCGCTCAAGACCATCACCAGCGAGCTTGCGAGCATCAACGGAAAGCTCGAGCAACTGAAAAGCCGCAACGAGCAGACACTGCGCGAGCAGGCCGACACCATTCAACAGCTCAAGGCGGCGCAGGAGAAGGATGCGGCGGACAATGCGCGCCTCGCCGCGCAGGTCCAGGCGCTGCAGACGCAACTGACGGCTTCATCCGCATCTGCTTCCGCGAAACCCGCCGCGCGGAGCGTGACGAACAACGATGCGGCTGCGCCTGCACGGCCGCACGTCCAAGCGGCCGCACCTCGGCGGCCCAGGCCGTCGCGAGCGCCCTGGATGCCACCGCCCTATATGGTCGATCCCTACTACGGCGATCCGGATTGGTGAGCCCGCAGGGCGGATGAGCCGACGGCGCGGAGTCAGACCATAGCTTCCGTGTCTGGTATCGGACGTTTTCCGCCGTCGGAATCTCCAGAGCGAAGCGTCCGGCTTCCGGCCGCAAAGATGTCGTGCACGAGTCCGAGTTTCCCGAGTGCTAAAATGATCAGGCCGTTGATGTCGATCTCGTACCAGGCGTGCGAAAGGTAGGCGTCGCGCGGAAACCGGTGGTGGTTGTTGTGCAGGCCTTCACCGAAGGTGAGGATCGTGGTCACGAACTCGTTGGTGGTGCCGTCGTCCAGATCGAAGCGGCGATAGCCGTAGCGGCCGTCGCTGTGGCAGACCGAGTTGACCAGCGATGTCGCCATGGTCATGAGGTAGCTGCGGAACAGGCCGGAGAACAGGATGCAGCCGGTCATCGTGTGCACGCCGCCGAAGGCGTAGCCGATCGCCCCCGGAATGATCAGCGCCGAGAGCGCGTACCAGTACCAGCGCGTCCTGGTGAAGAACATGGCGATCGGATCGGCCAGGATATCCTTGGCGTAGTACCCGGCATCGGTGGTGGCCTGGTCCCACACCCAGCCGCCTTGCGCATGCATCATCCCCTTGGCGAAGGTGACATAGGGATTGCCGTCGCCGTCATAGTAAGGGCTGTGGACGTCGCCGGGCTTGTCGGAGTGAAGATGATGCCGGCGATGATTGCTCACCCACTTCAGGATCGAGCCCTGCACCGCCATCGTGGCGATGGCCGCGAACAACGTCCGCATCACCGGACCGCAGCGGAAGCTGCGGTGGACGAAGTAGCGATGCATGAAGCCGATCCCGACCGTGGACAGCGCGAACGTGCCGGCGAAGACTGAAATCTCCACCCATCCGATGCCCTGCCAGAAGGCCCAGACCAGCGCCGCGATCGAACCTCCGATCATGATGACGAACGAGATGTAGGAATCGCGAAACTTGGCGTCGACCACCGGGCCTTCGACAAGCACGCCCGCTGGCATTTTCCGGTCCGCGCTTTCCGCCGACACCACGCTTTCAATTACGGTCATTCCAGCCGATCCATTCACACAAAATTAACCCTGCTGCGGCGCACCGTACAACCTCGGGTTACTTCCATCAAGGATTCGAGCTGCCGTAGGAGACGGAGCCGACATCTGAAAAAACGCGATCAGAAGGAAAAGAAGCCGGATTTCAAGGCCTGGTGACAGCGTTAACCAGGTACACAGTCTTCGCAATGCACTCCCACGAGACCGATGCCTAGAAAAAGCAAGCGCCTCCTCCCTCGCCTTCGCAAGTTCCGGCGCGGCGCGCGGTGGGCACGAAAGACATTCGCGCGCGCACCGCGAGTGGTTCGGATCGCGGGCGGCGTGGCGATGCTGCTTGCGGTCGTCGTGCTGGTGAACATCGCCTATCAAACAATGCGCAAGCCGACCGAGCTATTCGTCCTTGTCGGCGATGCCCTCGACAAGGATCCATCAGAGACCTGGCGGCAATACGGGCCGCTGTTCCGCAAGCATTCCACCGCAACGATCACGCCCGAATTGCTGGCGGCGCTGGCGCAGGTCGAGAGTTCAGGCAATCCGCTTGTGCGCACCTACTGGCGCTGGCGATGGAGCCTCAATCCGCTCGCGATCTACCGGCCCGCCTCCAGCGCCGTCGGCCTTTTCCAGATGACCGATCCAGCTTACGCCGACGCCGCGCGGTTCTGTATCCGCGGCAACGCGGTCACGGAGACTGCTTGCGGGTTCACCAGCTTCTATGTCCGCGCGATCCCGAGCCACGCCATCGAGCTGGCATCGGTGTATCTGGATCGCAATGTCGCTGAAATTCTCGCCCGCGCGGGCGATGTGAAGGCGAGCACGCGCGAGAGGCAGGATCTGGCCGCCTTCATCCATCTCTGCGGCGCAGGTCCTGCCACGGCCTACGCGCGCCGCCACTTCCAGATGATCGCCGGCGAGCGCTGCGGCGATCACCTCGTCGCAAACTATGTCGCCAGGGTCAACGCGATGAAGCGGCAGTTTCTGCGGCTTGCGGCGGATGACGGCGGTTAGGAACGAGAACCAAGCTGGATCACCACATGCCCTGGATGTGATCGATAGTCACCACCAGTACGGCCACCGCCAGCCCTCATAGCGGACCCACGAGGACACCAAAGGCGGGCCGTAGGGGTCGACCCGGTCGTCTTCAGGGCGATAGCGATAGCGCGGAACGATATTGTAATCCCACGGCGTCGGCCTGAGCACGGGCGCCGTGACGATGAGCCTCTGCTGCGGTTCACGAACGATCTGGGCTTTCCGCGCCCGGGCTTCGGCACCTGATATCCCAAGGTTACACAGCACCAGGGCCATTCCGAGAGCACACGCGGCGGTCATTGTTTTCATACGACGGGCCTCCTAGCCAAAGAGTGCAAAAGGACGCAAAGCAACGCAAGCCCAATTTGATCCAGAATTGCTTGAATGACCGCTGATGGCTCCGGCGCCCTGTCGGAACGACGGGTTCGTGAAACGCGAAACCCATCTTGCAAGCCACAGGCTGATGCCGGCTTGCCGGCGACAACGAAGCGCGCAACTCAATCGACCGGTCCGGCGTCCCCGGGTTGCAGGCGGCAATTCAACACGCTAGACGTTTGGCCATTAAAGCAAGTCGATTCGGGACTCCGGGGGATATATGAACAAGCTGATGACGGCTTTCGTCGTGATGTTTTTGTCGCTGGGCATCTCTATGGCCAAGGCTGCCCCCCTTTACGAGTGTGGCGGCGACGCTGCCTGCCAAGCCAAGCGCGATCGTATGTCCCATGATACTTATGCGCGCAACATCAACCGGTGCCTGGCCGCAGCCGGCGCCACGATGGAGCAGTGGCGCGCCCATGCCGTGCCGCGCGCGCAGGCAGACAAGGTTAGCGCCTGCCTTCAGGCGCACGGCTGACTCGCCAATCGACCTCTGCATCGAAGCCGGCCATCACCCAGGCCCCGCTCTGGGAATGCGTGAATGTCTCGGGGTCTTCGTGACGCTACCACGCGCCATGATCGGACATGTCGCTCCTCCTTGAATCGCTCCCAGCGGCCCCTATTCCCGCGCGCGCCGCACCGCCTCCTCCAGCTTCATTCTCTGCTTGTCCCAGCGCGTCGCCTCCGCCTCGGCGCGTTGATCGAGCGCGGCGCGCTCGGCTTCGATCGCCTCCGTCCGCGCGTCGTGCTCCCGCCTCGCCTTGTCCAGCGCCGCCTGCGCGCTCGCGACCGCCTTGTCCCGGCGCGCGCGCTCCTTGGCGCGGGCGGCCGCTTCCTTCCGGCGCTCGGCTTCTCGCCGCCGCTCTTCCTTCTCGAACGCGGCGGCGGCCTCGCGCGCTTGTCGATCGTCGATCTCGCGGGATGGTTTCTTTGCAGCCTTGGCCGCAGGCTTTTTCGGCTTCGCTTTGGACTTGGCTTTGGACTTGGCTTTGGACTTGGCTTTGGACTTGGCTTTGGGTTTGGGCTTCGCCTCGTCGTCAATGAGATCGGTCGGCAGCTTGGCGTGCTCGGTGAACGGGCCGTCCGATCCGACCGGGCGCCTGAGCACGACACCGGGGCTTGCCATGGTCGCGGCGACGATGTCGGGGTCGTCGGTCTCCTTCGCGGCGCCCTGATGGAAGAGATTGGATTTGGCGCCCCAGGCGTCCAGTGCCGCCTTCATCGATGGCGCGGCGACCGCCTGGTCGTAGAAGCCGAGCGAGGTCTGGTAGGTCTTCAGTTTTCTTTTTGGTTTTGTTTTCAGGTCTTTTGGCATGTCGCCCCGTGCCTTGCGACGCATCAGCTTCAGCCGTCGCACCGGCGCCACGATGCCATACTGCCCCTGTTTTGCCCGACAAGTCAAATTCGATTCGGTATCGCCGAAGTCGATCCGGACGATGCGGAGCCCACCATCAACAATTTTTCGGATTTGCAAAACGTTGAAATCCCTACGGATTTCTACTGTGTATGGGGTTGTTTTCGACGTTTTTGTTGGACGGGTGCCAACTACGCCGCATCGACGTCCTCAGGCGCTGGCCCCGCAACGAGCCCGTCGAGCCCGACCATCAAGAGATCCGCGATATGCATCAGCTGATACAGCGGAATGTCCGCCTCGCCTTGCTCGGCCAGCGACACCAAACCGGGCGTGGCGCCGATCAGCTCGGCGAGCTGCGCTTCCGTGTAGCCGCGCCTCTCGCGCGCAGTTTTGACGCGCGCACCGATCCCGAGCCTGTGCCGGGACTGCTCGTCCGCGGTCATCATGACGGCCTGCTCGTCCGTGCTCGCATAGCCGTCGGCGAACGCGCTGCCGATCAATCTGCCTTTGCGCCAGGCGACCCGGCAGTCCTTGCGCAGGCCGCTGCTGAAGACCAGCGTGAATTGCTCCGCGACCCATAGCGAGGCGTTGAGGCCCAGGCGGGCGCCTGTACCGGAGACGTCGCGGATCGTGCAGGGCGCGCTGATGATCTTGCCGGTGCCGTTGTCGAATTCGACAATGCCGGTCCGCAACGTGTGATGTCTGATGGCGGCACGATGCTCGCTCATGACGGGCCGTTCCTCCTGGACGCTCCTCCCGCGGCGACATCGAACGGACGCCGCCGGTAAGCCCGGACCTCAATACCGCAGACTTTTTCCTGAACTCCTAAGTTTCCCCGGGTTCGACCGGGACTGGAAGCCATGGTAAAGGATTCGCTCCCAATCCATCTTTTCCGGCGGAAGGCGTGCGGCGCGCCCGTGACGGGCGACGAGGCGAACGATGACCGACACGATGAAATGCCCGACCTGCAATTCCGAGCACGCCTACCAGGATCGTGGTCTCTGGGTCTGCCCGGAATGCGGCCATGAATGGAGCGGCACGGCGGAAGCGGCCGCCGACGCCGCGCAGGATTCCGGCGTCCGGGATGCCAACGGCAATGTGCTCGCCGACGGCGACAGCGTCATCGTGATCAAGGACCTCAAGATCAAGGGCTCCTCCTCCGTCGTCAAAGGCGGCACCAAGGTCCGCAACATCCGCCTGCAGGAGGCCAGCGACGGCCACGACATCGCCTGCAAGATCGACGGCATCGGCGCGATGAATCTGAAATCGGAGTTCGTGAGGAAGGCGTAGCAAGGCGATGCGTTCGCCCTGAACTTTTCGGGCGGTCGGCCGTTCTCTGAAACCCGCGTTTCTGCGATCTATCGCTGCCGCTGCGCCAGATAAAAACCGCACAGCACCGTCACCAGGCCCGCGGCCTGCAACATCGTCGGCTGCTCGCCGAGCAGAAGCCAGCCGGTGAGCAGCGTCAGAGCCGGCACGCAGGCCGGGATCACGGAGGCGCGGGCGACGCCGAGGCGTTGGACCGAAACAGCGTAAAGATAGAGCGCGGCGGGGCCTGCAAGCACGCCCTGCGCCAGCGCCTGGATGGCGTTCTCGGTGACACCCATCGCTGCGACCCGGGCGAGCCCGCCGGTCATGAGGTAGATCGGCAAGAGCAGCAAGGACAGCACGTTGATGACGAGCGCGGCCGACACCGCGGAGACACGCCAGTAGCGCAGCAGCGCGCCAAAACTTGCGAACATGAATCCGGTCAGCACGAAGGTCAGATCACCCAGCACGCCGTCGGCGCCGATATGGCCGATCGATTCCGCGCCGATCACGCCGAGGCCGCCGACGATCACGAAGGCGCCGACAAGGCGCGATGCAGAGATATGTTCCTTCAGGAACAACGCCGCGAGCAGCAGGCCGCCGAGTGTCGCACAGGAGGGCTGGATCACGCTGCCATGGCCGAGCGGCACGAACAGAAAACCAGTGTAGGAGATCAGCGACATCACGGGGCCGCCGAGCACCATCAGCACAAGGCCCCTGCCCCAGCCGATGCCACAGAGATCGCCGACACCTGCGCGCATCACCAGCGGCAGAAACGCGATGCCCGACCAGACATAGCGATGCACCAGCAGATCGACCGGCGTAAAGCCGATCTTGAGGCCATGCCGCGTGCCGGCAAAGCCAAGCGCCCAGAACAGCGCCGCGGCGAGGCCGCAAACGACGCCAAGCAGCGCCGGCGCCGCATCGTTTTTGTGAGTGAGAGCGTCAGCGCCGCTCGTCCGCTGATCCATGCGGCAAGCCTTAGGTCAGCGCGTGATAAGGCTCAACCCACGCGGTTGCAGGTCTGGCACGTCGCTAACGCGCTAGAAAAACCCGGGGCTGAGATCGAGCCCATATGTCAGGCTCAGAACGAACACGAACAGCGCGGCAGCTGCGAACAACGCGATATGCCTGAGGATAAACGCGCGCGGCGAGGCGCTTGCAATAACGGCTTTCTGTGCAACGGGCATGACGGCTCCATTATGAAAATGATTCTTGGCCGCTCAATAAGCGACGCCCGCATCAAGCGCTCCGATCTGCAAAGCAATTATTAAAGAGATCACAGTCGCTTTGAACCGCCGTACACAACCAGCACGTGACGGCGTTTTTTCTCGCCGCAACTTTCTCAATCCGCGCACCCGCCGCGATAAAAAAAGACCGCGCTCCCGAAAGGGAACGCGGTCGGCGCAGGCTCGCGTGGAGGCGAGCCTGCTTCAGGTCGGGGTGAATTCAGATCAGCGCGCGCTGCCCGTCGTGACGTCAGCGGTCTTGACCTTGCGCGGCGACAGAACGCGGGCCTGGTGGACCGAAGCGACAGTGGTGGGCGCCGAGGCCTGCTGCTCGATATGCGCGGCACCGAGCACGCGCACCTGCATCGGGGAGACCGGGAAACCGTTGGCCTCGTAGGTCGGCAGCTCGGCGGCGAAAGCCGCGGTGCTGCCCGCGATCGTCAGGATGGCGGCGGTGATCGACAGAGTCTTCTTGTTCATTGGTGATGCTCCTGATGGAAGGTTCGGAGCACATCTATGCGCATTTTGCTGCAATGCGACATACGTTGGTGCATTGCAACAACGCGTCCGGCGCATGGCAATATATTTAATCCGCGCAAGGCTTTGGCCGAATCATCGCCGGCTGCGACATGACACTTTTATGAGCATTGGTCAGCCGCCGAGCACATTGCCCCAGCCGTCGAAGACGTAGACCTTCCAGCTCACGGTTCCGTCCCCGCCCGGTCGGCTGGCGCGCCGGTAGTCATCAGCCTGCTCAGCGGTCCAAGTGACAATCGTATCGGAGAGCAGGTCGTGCAGAATGGCGGGCTCGGTGGGGTCGAAGGCATCCATGGGACGAAGCGAGGAATGCGTCATGAGCGCCTAACGCGCTAGCCGGCCCAAGGTTGCTCCGAAGCGTCGGGCGCCGCACCACGCAGCTTATTTCAACGCCGTCGCCAGCGATTGCAGCTTTGCGACGAGGTTGGTGCCGAGCGCGTAGATGATCTCGATGATCGCGAGCGCGATGCCGGCTGCGATCAGGCCGTATTCGATCGCGGTGGCGCCGGATTCATCGGCGGCGAATTCGGCCCATTTGCATCTCAATTTCACACGCGTGTCCTTCCCAACTCTACCGGGAATCGCCGGCGCGGGAGACTTACACAACCACAATCCAAGATTGAGTAAACTCGACCGCCTCAAATTGACGACAATGAATGCTGCATTTGCAGGCTTTTTTGCCGTGGCGCCCTTGGACCCGCAATGGAACCCGCGTTGCCCCTGCGCAACACCTGTCCGAAAAGCCCGCTTTCGCCGAATTGCGCCATTGCGCCGCCACACCGTCCTCCGAACAATTGACGCGCGGCCTGCCTTTTCGTGCAAGACTGCATGATCAAGAGTGTCGGCATCACGACTGTTCGGAGAAGACGAGGTTCAAACAGAACCGTTTGGAGGCAGGGATCATGGATGATCGGCGGTCTCTTCTGGTGGCGGTATCCTGCCCCTCGGCGGTTCTCGCCGGCTGGTTGGCGCTCTCTTTGTCCGCCTATGCCCCTGCCCTCATCGAGAACAGCGGCGCCAATGCTTCTGCCGTCTCGCGCGCGAAAGATCTCGGCCGGTTCGACCTCGCCGACATCCCGCACGCTGCGACCATCGAGGACGGCGTCGCCCTGACCGCCAATATCGCGGCCGCGGTCGCCGCGACTCCGAGCCTGGTAACCGCTGAAGCAGCAACGCCCGAAGCGCCTGCTCCCGCCATCAAGCTCGCCTCGTCCGACCCAGTGCTGATCTTGCCGACCGAGCCGCCGCCCGCGCCGCAGATTTCGCCTGAACCCACGCCCGTCGTCAGCGAGGCACCGCCAGCGCAAGAGCCCGCGATAAAACTCGCATCCGCCGATCCCTCCGAGATCGTGACCACGGACGCGCTGTCGCCCGCGACGATCACGACCGGTCCTGCGCCGGCCGCGAGCAAGGCCTCGCCGTCCGCGGACACCGCCGCCGTGCTCGACGAATGCTTCGTCATGGAAGCCTGTATCGACCGCTATCTCTGGGTGCTCTACCAGCGCACGCCCAAGGAAGATTCGATCAAGGTCGAGGATCGCCGCGCCGTCACCGTCAAGCGCAAGGGCAAGACGATCACAGTAATGCGTAGCTTCACGAAACTGGTCGACGAGGACTTTGGCTGGAAGGATCCGAAGGCGGCCGACCACGCCGGCATGTCGATGATGGACTACGTCATCGGCGGCATGGACAAGAGTTTTAAGCAAAAGCTGTTCCGGACGCTGCTCGCGGCTGAGGCCGCCGGCCTCTCGCCGGGCATCACCAGCGCGTTCCGCGACAACTATCGCCAGTCGATCGCGAGCGGCTTGAAGGCCGCCTCCGACCGCTCCTATCACGGCGGCAGCACGCGCGGCGGCTACGGCCACGGCATGGCGGCCGACATCGTCAGCACCAAGGGCGACAACCGCGCGCAGCGCTGGGTTTCGACCGAGGTGCTGTGGAAATGGGTCGACGCCAACGGCAAGGCGCTCGGCATCGGCCGGCCCTATCTCGGCCGCGATCCGCCGCATGTCGGCCCGGTCGATGGTCCGGAATACGTCTCGCGCCGGGGAACGTCGGACCGCAAGGAAGCCGCCAACGTCAAGCCGAGGAAAGCGCGGGCTGTCGCCAGCGCAAAGCGGCCCAAGGCACAGGCGAAGTCGCAGGCGACGCGCGAGCAGAAGGTCCCGGCAAAGCCGCAGAAGTCGGCGCAATCGGCCGCGAAGCGCGCGACGTAAATCCGCTAAGGCTTACCGTCCCGGCGTCGGCAGTGGCACGAGCCGCATCTCGGCGGTGCCGGCTTCCTGCGTGCGCACCAGCACCGCAAAGATGGTCTCGACCGCGAGCCGCACCGCCGCCTCGGTTGCCCTGCCCCTGGCCAGATGCGCCGCGATCAGGCCGGTGAGGAGATCGCCGGTGCCATAGGGCCGGATCGGCAGGCGCGGTGTCGCCAAGCGCGACAACTGACCGTCGGCGCACAGAATCGTTTCCACCTGCCCTTCCGCCGTGTCGGTGAGCGTGCAGCCGGTGGCGACCACGTCGATGCGGCCGGTCCCAGCGAGCGTCGCGCAAGCCGCGCGCAGGCCCTGCGCATCCGCGATGGTGAGCCCGGAGAGAAGCTCGAGCTCGAACTGGTTCGGCGTGGTCAGATTCGCAGCCGGCAGCAGCCGGTGGCGGACCACGTCCAAAATGCCGTCGGCAACATAGACGCGGCCGTCATCGCCGATCACGGGATCGCAGAGATAGACGAGCTTTGAATTGCGGGTCAGCGCCCGCTCGACGAAATCGGCAATGACAGCGGCATTGCCGGGCGAGCCGAGATAGCCGGTGACGAGCACCGCGGCGTCGTCGACGAGATCGCGTTCCTCGAGGCCCTGCAGGAGATCTGCAACGAGCTCGGTCTCCAGCACCCGCCCGCGCAGGCTCGGATAGCGCGGATGGTTCGACAGCAGCGTCGTCGGCACCGCCGCGACGTTCACCCCCTCCGCCTGCATGGCATAGGCGGCCGCGCTGTTGCCGACATGGCCGTGGACCACCTGGCTTTGAATGGAGATGACGAGCATGGAGGAGGTCCGTAGGATCAAACGCTGGGTGTGGCAAGTGTAGCCCGCCGCGCCAGCCTCGCAAGCGCCGAACATGTCGGCCATGGCATCGGCATAGATCGCGATCTCCGCCTCGCTCCGCGCTTCTTCCGGCGCGGCTGAAGCGCCACCGTGCGACCGACGGCGCGCCCGAGTTCCACGTCGTCCGCCTCGCCGCCGACGGCGCCTGGCTGTCCTATGTCACGACGGGACAAACGCGCACGAGCGCCGACCTCCGCGCCGTCCACGCAGGGCTGCTCGCGCAGACCTATCGGCGCGCCTAGCCGAACCGGCCCACGCCTATTGGCTTTGCGACGGCTTGGGAAGACGCGGCGCGGATCGCTTTGCACCCGGTTTGGCCGCGGCTCGCGGCGGCGGCGTGTCGACCGATTCCAGATACGCCGCGAGCGCCTTGGCTGTGTCCGAACTGGTTGCGTAATGGTCTTTCAGGAACCAGGACAGCGTCAGGCTGAAGCGCCCCTTGGCAAGGCCGCGCGGGCTGCGATGGCAGGTCGCGCAACCATCGGCGAAGAGCTTTTTCGGCGACTTGCCGGCATCGAGATTTTGCGCGGCGGCAACTGTCGCCGTCAGGACGGCGGCGGCGGCAAGAATTATCAGGGGTACGATCACGTCGCGCCCCGGTCGAAATAGTGAAATCAATGTCGTCCCCTGGAGCGCTTTCGAGCGAAGTGGATATACCGGTTCGCGCAAAGAAAACGCGTCAAAAGAAGAAGCAGCCCCGTGTTGCGGTCAGGCCGCCAATAGCTGATCGAATTCGGGCGGCGCGTAGGCCTTGCCGTCCTGGTCGGTGATGACCACCCTCCATCCCTCGCTCGCCCAAACCTTTGCCTTCGCCACGATGAGCAACCGGCTTTCGCGGGCATAACTGCACTTCTCGTTGTCGCGTTCTGCGATCATCTTATAGGCCAATGCGCATCTCCTGGCGTTGCCCTGCACCCGTTCTCCTCGTGGCAGCGGGCTTTGTCGGCAATTCGCCGGGAGCGTGGCAATTTGATGCCATCCACGGCAGCTTTGTGCTTTGGTTCCGGCCGAACGAGGGAGGTCGATTGCGCACCATATCAGGAACACGATTCTGCTTGCCGCGGGCTTCCTTGGAGCGGGCTTGCCCGGCGTGGCGCCGACAGCCGCGCAGACCTACTATCCGCGCCATCCCGTCTGCATCGAGATCTACACCATCGACGGCCGCAGCATCGATTGCGGTTTTGCGACGATCGCGCAGTGCGCCGCGACCGCTTCCGGGCAATCCGCCCAGTGCTACGCCAATCCTTATGCCGCGCAAAGCCGGCAGCTGAGCCCGGTTCCGTCGCCGCCGCGACGAATCCGATAGCATCAGGTCTGCGCTTCGATCAGTGGACGCGGATAATGTGGGGACGGCCGAGATCGATCAGCCCCTGTACCGCCGAAAGGCGGTCGTCGAGGGCTGCGATGGTGAGCAGCAGATTGTTTCGGCGTTCGTCGAGAAGGCCCATCTCGGCGCCGGATAGTTTGATGCTGGACCGCTCCTTGTGAATCCCGTCGAGGGATTGGCGCAGTCCGGCAATCAGTTCGGACAGCTGCTTGGCCTCCTTGGTCATCGACCGCTTCGCGACATTTTGGCGGCGCGTCTCCGCCTGGCTCTGTCTCATCGTTCATCCTCCCGTGCCCCGCTGCCCCGAGTGGAATGCTTACAGCTTTGGGTAGACATATTACGATCGATGAAATCTGCTCGCGAAGAACTTTCTTAAATTAGACGTGCCGGGAACCGGTTCGGACCGAGCAGAAAGCCCGGCGCGAGGGCCGGGCTTTCGTTGGGCTGATTTAATGCTTTTGGTGGCCGCCACCGGGACCGCCGGCCGGCGCACCGCCGCCACGCGGTGCGGCGTTCATGTGAGGAGCGCCGCCGCCATGCGGCATCGCGGGCGCAGCCGCGCGCGGCGCCGGCATTTGGGCATGAGCATTCATCGGCGAGCCGTGGCTCACGTTGGGCTGGGCAACATGCGGCATCGCACGGCGGCTTGCGGGCGCGGCTGATACACGCGGCGTCTCATGCGGGCGCGCCATCGGCTGCGCACGCACGGCCGCGCGGCTCGCAGCCTGCTCGTGCATGATGCGGGCCTGCGCATCGCGCGGATTGCGGCTCTGCAGATTGGTCCGCTCATGCGCGATGCGCTCGCTTCGTCCAGCACGGTTCCGGTCCGTCGTAACCGCAGTCTCGTGCCTGGCGATCGCGGCGTCGTGCCGTGAGGTCACGGCATCACGACCGGAGACCGCAGCCGCACCCTTAACATTCGCACCGTGGCGCCCGAGTGCGATCGCCGCATCGCGCGTTGCCGCGCGGCCGATGCGAGCCGCGCGCGGATCAATCGTCATCCGCGTCGCGTCGCGCTGATGCGAGGTCCAGTAGCTGTTCCAATGGGCATGCCGCCGATACCAGGGCCGCCCCTCATAATGGCTCGACCAATACGAGGTCAGCACGAAAGGGACAACGGGCACGTCGATCTCGTCGACATAGTCGGGGAGATAGACGTAGTGATTGCGGTAGAGGTATTCGAGATATTGCGACGACACCCAGCCACGGTCATCGGAGAAGCTCACGTCGCACCAGGCGTTGCCGCGCAGGCAACCATGGATGTTGACGCGGGCACCCCCTGGGATGCGATCGACTAGCGGAAAGCCCGAACCCGGCCCGGCGCGCAGGCCAGTCGAGACGGTGACCATGCCCGGTGCGGCCAGTGCGGCCGTCGGGGCGAGCAGCAATGCGGCTAACAACACACTTCGGAATCTCATGGCGTAGTCCTCCTCGTTCGAGTCGGAACGCGCAAGCAGAACGGGCGTTCCGCGTACGATGGTCTCATTCGTCGAAAGATCGAGACGGATACCGCGCGTGGTTCAATATTCATTCGCCGTTCATCGAGACACCGCGGAAGCGCCGTGGCGGCCCGTCAATTCACTTGCAGCATGAAGACGTCGAAGTACGCAGCAAGCGTAGCAAAATCCTCGAGCGGCAGCACGGTCGCGACGTATTGATCCGGCCGCACCACGACCATGCAGCCGGCCTTGCGATCGATGCCGCGCATGGCAAAAACGTCTTGACCATTCCTGATATCCGGACAGAACATCTTCTCGTAGTCGATCAAGCCGTAGCGGCCTTTGCGCGGGAGCAGCAGTGCGGGCATCGCCTCGACGGCGAGCTCGCGATGATCCTGCTGGAACACCGCCCGCAGGTCGATCACGCTGTCGATGTCGGCTCCGACAGGCGTATGGCGCCTGACCGGTGACTCCCGCGCCTCGGAGAGGAAATTGCACAAGGCGCGAATGGCCGAGCCCTCGGCCGCCGGATCTTCCGCAGGCGAAAACGCGTAGATGCGGAAGCGGCCATCCGCCTGCGCAGCGTGACCGAGATGGACCGGCTTGGCGTCCGCAAGCCGGATCACGGGCGCGGAATGGAAACGCGCGCCGATGACGAGGCCTTGCGCGAGATGCTGGTGGGAGGTCGCTCCGGTCGGAACCGACGGCCGGTAATGCGTCGCGGTGCCCGCGGTGTAGCGGCCATGCTTCACAAAATAGGCCTGCGTCCTGGCGGCATCGGCGCCGCCGGCCTTTGCGGCGGACGCAAGAATCCCCGCCCATTCGCGGTCGAAATCGATCAGCTCTTTCGCCACCGCCTGGCGCTCGGCCGAATAGGAATGCAGCAGGCTTGGCGCAGACTGCTTCCGCAAAACAGCTGCGAGCTTCCAGCCGAGATTGAAGGCGTCCTGCATCGAGACGTTCATGCCCTGCCCCGCCTTCGGGCTGTGGGTATGGCAAGCATCGCCGGCGATGAAGATCCGCGGCAGACGCGAGTTGATCTCGGCCTCCGGCACGTCGTCGAACTTGTCGGTCAGGCGCTGGCCGATCTCGTAGACCGACCACCACGCGATCTCCTTCACATCGAGCGTATGCGGCTTCAAGATCCGCTGCGCCTTGGCGATCACGTCATCGGCGGTGATGTTGCGATTGGCGACGCGCTCGCCGATGTCGAGCTTGGCGAGCTCGACATAGAGGCGGACCATGTAGCCGCCTTCGCGCGGGATGATCAGCAGGCTGCCGTCCTTCGTCGACTGGATCAAGGCCTTGAAGCGGATGTCCGGAAAGTCGGTCACCGCCAGCACGTCCATCACGCCCCAGGCATGATTGGCGGAATCGCCGAGCAGCTCGCGGCCGATCGATTTGCGCACCATGCTGCGCGCGCCGTCGCAGCCGACGACATAGCGCGCCTTGATCGTCTCGACCTTGCCCTCGTTCCCGGCATCGACCCGTTCGAGCCGCGCCGTCACGGCATGCTCGGCGGGACCCGCGGCCGGATCGACCTGAAGGTCGAGCAGGCGCCGGCTGTAATGGGGCTCAAGCCTGGCCGGCGCTTTGCGCATGACGTCAAGAAAGCCGTCATGGATCCGCGCCTGGTTGAGGATGACGTGCGGGAATTCCGACAGCCCGTCCTCGACGTCCTGCACCCGGCCGCTGCGGACGATGTTTTCCGGAATCCGTTCGTCCGGCTTCCAGAACGTCGTCTCGTTGACCCAGCAAGCTTCCTTCAGAACGCGCTCGCTAAAGCCGAAGGCGTGGAACATCTCCATGGTGCGGCAGGCGATGCCGTCGGCCTGCCCGACCAGCAGGCGCCCCGGCTTCTGCTCGACGATGCAGGTCTTGATGTCAGGGAATTGCGCAAGCTGGGCGGCGAGCGTCAGGCCCGCAGGGCCACAACCGACGATGAGGACATCCACTTCGTCAGGCACGGCCCCCGCTGCGCCGGAAGCCTGAATGCGTTCTGCGGGATCGGCGATTTCAGGGTCGCCCGGTTGAAATCCATTGAGATGGAATTGCATGAGCACCTCTCCGCGAAACGTTCTGTTTGGATATTGCTCAGTATGCTGACTATCAGTATACTTGTCAACGGACCCCAACCGTCCCTGCCCCAACGGAGAATCCGGTGAAAGACAACAGCGACATGCCCGGACATCTGGCGCGCCGGTTCCAGCAGATCGCGGTGGCGGTGTTTCTGGCCGAGGTCGGGGATGCCGGCTTCGACCTCACGCCGGTGCAATACGCAGCGCTCGCGACCATCAAGGCCAATCCGGGGCTCGACCAGGTAACGCTGGCAGGCCTGATCGCCTACGACCGCACCACCATCACCGGCGTAATCGACCGCCTCGTGCTGAAGGGGCTCGCGGAGCGCCGGGCCTCGAGCCGCGACCGCCGTGCCCGCGAGCTCGAGATCACCGACGAAGGCCGCCGCACCCTGCGCAAGATCACGCCGGCCGTCGAATCCGCGCAACGCATCATGCTGCGCGGGCTCAGCGCGAAGGAAGGTGAGGAGCTGATGCGGCTGTTGCACAAGGTCATCGCCGCCGGCAACGAGCTCAGCCGCGCCCCGTTGCGCGAGGTGCAGGCCTAGGCCTCGTATCTTTGCCCGTATTTGTCGCAGACCCGCGAAACCTGGAACTAACGTTCGGCTGCTACTGTCGGCACCGTTCTGCGCTTAAGGCGCGATTAACTTTGCCGTTCGGGAGTTTTGGATGTCCAGGTTCATCATAGTCGCGGCGGCCGTCGCGCTCTCGACCATCCCTGCACTCGCAAACGGCCATGGCGGTGGTGACCCTGCCCCGCCGAAGGTCGAAGCCGCGGTCGCGCCAGCCAAAGTCGTCCTGACCAAAAAGGGTCCAAAGCTCGTCGATCTCAGGGGAATGACGCTATATTACTACGAACGCGACACCACCGGGAAGACGTCGAACTGCAACAGCAAGTGCATCGAGAGCTGGATCCCGCTAGCCGCAACGGCCGACGCCAGGGCCGTTGGCGACTTCACCGTGATCAATCGCGACGACGGCAGCAAGATGTGGGCCTACCGCTATCGCCCGCTCTACACCTCGCCCGCCGACAAGGCGCCGGGCGATACCAACGGCAATGCCACGACGCTGCAATGGCGCGTTGCCCAGCCCGCGGAGTAGGGCGACCTCACCCGCGCCAGCTGGGCCTCGCCTCGACTTGCGCGCTCTGTCCGGGCGGTAACACCACGACCGTTGAATTGAGCTTCACCCGGTCATAGAGATCGATCACGTCCTCGTTGCGCATCCGGATGCATCCGGACGAGATCGCCTGCCCGATATATTCCGGCTGGTTGGTGCCGTGGATGCGGTAGAGCGTGTCCTTGTTGCCGGCATAGAGATAGATGCCCCGTGCACCCAGCGGATTGGCGGGACCGCCGGTGACGCGCGCTGGATAGGGTCCGAGCCGCGCCTGGATGTCCGCTGTCGGAACCCAGTCCGGCCATTCCGCCAACCGGCCGACCCGCGCCACGCCGGAGAACGCCATGGCTTCCTCGCCGACCGCGACGCCATAACGCATCGCCTTGCCGTCGGGCAGCACGAAATAGAGGTAGCGCGCATTGGTATCGACCAGGATCGTGCCTGGCTGCTCCTTGCGTGGATAATCGACGATATGCCGGAGATATTGCTCGGGCACGTTCGCCTGCGCGTAAGGCGCATGCGCCAGCAACTGCCGGTCGCGCGGCGTCATGCTCGCATCCGTTGATGGCGAAAGTGTCGCCTGCATGCAACCGCCAAGCGGAAGCATGGCTACGACGAATAGAACGAATAAAGATTTTGGCACCGCTGGCCCCCGATAGCGATAGCAGCACCCCCAGCCGTACCAGATGCTGCCCAAATCGTGCTGAAAACAAGGCACTGCGGAACACGTGCGCGTGTTTGACCGAGCGGGTTCCATCACCACAAACGGTGGAAGAGCGTCGCACAGTCTCCATCCCCTCGCCTTGCTTTGGTCAAATCCGGCTGGACTCGTGCGCATCGTGCTTGGCTCGTCAGATTTGGATGGGCTCAACTCAACGGATCGGCTCGCGCCAATGCGGACGACGAAGGCATCAAAAGGAGCTGCGATGCTCGCGACGCTGAACTCTCGGCAAATCGTCGATGAGATCGTGAAGGATACGGTCACGAACAATGACCCGCACGACGCCGTGCAGATTTCGCCCGAGATGGTGCTGGCCTCTCGCGCCATCGGCGTTGCGCCCGCGTTCGCGCCTGAGATCACGACCCGTACGGAGCCCAAAATAGATCCGGCGTTCACGCCAAAGTCCAAAGTTGGTCCGGAGCCGAGGTTCAGTCCTGTCGCGGAGCCGCAGGCGGCGGTGCCTTCGGTCGACACCGCCGTGCGCATCGCGGCCGGTGATGGTCGCGGCCGGCAGAAGCGATCCTCCGCCGGCAAATGGCTGCGCGGCGCGTTCGTCACGTTGCTGTTCGCGGGCGGCAGCGCGGCCGCCACTGTCGCCTGGGAGAATCATGGCGACACCGCAAGACAGTTGTTGGCCGAATGGACGCCGGCATTGGCGTCGCTGCTGCCTTCGACGTCGCAGACGGCACCGGTCGCCGCCGCGCAGGCCGCGCCACCTGCGGAGCAGGCCGCAACGGAGCAGGCCGCAACGGATCAAGCCGCAGCGGATCAAGCGACCGATCAATCCGTGGCGCCGCCTCCAACTCAGGTTGCAGCAGCCGTGCCCACGGCAACACAGTCCGATCCTGTGCAATCGGTGCAATCGATGACGCGCGATCTCGCCGCGATGGCGCAGCAGATCGAGCAGCTCAAGGTCAACATCGCCGAGTTGAAGGCCGGACAGGAGCAGATGGCGCGCGAGATGGCGAAGCCGCCCGCGCCAAAGCCGATGGCCGATGCAAAGCCGCCCGTCGATCCGCGCGCGCGCGTGTCCGCGCGGCCTCCGGCGCCGCCGGTTCGCAAGCCGAAGCCGGCCGTGTCGCAGACTTACATGCCGGCTTATTCGCCTGCGCCGCTCGCACCGCCGCCTTCGCAGGCGGCCGCGGTCCCACCGCCAGCTGCGCCCACAACGACGCAAGCCGTTGCCGACGACGATGGACCTGTCGTGCGTCCGCCAATGCCGTTGCGCTGAACGATCGTCACGCGACGATGCAGGGTTGCGACTAAGGACGCTGTCCGAGTCGATATGATGCGTTGAGTCCGGGCAACTACGGGAAGCGACGCTTCGCGCGTTTTGCATCAAGAGAAAAGGCCGTCGGGATCTATGCCGGCGGCCTTCTCTTGCAGCTGCCGGTTCCCGGAGCCCGGTTCTGCTGCAATTCCATGCCTCATGATCGCGCCGACATATTTAATAAAATCTTAACGCACTTGAATGTTGCACATCATTTCTGCGCCATAAGCACAGAGATTGCGCGCGCTGTTCATTCGATAAACATCGACTCAGTGGTACCATCGGTCACGTGTTGAAACGTCCACCCGAAGCTCAATTCGTCATACCGGGGAATTCGAATGCCTTACTATTCCTTCGATCTCGTGGTTGGTGAAGAGTTCAAGAACCAGGGCGGAATCATCCTCGAAGACATCGAAGGTGCTTCCGACCGCGCCGACCAACTGGCCACCGAACTTTCGCAGGTGAAGCCGGAGTTGCAACGCAAGGGTTGCGCTGTGCGCGTCACCGACCGCGATCACAACGAGGTCTACCGCACACCGCTCGATCCCGTGCCGGCCTGGCAACGCTAGCTCGCCGGCCGGCCTCGCGGCCGCGCGCTATTCCATTGCGGAGCGGCGCTCCAGCCGCTAGCCTTCCCAAAAATGCGGGGAGGTACCAAGGATGCGCACTGGTTTTCTGATGACGGCCCTGTTGCTGCTGGCGGCGCCGGCCCAAGCGGCCGACCATCCACGTTCGACCTATGTCACGTTGGTCTTGCAGGCCTTCGCCGCCAAGGTCGAATGTCCGGGCACGGATGTCGTCTACCAGGATCTGGTGCAGAAGGCGGAGCAGATGCAGCTGCCCGACGGCACCACCGAGAAGGTGCGCAAGGCGATCGCCTGGATGCACACCGGTGGCAAGATGGGCGAGAAGCAGGACGACGATTTGATGGCCGAGGTCGCGGTGGCCACCCAGGCGACCGATCTCAACCAGCGCCGCCTTGGCATGCCCAGCTGGTGCGAAGCCCAAAAGACCAACCTCGCCGGCCTGATCCGCAGCAAGGGCGGCTAGCAAGGCGGTTCCTCACCACGTTAAGCACGCGAAGGCGCGGTCGCGGCTAATAATTGTCACAATTCTTGCCAGCATGCAGGACCCCTTCGACCTCGAACAGGAGACCCCTCATGCGGAACATGCATGTCGCTTTCGCCGGAGCGTTTGTCCTCGCTACGGTGCTGACTGCGCCGGTGCTGGCGAAGAACTCCGACGCCCAGAAGGGCGAGGACAAGTCCGCGTCCCCATCCTGCAGCGCCTATCAGCAGGCGCCAGACGGCTCGTGGGAACCGCTGCCCTGCAAGGAGACAGGCGAGCGCAGCCAGCCGCAGACCCAGAATCGCACGCCGCAGGGCGCCGACCGCGGGGAGCGTTGAGCGCGCGGGAGTGTCAGCTCTGGTGCGGACCGCGCATGATCTTCATCGCGTCGGCGATGTGACGCCACTCTTTGGCGTCATCGGCCTCGCCGCGGCCCTCGCAAGCCTGGGCCTGCTCGGCGGCCTTCGCAATCGCCGCGAAACCATGCTGTTCCAGCATCTGGCGCGCGACGGTATGGACCTGGACCTCGGTCATCATGGGCGCTCTCCCGTTTGACGAAACCGCGGTGCATCGCTCCTGCTGTTCCGCGGGTCATTGACAACGATTTCGCCGCAAGTCCCGTTCCGCCAGGTGCCGATCACATCGGCCGGACTAACACAAATGACAAAGGCGGCCCGCTATGCCCAGCGGACCGCCCTATCACCCACCCCAAACTTGAAGGGCCTTCGGCCGCGTCCCTATGCGACCGCGACCCGCTTGCGCTCGAAGTCATTGGGCACTTCGATATCGACCTCCAGGGTCGACACCTCGTCGCCGCGATCGAGCCGGACGATGACCTTGGTCGGATCCAGCGTGACGTGCCTGGAGACGACGGCGAGAATTTCCTCACGCAGCACACCGAGCAGATCGGGCTGGCCGCGCAGTCCGCGCTCATGGGCAAGCAGGATCTGCAGCCGTTCGCGAGCGACGGGTGCCGAAGCCTTTTTGCCGCGGAGAAGCCGAAGCAGACCCATGCTCATGCAGCCCTCCGTCGCAGCAGACGATCCATGAAGCCCTTGCGCTCGGTCGGCACCTGCATCGGCACGGTGTCGCCGCACAGTCGCCGCGCCGCGTCGATATAGGCCCGCGCGGGTGCGCCGTCCGCGTTCGACAACGTCACCGGTGTACCAACGTTGGAGGCCTTCAACACGTCCTGGCTCTCGGGGATAATGCCGAGCAAGGGGGTCGCGAGGATTTCGAGGATGTCCTCGATGGTCAGCATCTCTCCGCGCGCGGCGCGCGAGGGATCGTAGCGCGTGATGAGGATGTGCTTCTCGACGCGCTCGCCCTTCTCGGCCCGTACCGTCTTGGAATCGAGCATGCCGATGATGCGGTCGGAATCGCGCACCGAGGAGACTTCCGGATTGGTGACGATCACGGCCTCGTCGGCAAAGCGCATCGCCATGGAGGCGCCGCGCTCGATGCCGGCCGGGCTGTCGCAGATCACCCAGTCGAAGCGGCCGCGCAGATCGTCGATGACCTTGCCCACGCCCTCCTCCGTCAGCGCGTCCTTGTCGCGGGTCTGGGAGGCCGGCAGCAGCCAGAGATTCTCCAGCCGCTTGTCGCGGATCAGCGCCTGCGGCAGCTTTGCGACGCCCTGCACCACGTTGATGAGGTCGAACACGACGCGGCGTTCGGCGCCCATTACGAGGTCGAGGTTGCGCAAGCCGACGTCGAAATCGACGACGACGACCTTTTCGCCGCGTTGCGCGAGCGCAGCCCCCAGTGCGGCGGTCGTCGTCGTCTTGCCGACGCCGCCCTTGCCCGACGTTACGACCAGTACCTTGGCCATCTCTAAAATCTCCTTCTGGTCAGTTCAGTGCCGTAATTCGCATGGTGTTGCCCTGCAGCCAGGCCTGGGCCGGCTTGCCGCGCAGGGCGGCGTCGATATCGTCGGCGGTCTGATAAAACCCATCGATTGCAAGCAGTTCGGCCTCGATCTTCTGGCAGTAGATGCGCGCGCTGGTGTGACCGTTCACGCCCGCCATGGCGCGGCCGCGCAGCGCGCCGTAGATATGGATGGAGCCGCCGGCGACGACTTCGGCGCCGGAGCCGACCGAACCCAAAATGGTAACGTCGCCTTCGGGGAAGATCACGGTCTGGCCGGAGCGCACCGGAGTTTCGAGCAGCAGCGAGGTCGGCTTGGTCTCGACCTTGGCCTCAGGCTTCTTGGGCGCGCTCGGCTCGACCACGCAGCTCCGCCCGCCCGACAGCAGCGGCGGCATCGTCGGCGTCAACCGCGCCTCCTCCACACCCTCGATGCCGAGCACGCGGATGTTGCGGTCCTGGAGGCTGGTGAGCAGATGGCCGATCCCGGATTGGCTAAGATCGACCGAGGACAGGTCGATCACCACGGGCCTGCCGGCAAAAAAGCCCGGCGAGCGCGCGATGGTGGTGTCGATTTCCTGCAGCCAGTCCTGGATCGGAACCGTCGGCATGAACACAAAAGCCACATAGGAGCGCCCGCGCAGGCGCACCATTTGGCGTTGAGGTTTTACTGCAGCCTCCATATCGGCCGACTCGTTCCCAGTTATTGAATGGTTAACGATGCGGCCGATATGGTTAATGGCTGGTTAATTTCTCCGTGGGGTTACGTGGAGGCGGCCGGTAATCGCGCCTCGTGTCCCGGACGCGCTGCAACGCGCAAGCGTTGCTGCGCAGAGCCGGGACCCAGACCATACGGCCTGCTCCCGGCGAGTGGGCCCCGGCTCTGCAGCGTCCGGGGCACGAGATCAGAATGCGGCACGCGTCCTTCGCAATGACGGGACGCCTTCCGCCCCCCTACTTCTTCACCTTGCTCGCATCCATCTTGATGGCGGGATCCAGCATCTTGGTCGTAAACGCCGTGGTCACGTCGAACGGCTTCTCCATGCCGAGATAGGTTTGGACCAGCCCGTAGTCCTTCTTCATCCGCTCGCCGTCGATCCAGCCGAGCGACTTCGTCGTCGTGAATTCGTCGGTCATCAAGAACTTGATGCGCTCCCACTGGCGCTCCTGGTTCTCCTTGTCGAGACCGGAGACCTGGTCGAGCAGCGCCTTCAGGCAGGGCGCGGCGTCGGCGACGCAAGTCGCAAAGGCCTTTTGCGTGACGCGCACGAAATCCTCGACCAGCTTCGGGTTCTTCTGCAGGTAGCCGCCGTTGACGATCAGCGAATTTCCGTAAGGGTTGAGCCCGATGTCCTTCCAGTTGACGTAGCCGAGATCAGGCCCGAACTCGATCACCTTCAAATCGTGCTCGTTGTAGAAGTCGCTGATGATATCGACGGTGTGGCTCTTGAGCGCCGCGATCTTCGCAGTCGGCCCGATATTGACGAAGCTGACGGAATCGGGTGCGAGCCCTGCGGCCTTCGCAAAGGCCGGCCACATCACCCGCGAAGCATCACCGGGCGGATTGCCGATCTTGTGGCCGGCAAAATCCTTCACCCCATTCACGCCGTAGCTCTTCAGCCAATAGAAGGTCTGGCCGGTGTTGGCGTAGACGCTCATCACGGCAACAGTGTCGGCACCCTTGCTCTTGGCTACCAGCATGGTGGCGAGATCGGCGACGCCGAAGGGCGAGCCGCCGGAGCCAACCTTGGCGGCGGAGACGCCGGAGCCCTTGCCGACCTCGATGGTCAGGTCGATGCCCGCCTTCTCGTACCAGCCTTGCGCCTTGGCGTAATAATAGGGCGAGTGATCGGCCGTCGGCGTCCAGTTCAGGATCAGATTGACCGCCTCGCCCGCGGTCGCCGGCACGACCGGTGAACCGAGCATCAGGGCCAAAGCCAGGGCCGAGCACGCCGCCTGCAAACGCTTCATCACATCTCTCCTCGTTGCCCGCGACCCGGCTTGTCGCTCTCCCCCCGTGAGGATACCAATGCAACAAGCCCGCCCTCCACTTGTCAACTGTTTGGTTGGAAATGCCCGCAAAACGTTCAGGCGACACCGTGCCGCAGCGGCGCGACCCGGTCGCCACACGCAAGAAGCTGCTCACCGCGGCGCGCGAGGAGTTCGCCCGGCACGGCTTTGCCGGCGCCCGCGTCGACGAGATCGCCGAGCGCGCCGGCGTCAACAAGCAACTCGTCTACCACTACTTCGGCGACAAGGATTCGCTCTATCTTGCTGTGCTCGAATGGGTTTACGCCGATATCCGCGAGCAGGAGCGCCAGCTCAATCTCGAGGGCCTGCCGCCGGAAAAGGCGATCCGCAAACTGATCGAGGCCTCATTCGATTACCTCGCGGCAAACCCCGATTTCATCGTGCTTCTGAACGACGAGAACCGCGGCGGCGCCCGCCATGTCCGCGGCTCTACGCGGCTGGAGGCGATGCATTCGCCGCTGGTGAAGAGCGTGTCCCACATCCTTCACGAGGGCGTCCGCGCCGGAATGTTCCGCAAGGGGATCGACCCGATCCAGCTTTATATCTCCATTGCGGGCCTCGGCTATTTCTATCTCTCGAATACGCCGACGCTGTCGGCGATCTTCGGCAAGGACCTGTCGAGCCGGGCCGCGCGCCGCGCCCGCCGCCGGCACGTCGCCGATCTCGTGCTGCATTCGCTCCGACCGTAATCAACCAACTGGTTGAAACTTCTCTCAAGGCCGGTTAGGCTTGCGACCAGCGGCAAGGCGGCCGCTGGCAACAGGGAGCAACCGGTGGCAGGAGACGGCGCCCGCAATACGCGCAGCTTTGCGATCGTCCTGATCGTGCACCTCGCCGTGCTCGTGCTCTGGCAGGTCATGGTCGATGCCTTCCACGTGCCGAAGTTCATCCTGCCCTCACCGCTGGCGACAATCCAGACGCTGGGCACCGCTACCTACGCCTGGGGCGCCAATACGCTGGTGACGGCGATCGAGATCCTCGGCGGCTTTGCGCTCGGCGCATTCGTCGGCGTCGCGCTGGCCGTCATCTTCAGCTGGGCGCCGCTGCTCAGCCTCGTGCTGCTGCCGCTGTTCGTGACGCTGAACATGATCCCGAAAGTGGCGCTCGGCCCGCTCCTCATCGTCTGGTTCTCCTACGGCATCGTGCCGAATATCCTGATCGCCTTCAGCATCTGCTTCTTTCCGATCCTGCTCACCACCGCGCGGGGCTTGCGCGAGGTCGAACCTGATCTGCTCGATCTCGTCAAATCGCTGCGCGGCTCGCGCTGGACGCTGTTCCGCAAGATCCAGCTGCCGGGATCGCTGCCCTACATATTCTCCGGCATGAAGGTCGGGGCCATCCTCGCGGTCGCCGGCGCCATCGTCGGGGAGTTCATCGCCTCCGAGCGTGGGCTCGGCTACCTCATGATCCAGGTGCAGTCGTCGCTCGACACGCCCGCGATGGTGATGGCCGTCGTGCTGCTGACGCTGCTCGGCGTCGCTCTCTATGGCTTGGTTCTCGTCCTCGAACGCATGTTCGTGATCGGCGACGCAAGACAAACCTGAAAACACAAATCTGAAAACACAAACCTGAAAACGGCAGATTTAAAGACCAAGGACCAGATCCATGCTCCTCACCCGCCAGAACCTGCCGACGACCATCCCCGATATCGCCGCGCTCGACGATCTTCTGTGCCGCCCAACGCAGGCATTGATCGACGACCTCGCCAAGGTCAAGGGCGACATTATGATCCTCGGCGCGGCCGGCAAGATGGGACCGACCTTGGCGGGGCTCGCAAAAGCCGCGGTGCCCGATCGCCGTGTCATCGGCGTCGCCCGCTTCAGCGACGCAAGCGTCAAGGACTGGCTGCACGCGCGCGGCGTCGAGACGATCAATTGCGATTTGATGGACGAGACCGCAATTCAGGCGCTGCCGAAGGCGCCCAACATCGTCTTCATGGCCGGCCGCAAATTCGGCGCGGAGGGTGATCTGTCGCTGACCTGGGCGATGAATGCGCACGTGCCGGCGCTGGTCGCCCAGGCCTTCCCGTCGTCGCGGATCGTGGCGTTCTCGACCGGCTGCATCTATCCCTTCGTTCCCGTGGACGGCAAAGGCGCGACCGAGGACATGCCACCGAACCCGCCCGGCGAATACGCCCAGTCCTGCGTCGGCCGCGAACGCATGTTCGAATATTTTTCGCGCAAATTCGGAACGCCCGGACAGCTGTTCCGCCTCAATTATGCGATCGACATGCGCTATGGCGTACTGCACGACATCGCCGTGAAAGTGCTCACGGGCACGCCGATCGACGTCAGCATCAGTCATGTCAATTTCATCTGGCAGGGCGATGCCTCGTCGCAGGCGCTGCGCTGCCTCTCGCATTGCACGGCGCCGACCTCGCCGATCAATGTCAGCGGCCACGAGATTTTGGCGGTGCGCGATCTCGCGCAAAAATTCGGCGCAAGGTTCGGCCGTGCCCCGGTGCTGACAGGCAAGGAAGAGCCGACGGCGTGGCTGACCGACACGTCCAAGGCGGTCGAGCTGTTCGGCCTGCCCGTCGTCGACACCGAGCAGTTGATCACCTGGACGGCGGACTGGGTGTCCCGCGCCATGCCGAGCCTCGGCAAGCCCACCAAATACGAGGTGCGCGATGGACGCTACTGACGGCCTGCCCATCATCAAACTCGGCGTCAAGGACGCCGCCGCGGGCCTGCTCCTCTCGACGGAAGCACACTGGAACCAGACCGAGGAGGACTGGCGCATCTTCCTGCACGAAGGCATCGTATTCGGCATCCGCGACGGCGCGCGACTGGTCGCTACGGCGGCTTTACTCCCCTACCCCGGCAACAACGCCTGGATCAGTATGGTGCTGGTGTCGGCAACGCACCGCCGCCGTGGCCTCGCAACGCGCCTGGTCGATGCCTGCCTGAAGACGGCGCGCGAAAATGGCCTGACGAGCTGGCTCGATGCGACGCCCGACGGCGTCGCCGTCTATGGACCGCTCGGGTTCACGCCGACGCTGCAATTGCGCCGCCTGAAGCTGGTGAAATCAGGTCACGCGACCGCGCAGGCACCTTCATCCGCGACGCTGGACGCGCTTCGTGCCCGGGACCTGCGGGCCACCGGTTTTGATCGCACCGCCCTGCTCTCTGCCTTTGCGCGGCGCCCCGGCTCACGTATCGTCTCTGCGAACGGCGCCATCGCGCTGGTTCGCGACGGACGCATCGCGCGCCATATCGGCCCGTTGTTTGCCGACGACGCCGCAGCCGCGCTTACCTTGGTCGATGCGATCGCGCAATCGGAGAGCGGACCGCTGCTGCTCGACGCCGTCGCGGCACAAGCCGCATTCCCTGAAGGATTGACCGCATCGGGCTGGACCATCGAGCGGCCGTTCCAGCGCATGCGGTTCGGCCCCGCCACTGCCGCGGGGGTAGACATGCCATTCGCCGTCGCCGGCCCTGAATTCGGATAGGACATCATGCACCACAGCCAGATCAACAGCGAGATCCGCAGGCTGATCGCCGACGGCACCGTGCTGCCGGCGCATCCGCTCGCGCTCACCGCCGAACGCCAGCTCGACCAAAAGCATCAGCGCGCGCTGACGCGCTATTACATCGACGCCGGCTCCGGCGGCCTTGCGGTCGGCGTGCACACCACGCAGTTCGCGATCCGCGATGTCGGCCTCTACCGTCCCGTGCTCGAGCTCGCTGCCGAGACTGCGGCGAACTGGACCAAACGTCCGCTGGCGATGGTCGCGGGCCTCGCCGGCCCGACCCGGCAGGCCGTCACAGAAGCCCGCACCGCGCGCGACATCGGCTATCACGCAGGGCTCCTCAGTCTCGCCGCGATGAAGAGCGCCTCCGAGGACGAGATCATCGCGCATTGCACGGCGGTCGCGGCCGAAATTCCGCTGGTGGGCTTCTATCTCCAGCCGGCGGTCGGCGGCGTAATCCTGTCAAGCCGGTTCTGGCAGCGCTTTGCCTCGATCGACAATGTCATCGCGATCAAGATCGCGCCGTTCAACCGCTATCGGACACTCGACGTGCTGCGCGGCGTCGCCACGGCCGGCGCGCTCGACCGCGTCGCGATCTACACCGGCAATGACGATCACATCCTGCTCGATTTGATGCTGCCATTCGACCTGCGCGACAACGGCGTCACCACGCGGACCTACTTCAAGGGCGGCCTGCTCGGCCACTGGTCGGTGTGGACGGCGAGCGCGATCAAGCAATTCGAGCGCTGCAAGGCGGCACGGCACAAGGACAACGTCCCGGCCGATTTGCTCGCGCTCGATGCCCGCGTCACCGATTGCAACAGCGCCTTCTTCGACGTCGCCAATAATTTTCACGGCTGCATCGCCGGCTGCCACGAGGTGTTGCGGCGACAGGGCCTGATGCAGGGCTTGTGGTGCCTCGATCCGAACGAGGGTCTCAGCCCCGGCCAGAAAGACGAGATCGATCGCGTGTACCGCGAGCACGCCGACCTCAGCGACGACGCGTTCGTGGGCGCCAACTTAGACAAATGGCTGGCATGACCGAAGAGCCCTTCATCAGCCTGCGCGGTGTCCGGAAGATTTACCGCAGCCGCGGCGCCGAATTCCTGGCGGTCTCCGACGTCACCATGGACGTGCAGGAAGGTGAGCTCGTCTCGCTGGTCGGCCCGTCCGGCTGCGGCAAGACCACGGTGATGAAGATTCTGGCCGGGCTACACGGCGCCGACGGCGGCACGGTAAAGATCGGCAATGCCAAAAGCCGGTTCGATCCGACCCGCGACGTCGGCATGGTGTTTCAGCAGGCACTGCTGCTGAAATGGCGGACGATCCTGGACAACGTGCTGCTGCCGGCGGAAATCGTGGGCCTGCCGATCAAGGCCGCGCGCGGGCGGGCGCGCGATCTACTCAATCTGGTCGGGCTCGCGGGCTACGAGGAGAAATATCCGCGAGAGCTATCCGGCGGCATGCAGCAGCGCACCGCAATCGCGCGCGCCTTCATTCACGACCCAAAACTGATCCTGATGGACGAGCCGTTCGGCGCCCTGGACGCGTTGACGCGTGAGCAGATGAATCTGGAGATGCTGCGGATCTGGCGCGAGAGCGGCAAAACCATCATTTTCGTCACGCACTCGATCCAGGAAGCAGTGTTCCTGTCCTCGCACTGCGCCGTGCTGACAGCGGGCCCAGCGAAGATGGCCGATTATTTCCCGATCGACCTGCCCTTCCCGCGCGACCTTCCGCTCAAGACGACCGACGCCTTCGGCGCCTATGCAAGGCGGGTCTATGAGAAGCTGGGCCTCGGCGCGGCGTGAGGCGCTGCGCGATTAATCCTGTAGCCCGGGCTACGAAAGCTGGGCGCGGCGTAAGCACCGCGCCCCTCCTGCGATCAGGTCTTGTTGCGCATCTTGCCGAGCAGATAATTGTCGTAATAGTTTTCCGCGATCTGCGTGTAGAACAGCAGCTCCTTCATATACGCGTCGTGGCTCTCCTTGGTGCGCTTGAACAGGTCGCTCTTGGCGGCGAGCTCGTTCAGATGCTCCTGGGTCGCGGTGTAGCAGGCCTCCATCACCGGCTGCGGAAACGCCTTCAGCTCCGCGCCATTGGCGATCAGCCGCTTCAGCGCCGCCGGATTCACGCTGTCGTATTTCTCGAGCATCCAGGCGCCCGCAGCTGACGCCGCCTGGTTGACAATCGCCTGATACTGCTTCGGCAGCGAAACCCACTTCTCGTCGTTGACGATCATGTGCAGCATGGCGCCACCTTCCCACCAGCCGGGGAAGTAGTAATATTTGGCGACCTTCTGGAAGCCGAGTTTTTCATCGTCGTAAGGACCGACGAATTCGACCGCGTCGATCGTGCCTTTCTCCAGCGCCGGATAGATGTCGCCGCCCGCGATCTGCTGCGGGACCACGCCGAGGCGCGCCAGCACATGACCGCCCATGCCGGCGATGCGGAATTTCAGACCCTTGAGATCGTCTACGGTTTTGATCTCCTTGCGGAACCAGCCGCCCATCTGGGTGCCGGAATTGCCGCAGAGAATGGCGTGGGTCTTGAACGGCTTCAGTGCTTCGTTGGCGAGTTCGGCGCCGCCGCCGAAATGCCACCAGGACTCCTGATGGCGATGGTTCATGCCGAACGGCGCACCGGTCGCGTAGGCCAGCGCCGGCTCCTTGCCGATGTAGAAATAGAGCGGGGTCTGCGCCATCTCGACGGACGCAGTGCTGACGGCGTCGAGCGCCTGCAGGCCGGGCACGATCTCGCCGGCCGCAAAGGACTGGATCTGGAATTTGTTGTCGGTGGCTTCGGCGACGTATTTCGCAAAAGTCTGCGCCGTGCCGTAGATGGTGTCGAGCGACTTCGGGAAGCTCGAGGTCAGGCGCCATTTGATCTCGGGCGCGCTTTGCGCAATTGCAGGTGCGGCAACCAGCGTCGTCGCACCGGCGACGGCGCCGCCCTTGAGGAATGTACGGCGTTTCATGATGGGTCTCTCCCTGAAGTATGTTTGAATGTACCGGCCTGGAGCAACGACCTTCGCGGGCCCTTGCCTGTTCCTATAGCGGAGTTCAAGTTGTGAGCGGTAGCCCGGATGGAGCGTAACGCAATCCAGGCTACGCAGTGTTGCTCTCAGAGCAGCTTCGCGCTCACGAACAGCGCGCGCACGGCGTTGGTCGCCTGCACTACGAGCATGGCGTTGTCGGCGGCGCCTTCGAGCGCCGCGACCGCGTCTTCATGCAGCGAGCGAAATTCCATCCACTCGACCGATTTGAAGTTGGTGAGGAATTGATAGGCCTGGCCGACGGTCGCAATCGCCAGCGTGTCGCCGTTCAGCTTGATCTTGAACGTCGTGCGCAGCGGGGTCTCGGAATTTTGGGGATCACTCATGGGCTGCTTCTGGACGATGACGGCTTAATGAAGGGAAAACGGCAGCCCCGCCGTTGCAGGCCAATCAGGAGTCGGTGCTCGCGCGCTGCGAGGCGGTCGCCGATCCGTTCAGGCGCGGCACCACGATCAGGCGGTTGAACTCGCCGTTGTCGTAGGCCTTCATGAATCGATCATAGTCCTTGATCGAAACGCAGCCGTTGGAGTCGCCCCGCGGCCCGAGCATGAAATTGTGGGTGAGAAGACCGACGCGGCCGAGCGCGCTGGTGCCCTCCGCGGGGGTCAAGCGCAGCGCACGGACGCCGTGGAACAGCTTCTCGCGCGGCTTCAGGTCGTAGGTCGCGGGCGGGGTCGCGCCGACCATGCGCTGGTCGACATGCTGTGGGTCGTCCATCAGCGCGCCCATGCCCGAATGCGCCTCCAGCGCGATGCCGCTCGGCAGGTAGAGCGCCTTGGCCGAGATGTCATAGACCGCGGTCCGCGAATCGTAGCCGAGGGCGGCGAGATCCGGCGCCTTGCCGAACAGGCCGCTGTCCGGCGTCAGCGAGGCCAGCTTGATCTTGTCGGTGAATTTTTCGAAGAAGTTGCGGTTGTCGATCCTGGGATTGGCATCCGCAAAGGCCTGACTGGAGGCGATCTGGGCGGAGAAGTCCGCCTGGGCCGGGCGCGAGCGCGGCATCGGGACGCCACCATCGGCCCGCTGCGAAGGCCTTGTCTCGTCGACCACGTGCCTGTCGTCATCGGTCAGGGTCGCGCGCCAATCGTCGCCCTGAAGTTTCTGGGCGAGCATCGCCTTTGCGTCGCGCAATTTGAGCTGGACCGCATTCAAGGCGGAGAGCTCCAGCGTCCGCAGGCCGAGTTCGCGGGTGGGCGGACTGCCAGATGTGGAAGCGAAACGATCATCGAACGAAGGGGCATTGGCCGGCGGCAGTGCGGCGGTGGCCAGCGAGGCCGAATCGCCGATATCCGCGACCCAGGCGGCAGCGCCCAGCGCCAGCGCGACGGCGGCCAAAGATAGCAGTATCGTCTCGGCTCGCCCAATACGGCGGCGCGACAATAGCCCCTCGGCTTGTGCGCGGTCGGAAACCATCAGATCCCCAAAATCGACCCCCGGGGGGACCCACCCCCACCCGGAGATTCTATACCAGCTACCACATTGGGAGCCAAAAGTTAGGCATAATCGCGGCCGCCAAGGCTCCCCCAGGGTATCCAATGACCGATCCTTTCGATCTAACGCGCTTCGTCCGGGCCCAGGACCCGGTTTTTCGCGACGTCCAGGAGGAGCTGACCCGGGGCCGAAAGCAGAGCCACTGGATATGGTTCGTCTTCCCGCAGGTCGCCGGCCTCGGCTTCAGCGCCATGTCGCAGCGCTACGCCATCGCCTCCCGCGCCGAGGCCAAGGCCTACCTCGCCCACCCCGTCCTCGGTCCGCGTCTGATCGAATGCACGAGGCTCGTGCTCGCCATCGAGGGGCGGACCATCGACGCCATCTTCGGTGCGCCCGACGACGCCAAATTCCGCTCGTCGATGACGCTGTTCGGCGCGGTGTCCGACGAACCTGTTTTCGATCAGGCGCTCGCCCGATATTTTTCGGGCGAGCGCGACGGCGCCACGCTGGAGATCCTCGCCGCCCTTGACCGAAAGGCCAGGTGACCGCGGCCACGAGCGTAAACCCGGGATTAACATCGCCTGCCTATTGTTCGTGCAAAATAATTCCCCCGCGCCAATTGCCGGACAGAATCATGAAAATCGGTACGCTCCTGACCACCGCCATCGTCTCGCTCTCGACCGTGGGCGGCGGCCTCGCCGTCTACGTCGCCGTGACGAAGTACCAGACAATCGAGCGGATCACCGAAGCCCAGGGCCGGCTCGCGATCGTCCGCGCCGTCAGCGACATCCCGCGCTATCTCAATCCCGAACGCGGCTTCTCCACCAACATCCTCTACGGCCCTGCCACGGTCGACCCGGCGCAACTCGCTGAGCAAGGCAAGCTGCGCAAGCAGACCGACGGCGCCCGCGATAGGATGAACGCGCTGCGCAAGGAGCTGCCCGGCCCGTTCGACGACGGCACCGCCCTCGGCGGCAATATCGACGGCATCAACGCGAAGTTCACCGCCCTGCGCGAGGCCATCGACAAGGCGATCGCCGGGCCGGCGGAGGCGCGCAAGGACGCCGCCAAGAAGGTCGTCGCCGACAACGCCGTGCTCAACGGCAGCGTGACCGCACTGCTCAACGAGCAGGTGCGCCGCATGGCGATCCTCAATGGCGATGCCTACCGCCAGTCCAACAACGCTAACATCGCCATGACGCTGCGCGACATCGGCGGTCTCAATGCCAGCGTTCACAAGAACCTCGTCGGCGGCAAGAAGGTCGCCACCGACGCCGAGAAGGCCGACGTTGCCCGCATGCAGGGCCGCAGCGACCAGATCGTGATGTCGCTGATGGAATTGCGTGGCAATCCAGCGACCCCGGCCAATGTCGGCGGCGCGCTCGAAACCATGAATTCGCGCTACGTCGAGGAGTTCGGCCGCGAGCTCAAGCTCGTCAAGGACGGCGCCGTCAGCGGCAAATACGAGCACGACGTCGAGACCTATTACGCGGCGTCACAAAAGGGGCTCGGCTCCATCATCGGCGTTCGCGATGCCTTTTACGACAACGCGGAGCAGATCCTCGCCGGCGCGTCTTCAGCCGCGCGCACCAGCTTCACGGTCGCTCTCATCGGCCTTCTCGCCGTGCTGATCGCCAGCGCCGGCCTTATCGTCATGGTCCGCCGCCGCGTCTGCGCCCCGATCGTCAACCTGACGACACGGATGGCGCGGCTTGCCGACGGCGATGTTGCGGAAGATATCCCCGGCGCCGAGCGCTCCGATGAAATCGGCGCGATGGCCGCCGCCGTTCAAGTGTTCAAAGACAACATGATCCGGGCCGACCGGCTCGCGGCGGAGAAGCAGACCGAGAACGACGGCAAGATGCGCCGCGCACAGGCGCTCGACGGGCTCACTCGCGCGTTCGAAGCCAAGGTCACCGAGCTTGTCGGCGGCCTGTCCCGCGCTTCATCCACCATGGAGAGCACGGCGCAGTCGATGACCACGACGGCGGCCCAGACCAACAGCCAGGCCGCGGTCGTCGCCGCCGCCTCCGAGCAGACCTCGACCAACGTGCAGACCGTCGCCAGCGCCACCGAAGAGCTGACCTCCTCGATCGCGGAGATCGGCCGTCAAGTCGCACAAAGCACCGAGATCGCGGCCCGCGCCGTCGACAACGCCCGCCGCACCGGCGACACCGCGCGCTCGCTGGCCGAGGGCGCGCAGAAGATCGGCGACGTCGTCACGCTGATCCAGAGCATCGCCGAGCAGACCAATCTGCTGGCGCTGAACGCCACCATCGAGGCCGCACGCGCCGGCGACGCCGGCCGCGGCTTTGCGGTGGTTGCGTCCGAGGTGAAGTCGCTGGCGGGCCAGACCGCCAAGGCCACCACCGAAATCTCCGAGCAGATTTCGGCGATCCAGGCCGCGAGCGACGAGACCGTGGCGGCGATCCGCAACGTCGCCGACGTGATCGGCGAGATCGACCAGATCGGCACCGCGATTGCCGCCGCGATCGAGCAACAGGGCTCGGCGACCAAGGAGATTTCACGCAGCGTCCAGGAGGCCGCGCGCGGCACCCAGGAGGTCAACACCAACATATCAGGCGTGCAGCGCGCCGCCGACGACACCGGCACGGCCGCGAGGGAGGTGCTGGGCGCGGCCGAGCAGCTGTCGACGCAGTCACGCGATCTCGCCGGACAGTTCGACCGCTTCCTCGGCGAGGTCAGGGCCGCGTAAGGCCGTTCAATACGGCGGCGCCTTGCGCGCCCGCTGCGCCTTCGCGGCCTCGATCCACCATGCGAGATCGTCGGCGAAGCGCGAGAACGAGCGTTCCAGTGCCTTGCCGCCCTCGCCGATCGGTTCGCCCGCCTCCGACAGCGTCTGCGCGATCGGGCCGACGCCGATGGTGCTCGACACCACCACCATGCCCATCTCCGAGAGCGTGCCGTGCCATGCGGTCGAAGCGCGTGCGCCGGATAGGCGGCCGGCGGAATAGCTGACGATCGCGGCCGGACGCCAGAACCACTCCTCGAGGAAATGGTCTGTGAGGTTCTTCAACCCCGGCTGGATTCCCCAATTGTATTCGCCGGTGACGAAGACAAAACCGTCTGCGCCGCGGATCTCTCCGGCCAGCTTCTCCAGCGCCTCGGGTGCTGCGCCCTTGGCATATTCCTTGTACATGCGATCGAGCATCGGCAGGCCGATCGCCTTGGCGTCGATCAACACGACGTCGTCGCCGCGGCCGCGCAGGCGATCGATGACGAAATTCGCAAGGCGGATGCCCATGCGGTCGGAACGGTAGGAACCGTAGAGGACGAGGATGCGATTACTCATGGCCGCAGTCTAGCACGAAGGCACAGCTCCAATCCATTTATCCCGCTATCGGCCTCGGCCGCGCTCCAGCGTCAGCGATGGCGTCTCGCCGAACTGATCGCGATAGCTTCTGGAGAAGTCGCTGAGATGCCAGAAGCCGAACGCCAGGGCCACGGCCTTGACGCTGTCGGCGCCAACGAGCAGCCGCTGGCGCACCAGCCACAGCCGGCGCAGGCGCAAATAGCGATGCAGGCTCATGCCGCGATAACGGCGGACGACGTCGTGCATGGTGCGCACGGGCAGGTTAAGCTTGCGCGCGATCTCCTCGCTGTAGATCGGCTGCGAGAGGTCGTCGGACAGAAGCGCGCGAATATTCCGGAAGATCTTGAAATTCCGCTCGTCGTTGGGACGCAGGGTCCATCGTGCGGGAACAACGCTGTCGAACGCGTCGTCGACGGCTCCAAGCAGCGATTCCTTCATGGCTGCGCCCTTCAACGGCACCTCCGCTGCACCGACGGGTTCCGACGCGGCAGCCAGCACCTCCCGAACCACGCTGCGGAGCCGGTTCAGGCCCACGACGGGCGTTTCAAAAATCTTGAAGCTCGAGGCTGCGTGCGGCCAGCCGCGATCCATCACCTCCGGCCTGAACACCACCGAGGCAATTTGCCGCTGCACCTCCTCGATGGTGGTGTAAGCGGCGCCGCCGCTGCCGATGACGATAACCGGCCGGGCGCGCTGCGAGCCATTGAAGCGGATGGGCACGTTGAGGTCGTCCATCGTGAACCCGATCGCGGTGCAGTTCTCGACCAGCTGTGCGTCCACGATGCGGGGAAACGCGCGCGTCAAATTCACGTCGCAGCCGGGCAGCGACAGAATCGTCTGCTCGGCCGAAATCCTCCGTACGAAGGGCGTGAACTCGAAATTCAGGCCGCGTATGGCATTCCGAAATTCATCGACGTCGGAAAAACGAAATATCTTTGGCGCCAACCTGGGCGCGTCATCAACACTGTTCATGGCAATACGAAACGTCGCGTCGCAACAGACGCGCGCCCGGCGACGATGCCGGTTCGAGTTTCCCCCTTTCGGCGTCCCGTTGGACCGAGAGAATCATCTTAATCCGTCTCGATCAGTTGGCGAGGGTCCCGTTGAAAGGACAAGTCGCCGGATCAAGCCTCGCCGAATTTCGATATCGTTTCCGGCAGTATCGGCGGTGCACCAATACCCGGGCGCTCAAGGTCTAAATTTCAAATTAACGCCTGTGGGGCACAATGGAGGTCATTGGTTAGTCGAAGTTCATTTTGAATACAGGCCCCTGCCATGATGGCAAATTCGCCTGCTGATGTTCTGGTTGAACTGGAAGATGCGGTCGCAACGTGTCCGCCGGACCGCTGCGCACGGATCCTTTCCGGTATTGTGCAGTTGCTCACTGGCAGCGGCGACCGATCTCAGGAATTGCTCTGCGGTGTGGTCGACAGCGTTCTGCTGCGTTTGACGGAACGGGTCGATGCCATTGCTCTGATTCAGCTCAGTGCCGCGCTTGCCGAACTCAAGGCGGCGCCGCCGGAGACGTTGCGGCGGCTCGCCTCGCACGCCGATGCGGACGTGGCGTGTCCCGTCCTGCTCAGATCTCAGGCACTCGCCGCAGCCGATCTTGTGGTGGTCGCGGCCTCCAGTGGCGAGCGGCATCTACGCGCGATCGCCGCCCGCAACGCGATCGAGCCGGCCGTGACCGAGGCGCTGATCAGGCGCGGCAGCTCAATCTGCCTTGCCCTGATCAAGAACCCGGGGGTCGAATTTTCCGACGCGGCTTATGACACGCTGGTCGCGAAAGCCGAGCAGGACGGCGAGATCGTGAAGGCGCTGGCGCTGCGGCCCGGCACGCCTGACCTGGTCGTGCGAAGGCTGCTCTCGGCCTCACCCGGCCCGACGAAGCCAGCCAAGCTCGACGCATCGGCAGTTTCGCCCGCGCAGGTTCCAGCACCGGCTCCACTCAAGCCCGTCTGTCCGGCCGACTATGCGGGCGCACGGCCGGAGATCGTCGCCCTTAACCGCGTCGGCAAGCTCAACGATTCCACGGTGAACCGCTTCGCGATCCGCGGCGAGACCGCCAACCTGTTCACGGCGCTGTCGGTGCTGTCGGCGGCCCCGATCGAGATTGTCGAGCACGTCATGACCGATGACGACTGCGAGGGGCTGGTCATGGCCTGTCGGGCGTCACGGCTGAACTGGGCAACCACACTTGCGATCCTCACCAATCGCAGCGGCACACGGCTGTCCTTTGCCGAGCGCGAACGTGCGCAACACATGTTCGAGACACTTCTTCTGTCGACCAGCCAATGGACCGTGCGCTGGGGAGAAATCGCACCAGGCGCCGGTACAAGCGATCGGGGAAATCGCGGCGCGAAAATGGGGATTAACCGATGAAGTTCGATGGTCGCAAGGCGCTTCGCGTGCGGATGGATCACAAGCAGGGCGTCAAGCTGATGGGCTCGGACGGCACCTGGCGACGCAGCTGCATCCTGCTCGACGTGTCTCAGAGCGGCGCGAAGATCGAGGTTGAAGGCACGCTCGACGTGCTCCAGGCCAAGGAGTTCTTCCTGCTGCTGTCCTCGACCGGTCTCGCCTTCCGGCGCTGCGAACTGGTGTGGATCGACGGCACCACGGCCGGCGTTCACTTCATCACCGCAGATAGCAAGAAGAAACCGGCAGCAGCCGCGCAGACTGCCGCTCAGAGGAAATAGGCCCAAGGATTCATCAGCCCCATCCAGTTCCAGCATAATTCAGGTCAACCGTGCAGAACGCGCGAACCATATCCCGCCCGGTCAAAAGCGACGGCGGCATCCGAGAGAAGGAAGCGGCACGCGCGTTCGTGCATGTGCTGGCTGATTCCTCCGACAAATTGTCGAGCGTCTGTTCGATTCTCGCGCAACGGTTTGCCGTCGCAGGCGAACGGCTCGACGCGGAAGCCAAGCTGTCCCAGGTGCCGTTCGCGATCGTCATCCGTGCGGAATTGCGTGACGTTCACACCGTTGCGGCCATCAAGAAACGAGCCGCAAAGCTCGCGAAGGCGACGAAGCGCATCTTCCTGGTCGAGCACTCCTCTCACATGAGTATCTCGCAGGCCTACGCGCTCGGGGCCACGCTCGTCCTTCCCGGGACGATCGACAAGATCAAGCTGCTGGCAGCGCTGGCTGATCCCGCCGAAGAGGCGTCTGCTTCCTCAGGTCACGCGCCGCAGCCGGACAATGCAGTCGAAACCGCGGCGACCGCCATCGCTTCGATGTTCACGGCCGTCACGCTCGGCGAGCCCCTTGACGTCGACGGCACGAAGGAAGCCGGCCGCCAGATCGCCGATCGCATCACCCAGCATGGCCTGTCCGAGTGGCTCACCACGGTGCGGCGCCACCACGAGGGAACCTACCAGCATTGCCTGCTCGTGACCGGCGTGGCGATCGACTTCGGGCTGAGTCTCGGCGTGGGCCGGGCCGATCTCGAGCGGCTGTATTCGGCCGCCATGTTCCACGACATCGGCAAGGCGCAGATCCCGCTCGCGATCCTGGACAAGCCCGGCCGCCTCGATGCGGACGAGCGCACCATGATCGAGACTCATCCGGCGGCGGGCTACGACTTCCTGAAGGATCACGAGAAAATATCTCCGGAGATCCTCGACGCCGTGCGCCACCATCACGAATTTCTCGACGGCAGCGGCTATCCGGATGCGCTCGGGGCCGAGAGCATCGGCGACGTCGTGCGGATTCTCACGATCTCGGACATCTTCGCGGCCCTGATCGAGTATCGGCATTACAAGCCGACCCGGCCACGCGGCGAGGCCTATGACATTCTCTGCGGGATGAGCGGAAAGCTGGAGAAGGCACTGCTGACCGCGTTCAGGCAGGTCGCTCTCACGAGGTGAGCGCAGCAACCCGTCTCGACCCAAGTCTTGTGCCCAAGTCTAGTGCCCAAGTCTAGTGCGCGGCGCGATGTCTGGCGCGGCGCGGGATGGACCGGCAGGCCAGCCCTTCGGCCAGCAGCTTCATGTCCTCGTGCCGACCGCTGCGGATCAGCCGGCCGAGTTCGTCGGGTGTGAAAGGAAGAGTTGGATCATCATCGATCGGGCGCCGCACCCGCGGGCCGAAGAACCGCCGAACCAGGCTAGCCAGCCGCCGCATGTCAATTCCCTCGCGCCAGCAACAAACCTCTCAGTCGGCATATTGTTCCTCCTGCATGATCGAGATTGCAAGAGGCCGCTTGGCTCTACGCCCAAAAAAATCGTCGAGAGAATAATCTCCTCTACGTGCACTACTCGATGTGCACTACTCGGCGAATCCGACATAGCGAACGAAATCGTCGTTGCCCTCGCGGTCCGAGCGCACCGCGTTCGCGGCAAAGTTGTCGTCGGGATAGCCCATCGCGACGCAGGTCATGATCACCTCATCCTCCGGAATGTTTGCGACCTCGCGCACGATGTCGGAGCGCATGATGCCCTGCCCGTTGATCACCGAACCGAGACCGCGGTCCCAGGCCGCGAGCACGATGCCGTAGCAGAGCGCGCCCAGATCGAAATGGCAGACTGCGCCGGGATCCAGCACGCGATCATACGTCAGCACCAGCGACACCGGCGCGTCGAACTGGCGGAAGCCGCGCAGCACCCAGTCCTGCCGCATCGGCTTGTCGTCGCGCGCGATCCCCATCGCGCCGAACAATTGCTTGGCGATGTCGACCTGCCGTATCCGGTGAACGCCCTGGTACTCGCCGTGGCTGACGATGTCGCGCTTGACCTTGGCGCCGCCGACCATTTCTTCCATGTTGCGCCGGCGTAGCTGTTCCAGCGGGCTGCCTGTGAGCACGTGGACATGCCAGGGCTGGGTGTTCATCGACGACGGCGCACGCTTGGCGCTGTCGATGATCGCCTCGATCACCGCGCGCGGCACCGGCTCGTTCCTGAAGCCACGCACGCTGCGGCGCGACTGGACCAGCGTTTCGAATTCCACCTCAAGACCTCCCTGCCCGTTCATCCCCTGGCATCGCAACATGCGAACGGTTGCCGATGCGGCGCGCAATATCTATGCTAACCCGCAAGCAAGACCAAGAACCCCGTGAGGATCCCATGGCCGCACCGCTCGACCCCGTCATCGCCCAGATCATTCCGCTGCTGCCGATGCGCGATCACACGACGATGACGCCACAGAGCGCCCGCGATTCCTTGCGCGCACTGGCTGCCTCGCGCGCGGCCATAGCGCCGCCGCCGGTCGACATCGTCGCGGATATCAAGGTGAAAGGCGGCGCCGGCCCGCTCGATGCACGGGTCTACCGGGTCGGCACCAATCCCGCGCCGACCGTGGTGTTCTTCCATGGTGGTGGCTGGGTCGCGGGCGACCTCGAGACCCATGACCGGCAGGCGCGCAACCTTGCGATCGAGACCGGCGCCGTCGTCATCTCCGTCGACTACCGGCGTCCGCCGGAGACGTGCTTTCCCGGCGCCTTCGAGGACGCCTTCGCCGCGGTCAGCGACATCTTCAACCGCGTCGCGGAATTTGGCGGCGATGCAAAACGCCTCGGCGTTGCCGGCGACAGCGCCGGCGGCAATCTCGCCGCCACCACCGCGATCGCCTGCCGCGACGCCGGCATCAAGCTCGCCGCGCAACTCCTGGTCTATCCCGTGACCGACGTCGTTGGCAGCTATGCGGACGCGCGCGAGAACGCGCCCTTTCCCTCGCGCGCCGAGAATGCCGAAGGCTACTTCCTCTCGCGCGCCGTGATGGAGTGGTTTTGCGGTCATTATCTCGCCGATGCGGCTCACGCGACCGACTGGCGCGTTTCACCGCTACGCGCCACATCGCTCGCCGGCGTCGCGCCCGCGATCGTCACCACTGCCTGGTACGATCCCCTGCGCGACGAGGGCGCGGCCTATGCACGGGCGCTGGAGGCGGCCGGTGTGCGGGTGAAGCATCATGAGGGCGCCAGCCTGATCCACGGCTATTTCGGCCTCGGCGACGCCTCCGAGGTGGCGCGCGCCGAAGCGCAACGTGCACGCGCGGACTTCAAGGCGCTGCTCGCGCGGGGCGTATGAGACCGCTAGGCGCGCCGCGCCGGTTGCGCGTCGGTGCGCCCCCACGTTTCGTCCCAATCCTGCCCGGCGGCATCGACGACGCGGCCGTCGGATTCGAAGAACTTGTTCGGCACCTGGAAGATCGCCAGGATCAAGGCACCCTCCGGGCACCAGGCGGCATGCCGGCTGCCCGCCTCGCGCCAGATGAATTCGCCGGCCTTGCAGGCGATCCCCTTGGCCGGCCCCTCCTTGTCGACGAGAGCGCCCTCGATGACGTAACTCTGCTCGACGCCGACATGCACGTGATCGGGCAGCACCGATCCCGGCGCAAAGCGCATCAGGGCGGTCATCAGACCGCTGCTGCGATCGAACAGCAGCGTCTTGGCCTCGCAGCCCGGAAAGCGCGTCTTCTGCCATTCCATCTCTTGAGGCCGGACCAGATGCGAATGCTGATCAGCGGCGGCCTCCGGCACTTTCGGAATCACGGCGTCCATCACGATGCTCCTCCAGCTAAACTCGGCCGAAGCTAGCAGGGTTGCCCGGCCAGGTCAGCGCGCAGCGCAACACGCCGCAATCCTCCCCCGCGGGTGATCAAAATGGCGCCACAGGCGCCGATCCTGCTTGATTGCGCCACGATTCCCGGTTCCAATCCGCGTGCCATTTCTGGTTTAGGGAGACAACCATGATGAAGCGGATTTTCCTTGCTGCGATCGTTGCGACCTTTGCAGCGGGTTCGGCCTTCGCGGAAGACACCTGCGAGAGCAAAGCGGTCGGCAAGGACGGCAAGGCCTTGGCCGGCGCTGCCAAGACCTCGTTCATGAAGAAGTGCAAGGCCGACGCCTGCGCGCCCAAGGCGATGAGCGCCGATGGCAAGCCGCTCGCCGGCGCCGCCAAGAACAGCTTCATGAAGAAGTGCGAAGTCGGCGCGTAATCGCGCTGCGAATTTGCTGTTGCTTTAGCGTGCAATCGCCAAACGAACTGCGTCATGGCCGGGCTTGTCCCGGCCATTCGCGTGTGTGTTTCCGAATAACAGAGGCGAAGAACTTTTGCCGCCTCCCGCGCGCGCCGACCGCCCAAACCAAATCATCCGAAACCATCGCCACCCTAGACAGAAGGCCTGGGCTGACGGATCATGCAGTGCTGAGCGAAATGGGGCGCATCGAAATGGCTTTCTAGAAAAGGGAGGTCGAGATGTGGCAACTTCGAGTGCGTGGTCAGATAATGGCGACAATGAGCTTGCTGTTCGCGCTGCTCATCAGTTTTGACGTCGCGAACGCAAGGGGCTCCGGTCTGCCCAACGTCATGGTTCTGGCAACCGGCGGCACGATCGCCGGCACGGGGGCGAGCAGCACCACCGTGGTCGGTTACACCGCAGCCACGGTGGGCATAGAGACCCTCCTGAACGCCGTCCCCGAACTGAAAACCGTGGCTAACGTCAAGGGCGAGCAGGTTTTCCAGATCGCCAGCGAGAACATGAACAATGACTACTGGCTGAAGCTTGCAAAGCGCGTCAACTCGCTCCTCGCGCAGGACGACGTCGATGGGATTGTGATCACGCACGGGACTGATACGATCGAGGAAACCAGCTATTTTTTGAACCTGGTTGTCAAGAGCAGGAAACCTGTCGTCATCGCGGGCGCGATGCGGCCATCGACAGCGATCAGCGCGGATGGGCCGATCAACCTCTTTAATGCGGTGATCCTCGCAGGCAGTGACGAGGCGGTCGGCAAGGGCGTGCTCGTTGCTCTCAACGATCAGATCAACGCGGCGCGCGAGGTGACCAAGAGCAACACCTCGACGGCAGACACCTTCCGCACACCCGAACTCGGCTTTCTCGGCTACATGCAGGGCAACAAGCCGTACTTCTATCGTCAATCGACGCGCCGGCACACGGCGGACTCCGAATTTGACGTTTCTAACCTCGATGTCCTGCCGCAAGTCGACATTGTCTACGGCTACGCCAACATGAACCGGCTCGCGATCGACGCTTTTGTCGCTGCCGGGGCGAAGGGGATCGTGCATGCTGGCGTCGGTGATGGCAGCCTTGCCCGGCCCGCGGTCGAGCCAGCTCTCGATGACGCCCACAAGAAGGGGGTCGCGATCGTTCGCAGCAGCCGTGTCGGGAACGGCATCGTCGCGCGCAATGGGGAAGCCAAGGACGACGAACACGACTTCATCGTCTCGGATACGCTTAATCCTCAGAAGGCGCGTATTTTGCTGATGCTGGCGCTGACCAAGACGACCGACAGCAAGGAGATCCAGCGGATGTTCTACACTTATTAGATCATCCGCTGTCGCCCTACTCCCGCTTGAAGCGATAATCGAACGCTCCACCGAGCGGCTTGATCAGCCCCACCGTCGGCGTCGGGAAATGCACCGGCAGGATCAGCGTGTCGGTATCGGCAACGGAGGCGAAAAACTTCCGCCGTGAGACCGCTGATTGCCTCGCATCCCAATCCGGCTTCGCCGACCAGTCCGGCTCGCGGCACTGAATCTGGTGATGCATGAGATCGCCGGCGACCACTGCCCGCTGGCCCTTTGAGAAAATGTTCACGCAGCAATGACAGGGCGAATGCCCCGGCGTCGGCGTCAGCGTGACGGTGTCGTCTAACGCGTAATCATCATCGACCAACAGCGCCTGCCCGGCTTCGACGATCGGCAGGCAATTGTCGCGAAACACGGTGCCGGGCGGATTGCTGCCCTTGGCATTCTCCGCCTCCCATGCCGCATACTCACCCTTGTGGAAGACGTATTTCGCATTCGGAAACGTCGGCACCCAGCGCCCGTCGCGCAAGCTCGTATTCCAGCCGGTGTGGTCGATGTGAAGATGCGTGCAGAAGACGTAGTCGATCTGCTCGAAGCCGATGCCAAGCGCGAACAATTCGTTGCGCCAGCGCTCCTTGCCGGGAAAATCGAACGGCGGCGGATGACCCTTGTCCTCGCCGGTGCAGGTGTCGACCAGAATAGTGTAGCGTGGCGTGCGCACCACGAAGGTCTGATAGGTGATCACCATCATGCCGCGCGCGGCGTCGAACACCTCAGGCTCCATCGTCGGCAGATGGCGCTTGAACACGCCCTCGTTATAGGCCGGGAAAAAATCCTGCGGCCGCCGCCACGGCCCTTCCCGTTCGATCACCGCATCGATGGTGATGTCGCCGATCCGGAGTTGCTTCATGGTTGTTTCGCTCCCCTTTTTGGAAGGAGCGTAGCGGGCGGCAGCAACGCGTCAAGGCGCGTAGCGGAATGCTAGCTCCGCAGCCCCGGCGCTTCCTGCCCCGTGCGCGCGACGTACTCGGTGTAGCCGCCGCCAAACTGGTGGATGCCCTCCGGTGTCAGCTCCAGCACGCGGTTCGACAGAACGCTGAGAAAATGCCGGTCATGCGAGACGAACAGCATGGTGCCCTCGAAATCCGACAGCGCCGTGATCAGCATTTCCTTGGTGGCGAGATCGAGATGGTTGGTCGGCTCGTCCAGCACCAGAAAATTCGGCGGATCGAACAGCATCTTCGCCATCACCAGGCGTGCCTTCTCGCCGCCTGACAACACGCGGCATCGCTTCTCGACGTCGTCGCCGGAGAAGCCGAAACAGCCGGCGAGCGCGCGCAATGATCCCTGCCCCGCGGTCGGAAACTGTTCTTCCAGCGACTGGAACACGGTATGCTCGCCGTCGAGCAGGTCCATGGCGTGCTGGGCAAAATAGCCCATCTTGACGCTGCCGCCCACCGCCACGGTGCCCTTATCGGGCTCGCTCGCGCCGGCGATCAACTTGAGCAGCGTCGACTTGCCGGCGCCGTTGACGCCCATCACGCACCAGCGTTCGCGGCGGCGGATCATGAAATCGAGGCCGTCATAGATGCGCTTGCTGCCATAGCCCTTGTAAACGTTCTTCAACGCCACGACGTCCTCGCCCGAGCGCGGCGCGGGCAGAAAATCGAACGCCACGGTCTGGCGGCGGCGCGGCGGCTCGACCCGCTCGATCTTGTCGAGCTTCTTCACCCGGCTCTGCACCTGAGCGGCATGAGACGCGCGCGCCTTGAAGCGCTCGATGAACTTGATCTCCTTGGCGAGCATCGCCTGCTGGCGCTCGAACTGCGCCTGCTGCTGCTTCTCGTTCAGCGCCCGCTGCTGCTCGTAGAACTCGTAATCGCCGGCATAGGTCGTCAGCGAGCCGCTATCGATCTCGACGACTTTCGAAATCACGCGGTTGATGAACTCGCGGTCGTGCGAGGTCATCAACAGCGTGCCTTCGTAATCGTGCAGGAATTTTTCCAGCCAGATCAGGCTTTCGAGATCGAGATGATTGCTCGGCTCGTCGAGCAGCATGACATCGGGACGCATCAAGAGAATGCGGGCGAGCGCCACGCGCATCTTCCAGCCGCCGGAGAGCTTGCCGACGTCGCCGTCCATCATCTCCTGGCTGAAGCCGAGGCCGGACAGCGCCTCGCGCGCACGTCCGTCGAGCGCGTAGCCGTCGAGCTCCTCGAACGCGTGCTGCACCTCGCCGTAACGCGCGATGATCTCGTCCATCTGGTCGGCTTTGTCGGGATCGGCCATCGCCGTCTCGAGCTCGCGCAGCTCGGCGGCCACCGCACTCACCGGTCCTGCCCCGTCCATGACCTCGGCCACGGCGCTGCGACCGGCCATCTCACCGACATCCTGGTTGAAATAGCCGATGGTGATGCCGCGATCGGTCGAGACCTGCCCCTCGTCGGGCAGTTCCTCGCCGGCGATCATCCGGAATAGCGTGGTCTTGCCGGCGCCGTTCGGGCCGACAAGGCCGATCTTCTCGCCCTTATTGAGGGCGGCGGAGGCTTCGATGAACAGGATCTGGTGGCCGGCTTGCTTGCTGACGTTGTCGAGGCGGATCATGGGGTCTTTTTGGGGGATTGTTGCGTTGCAGCGTCATAGGCCATGCCGGCCGCCAGGGGAAGCCCGGCCGGGCCCGGATTCCGCCTTCGCCGGCCCCCAAACTCGCGCAATTCGACAAAGATCAGGGGTTGGGCTTAGGGCTTGTAGACCTCCACGGTCTGCATCATGCCCATCTCCTCATGGTTCATCATGTGGCAGTGGAGCATATAGACACCGGTGAAATCGATGAAGCGCGAGCGGAACACGACCTCGCCGCCCTTGCGCTCCACGATCACGGAATCCCGCCATTCCGGCACGGCCAGCGCCTTGCCGTTGACCGACACCACCTGGAACGGATTGGTATGGATGTGAAAGACGTGGTCGTCATGCTCATGCGTGTTGACGATGGTCCACTCCTCGACCGCGCCCAACTTGACCCGCTGATCGATGCGGCCGGGATCGAACTTCTTGCCGTCGACGAAGAACTCGAACTCCTGCCAATGGCCGGCCGCATCGGCCTCAGGGGCGGTTGCCGACAAAGTCACCTTGCGACGGTTGGTGATCTCGGAATCCTTGATGGTCGCGAGCGGCGCCGGCGATAGGCCGCGCGGCAGCTTCATGTCCATCGGCGCGCCAGCCACGACGACCCGCGCCAGCGGCCCGACCGGCGAAGGATGCCCCTGGTCGTAGGGCGCGGCGTTGAAGGCGTAGGTGCCAGGGCCGCCTGCCTTCACCAGAATGTCCGCGCGCTGGCCGGGCGCGATCAGGACCTGCTTGAGCGACTGCATGGCGCCGAGCTGGATGCCGTCATAGGCGATCGCATGCAGATCGTGCTTTTCCAGGTCGAGCAGCATGTCGTCCTGATAGGCGGCATTGAGGATGCGCCAGCGCTGCACTTCGCCCGGACGCATCTCGATCGCCGGCCGCCGTTGTCCGTTGATCGCCAGAAAGCGCGTCGCGGTCTCCGGAAACAGCGTCTCGAAATTTTCGACCATGCCCTTGGCGTCGTAGACCACCTGGGTCAGCACCAGCAGCCGCTCGCGCGCGGCCGTGATCTCCGGCACACCGGCGAAATCGCCCTCGATGACGACGGCGCCCACCATGCCGCTGGACATCTGGATATCGGCGCTGCCGTGGTGATGCGGGTGATACCAATAGGTGCCGCTGGTGTGGTCGGCGGGCAGCGAGATCTCGATATTGTAGCTGTGACCCGGCGCCATCGAGCGCATGACATTGTCGGCAATCCCGCTCGGGCTCGCATGCGCGCCGTGGAAATGGAAATTGGTGTTGTTGAACTGGTGCGGATGGCTGATGTCCGCGGGCAATCCATCGCGGTTCGGCGGCAGGTCGTTGATCATCTTGATCCGCAGCGTCTCACCGGGCTTCATCCGCAAGGTCGGACCGGGACTGCCGCCGTCGTAGGACCTGACATAGAGCTTGACGCCGCCGATCTGGCGATAGGCGTAGCCGACGCGCAATGTGGTGCTGAGCACGCCATTGACGGATCTGCGCACCTCGGGCTCGACCAGCGGCTGGTCCATGGCGGGAGCCGGCGTTTCCGGCACCATGCCCATGGTTGGCGACATATCTGCGGCGTGCAAAGCGCCCGCATGGTCGTGCATGGCATGCTGGGCATTCGCTGCCCCCGCGACCAGGGACAAGGCGCCCGCCTTGAGACCGTAATCGAGCAATTGGCGCCGCGAGAAGTTCGTCGTTTCCGCCCTGACGCGCGAGACGTCGTTCGAATCGTGCTGCATTTGCGCTTCGCCCCCGTTGCCATCCGTCTTCAGTTTGATTCGATCCTAAAGCAAGCGCGAAACGACAATTCCATCCGGCAAGCATACCGCATTCACCGGTTGTAAACGCCCAGACCCTTTCTATCGTCGCATGACGAATCATGACGGATTCGAGCTAGCATTGGCGCGTACTCTCCGCGCGTCGATGCCGCCAGCATCATGATATTCTCGAAACCTTATACAAGGATCTGATCATGGGGCCTTCGCGACGCGAGTTCGTGAAGTGGTTATCGGCGGGAGGCATTTCGGTCAGCTTCTCGCGTCTTGCTTCTGCGGCAGGAGCTCCCTTCGCAGCCCAGGAGACGCTGCCTGGACGCGGCAAGTTCAATCCCGCGACAACGGGCGCCGGCCGTGTCGACGGGGTCGCCAAGGTCACCGGCGCAAAGCTTTACGCCTCCGACTTCCGCGCCAATGATCTGCCGGGCTGGCCGCTGGCCACCTCGCACGCGATCCTGGTCCGCGCCAATGACGCCACGCATGTCTATACCGGCATGGACCTGGGCCGCCTCGGCGGCGCGCTCAAGCCGTCGGTGGTCGTGACGGCCGCCGATCTCGACCGGATCGGGACGCAGGTGCCGGAATTCTATGCGGGCGACCTGTTCTGCCCGCTCGGCAAGACGCCGCTCTATCTCGGCCAGCCGGTCGCGCTTTTGATCTTCGAAAAGTTCGACGCCTTCGACCAGGCGCGTCTCGCCCTGCGCGACGGCACTTTTGTTCAATTCGGCGAGGAGACCGGGCCTGTCGTCGTCCCGGATTACGGGGCCTTCCGCTTTACCCGCGTGGCAGGTCCCTCGCTTGACAAGCCGGATGTCTATTCGCCGCTCCAGGCCGGCTGGGTCTCGCCGAAGAAAGTACAGAGCGCGGCGCTGCCGGTGTGGTCGCCGCTCGCCAAGGAAATGCCGGCGGATTACGCCAAGGCGGCGAAATATGGCGAGCAGATCCGTGCCGAGCTTGCAGCGGATGACGCCTCCATGCTGGTGCTCGACCGCGAGTTCGAGACGCAATCGGTCGACCCGATGTTCCTCGAGCCGGAATGCGGGCTCGCCTGGTACGACGGCAAGGGCGGCAACCTCGAACTGCTGCTTGGCGTCCAGTCGCCCTACGAGGCGGCGGAGTCGATCGCGCATCTGTTGGGCAAGGCCCGCGCGCCCTACAAGCCGGCGCACATCAACGCGCAGTTCGCTCATGTCGGCGGCGGTTTTGGTGGCCGCGATCACACACCTTTCATTCTCTATGTTGCGCTCGCGGCGGTCTGCTTTCCCGGCAAGCCGGTGCGGCTGGCGCATGACCGCTACCAGCAGTTTCAGGCCGGCATCAAGCGCCACGCGATCAAGATGCGCTCGCGCATCGGCATTGATCGCGCGACCGGCAAGATCAAGGCGTTTGCCGCCGACCACGTGCTCGACGGCGGCGGCCTCGCCCATTTCTCGGCCAGCGTCGCCGTCGTCGCGGCCACTGGCGCAATCGGCATCTACGACATTCCGAAGGTCGACGTCAGGACCGTCGCCGTGCACTCGCGCGGCGTGAGCGCGGGCTCGATGCGCGGCTACGGCATACTGCAAGCCATGACGGCGCTGGAGGTCCTGATCGACGAGGCGGCGTCCGAGCTCAAGCGCGATCCGATCGAATTCCGGCGGCGCAATGCGCTGCCCCAGAACGGCCGGACCATGACCGGCAATCCCTACATCGTCTCGGTTCGCACGCCCGAAATCCTCGACAAGCTCGAGAAGCACCCGATCTGGCAGCAACGGGCACAGTTCAAACAGACATCATCGGATCGGCTGGTCGGCACCGGCGTCGCCTGCGTGACGAAAGACTATGGCTCCGGCGCGGACGGCTCGCTCGGACGCGTGGAGCTTGCCCCCGACGGCAGGATCGTCATCTCTTGCGATCATGTCGAGATGGGCAACGGCATCGGGACGGCGCTGGCCAACCGGGTCGCCAGCCATCTCGGCGCCATCGCCGACGAGGTCTCGGTCGCCCGCGTCGACAGCTATGACGTGCTCGGGCTGGTCACATCAGGCGATCCCTCCACCATCGACCAGAAGACCCAGGATGCCGCGGAGAAAAATCCGCGCTGGGTGCCCGCGATCAGCTCGCCGACAAGCTCCTCGATCGGCGCGCATGTCGGCACGCATTCCGCCGCGGAAGCCGCCCGCGTCATCTTCCGCTTCGGCCTGTGGCCCGCGGCGCTTGAGCTGTGGCGCATCGCAAGGACTGATCCGCGCGGTCGGCAATGGGCCAGGGCAAGCTGGCAGAACGGGAAGCTCGCCATGCCCGGCCTCGAACCGCTGGCCCTCCCTGCGCTCGCCGCAACTGCGCATGCGCGCGGCTTCGTCACCGGCGCAGTCGCCCACAGTTTTTCGCGCTGGGCGTGGTCGCGCGCACGCTTTCCGCTGTCCGGCGAGCAATACCGCGCCGAGATCGACGCGCTCGCGATCCGCCGCGCCAATGGCAAGTTCGAGCGGATCAACCGCACCAGCGTCAAGTTTCCGCCGACCGACAACAACCGGATCGGCACCGCCTACACCTCGATGTGCGGCACGGTCGTTCGCGTCGAGATCGAGCGCGCAACCGGCGCGCTTCGCATCGCCAAGGCCTATAGCGTGTTCGAATGCGGCACCGCGCTGGTGCCGGAAGTCGTGATGGGCCAGGCCCAGGGCGGTTTCGCCATGGGTGTCGGCTACGCGTTGCTCGAAACCCTGCCCCCGTTCGAGGGCGGTCCCGGCAACGGCGAATGGAATCTCGGGCGCTATCTGGTCGCACGCGGCTCCGACCTGCCGCTCCGGGATCTCGAGATCGAGATGCTGAAGCCGCAGACAGCAGACGAAGCACCGAAGGGCATGGCGGAGGTCGTGATGATCCCGATCGTGCCGGCGCTGATCAACGCCATCCACGACGCCACCGGCCATCGCTTCCGCGCGCTGCCGGTCACAGCAAACCTTTTGAAGGGAGTGCTCGCGTGACGACCCTCAGCCTCACCATCAACGGCCGGAAGCACGGCCCGATGGACGTCCGCGACGACCTCTCGATGAACGATTTTTTGCGCGAGATGCTCGGGATGACCGGGACAAAGTTCGGCTGCGGGGCCGCGCAGTGCCTGAGCTGCGCCATCATCGTCGACGCGCCCGACGGCACCAGCACCACCAGCCCCACCTGCGTCGCGCCCGCCGTGTCCTTTGACGGCAAATCGATCCGCACCGTCGAGGGCCACGCCCAAGGCGGCCAGCTCTCGGTGCTGCAACAGGCCTTCATCGATCATTTCGCTTTTCAATGCGGTTATTGCACCGCCGGCTTCCTCAATGAGGGCCAGGTCTTGCTGGAGCGCCTGTCGCGGACACCGGTCGCGCGCGAGGCGCTGGAGCAGACCATCGCGAATGCGCTCGACGGTCATCTCTGTCGCTGCACCGGCTACATCAAATATCACGAGGCGGTGCGCGACGTGATCCTGGCCGATTCGAGCCGCTACCTCATGGCCACCAAGTGACACGCGCCATGATCTCCGACGCGCGGTTCAAGATGATGGCCGTGGTCGCGGCACTCGCCGGCAGTCTCAGTGCGGGCTACGCGGCCTCGGAAAGCGCGGGGCATGCGCTGGCCTCGCCGGAAAGCTTCGCCGGCATCACTGAGACCGAGAAGCGATCGGCTGCGATCTTCACCGAGCTCGGCAAGGTGCTGACGCATCCGCGCTGCACCAATTGTCATCCGGCCGGCGACAGGCCGCACCAGGGCGACAATGCCCGCCTGCATCAGCCGCCGGTCACACGCGGCGCCGACGGCCATGGGCTCGACGCGATGCGCTGCAACACCTGCCACCAGAAGGCCAATTTCGAGCCCGGCCGCATGCCCGGCCATCCCGACTGGCATCTTGCTCCGCGGGAAATGGCCTGGGAGGGCAAGACCATCGGCGAGATCTGCGAGCAGATCAGGGATCCCGCGCGCAATGGCGGGCGCAAGGTGGAAGACCTGATCGACCATATCGGCAAGGACACCCTCGTCGGCTGGGCCTGGACGCCCGGCTTCGGCCGCTCGCCCGTGCCGGGCACGCAGGAGCAGGCCGGCGCGCTGGTCGAGGCCTGGGTGAAGACGGGAGCGGCCTGCCCGGCGCCGTGACGCGAAGACGAGCACTCATCAACTAAATGTCGGCTTCCGAGGGTAAAGCGGCCTACTTCGCAGCCTAAGGCCTAAAACTTGGATCAATATTGGTCGTCCCGGCTCGCGACTTATCGATCAATTGGGCAACTTGTTCTCGGCTCTCTAGCCGCAACTTCGTACCTGGGAAATCGTTGAACAGCTTAGAGTGACCAGCAAACGACGAAGGTATCTGCCGAGTCCAGTAGGCCCCCGCCCACTTCATCAGTTCGGCGGCGTCATGATTTGTTGCTCCTCGCCGCAGACCGCGAGCCAGCAGACCGGCGCGGCAAAGGCTCCAGGGAAAATCTAGCCAAATGAGAGCGGTTGCTTTGGGAAGGGCGACTTCCGCAAGCCATCCGAATGCACCTTCGATGATCCAGTGCGGCTGACCTGAAATATCGAGAACCATCTTTCGCGCGACGGCTTCATTTCGCTTTGAGCCAAAGCCATCGTCTTCCCAGTGCAACAGATCAAGATCGATCGCGGGGATATCGGCGAGAATCGCGATGGCTTCGGCCAACGTGCTTTTGCCTGAGCCGCTGTTTCCAATAATTGCCGTACGTTCGATCAGAGGTTCAGGCATTCAACTTGCAGATGGTAGTCCTGCCTCATTGCCGGATAATATTCGGTCGCTCATTATCGACATGGCCTAGGGTCTGTTGGGATTCAGGATTCTCATCGGGGCTTGGTTGTGATTCAAGCTTGGGATGGACCGATTCGTTTTGACTGATGCCCAATGGGCGA
>NZ_JBEPQV010000043.1:0-56556 GCF_040548035.1 Bradyrhizobium sp. LB8.2 | reverse complement strand
GGCCGTGCCGTTATACACGACGTTGCTGCTCGCGGTCGCGCTGGCGAAGCTCGTCGTGCCGCGCAGGTCGGCCGCCGTCGCACCCGAGATCGAGGCGGAGACGTTGGACTTGGTGGAGTAGCCGACGGTGGTCTGCAGCGCCTGGTTGGCGATCGACTTCGCAGAGTCGATCAGCTTCTGCAACGAGGTGATGCCGGTGTTGGCAGCCTGCAGCACCTGCACACCGTTGGCGATGCCGTCGAGCAGATTGTTGATGTCGCTGGCGCGGTTGTCGAGCGACTGCGCGGTGAAGAAGTTGGTGGGATTGTCCAGGGCCGAGTTGACGCTCTTGCCGGTCGACAGACGGTTCTGCGTGGTGGCGAGAAGGTCAGCGGTGGACTGGAGGGAGAGCAGGTTCTGGCGAACCGACGAGGAGAGGACGATACCTGACATGACTCTGTTACCTTTCTGGTAAACGACGCTACTGTTACTCGTCTGCTTGGATCGAGATGGACCCAGCGACCGGCGGACCGTGGGGCGGAGTCCTCTAACGAAACATGAAATGGAATCGGCGCTTTTGCTGAGTCGGCGCGCGATTCGCCCGATCTGCACACGAGCGACGCTGCGCCGCCGGGCGAATTCGACGTTGATGTAATTGAGCTTTTCGGCGGCGTGGGCCGGGATTTACAACTCGTTAACTAGTCTTGATGGAGTATTGCGCCCTGACCCGCCGCAACACACGCTCGGTTACGAAAGCGTTGATGGAGAACAGGCATGGCCCTCAAGGTCGAGCTCAGACCGCACGAACGCATCATCGTCGGTAACTGCGTGATAACCAACACCGACCAGCGCGCCCGCCTTCTGATCGACGGCGACAACGTGCCGATCCTGCGCGAGCGCGACATCCTCACGCCGGAGACCGCCGACACGCCCGCCAAGCTCGTCTATCTGGCGGTCCAGCTCATGTACATCTCGCCGGATCCGCAGACCCAGCACGGCACTTATTTCAACCTGGTGCGCGACATCGTTACCGCAGTGCCGAGCTCCTGGCCGATCATCGAAGGCATCAACAACAACATCCTCAACGGCGATCTCTATCGCGCACTGAAGGACGCTCGCAAGTTGATAGCCTACGAAGAAAAGCTGCGGGGCCAGTTCGAGGCCACGCGTCCCAAGGCTGAAGCGGACCAGGACGACGTCAGCACCGCCGCCTGATATAGCCCGTTCGCGCGGCAGCGCTGTGCAAACGACCAGACCGCGCAAACGACAACGGCCCCGGATCGCCTCCGGGGCCGTTGTCGTTTCAGGCCTGCATCAATACTCCTGCGCCACGAGCGGCGGCGCTTCGACCTCGATCACAGTATCGCGGCTCCGCCGTCCGCCGAATTCCAGCACCGCTGCGACCAGCGCGTCGATGTCCGTCTCGTCGGTTCGGTGATTGACGATCGCGGCGCGGATCGCAAACTTGCCGCCCAGCGTCGTGCTTGAGGGCGCCGCGATACCGGACTCCTGGATGTCGGCGACGACCTCCCGATTGACCTCATCGGGGGCGCGGTAGCGGAAGCAGACGATGTTGAGATTGACCGGTGCCAGCAATTCCAGCCGCGGCTCGGCGAGAACGCGCGTCTCCAGATATTTCGCCAGGGCACAGCTTCGCGCGATCACCGCGCCGAGCCGATCGGTGCCGAACGTCTTCAGCGTGAACCACGTCTTCAGCGCACGGAAGCCACGCGATAGATCGGGACCGAGATCACAGGGCCAGATCGCGCCCGCCGCAAGCCCTCTCGCCTCGCGGCGCAGATAGGCCGCGGGCTGCGCAAAGGCCTGCCGATGCTGCTCGCCGTCGCGCACCAGCAGAAAGCCGGCGTCATAAGGCACCTGCCCCCATTTGTGGAAGTCGAGCGCGATAGAATCCGCAAGCTCGATGCCGCCGATCAGCGGCGCAAGCTCGGGCGACAGGATCGCCAGCGCTCCGAAGGCGCCGTCGACGTGAAACCAGATTCCCTCCTCGCGGCACAGCTCCGCGATCGCCTTGAGATCGTCGACCGCGCCGATGTCGACCGTACCGGCGGATGCAACGACCAGGAACGGCTTGAAGCCGACATCGCGATCAATCGCGATCTGCGCACGCAGCGCAGCGACGTCGATACGATGATCGGCATCGACGCCGATCTTGCGCAGCGCATCGGTGCCGAGCCCGGCGACGTCCATCGCCCTCGCGACGCAACCATGCGCGGCCTGCGACGTGTAGGCGGTCAGAAGTGCGCCATCGTTGCCGATGCCGTACTGCCGCGCCAGCGTGCCGAGCGCGCTCGTACGTGCCACCAGCACCGCCATCAGATTGGCCATCGACGTGCCCGTCACGAAGATGCCGCTCGCGCTGTCGGGAAAGGCGAACAGGCGGCGCATCCAGCCGACGATCTGGCGTTCGACCTCGATCGGCATGTGGTCGCGGCCACCGAGATTGGCGTTGAGGCCTGCCGCGAGCATTTCCGCGACCATGCCGACCGCGGTGCCGCCGCCATGCACCCAGCCCATGAAACCCGGATGGACATTCCCCGTCGCGTAGGGCGCGACGTGCTCGGCGAATTCGCGATAGACGTCGGCGAGATCGCTTGCCTCGCGCGGCACGTCGGCCTTGAATGCCGCACGGACGCCGTCGGGGATCGGCTGCCACACCGGACGTGCGCGAACGTTGACGATGCCGTCGATCGTCTCGTCAAGCATGCGATGGGCGAGCGCACGAAACTCGCTCCAGTCCTGCGGATCGAGCGAAGTGTGCGTGACGGAGCTTTGCGTGTTGCGGATGATCTCGTTCATGCTGCACTCTCCTCGCTCGCTCTTGCATGCCGCGACAGCATCGTCGTGAATGCCGCAAAGATCTTGCGCATCTGCGGCGGCTTGTACGGAAACACGGCCGGCGGATCCATGTTGTGCACGACGGCAGTATTGTCGGCTTCGAAGACCAGCAGCTCGCGGTTCTGGTTCTCGGCGCAATCGACGATGAAGTAATCGAGGCCGACGCGCCTGCTCATCTCGTCGAGCGCGACTTTGTGGCGCGCGGCGAAAGCATGGTCGAAGTCGAGCATGAAGACGGCTTCTTCGGCCCGCTTCTCTTCGCTGAACGCCATGAAGGCGTTGAGATACCAGATGTCCCAGCGATCGGCGATCGCCATGTGGCAGGCATAGGGTTTGCCGTCGACCATGGCGAGGCGATATTTGCGGTAGAGCCCGTCGGGACTCGCATAGTCGACGAAACGCGCAAGGAAGAAGTCGTTCTCTTGCCGCTCGGCAAGATAGGCCGCGAGCGCCGCCGCGTCGTCGAGCTTGGCGAGCCCGACGCCGGCATGCGAGCCGCGCGGCCGCGCGATCATCGGAAAGTGCAGTTCGCCCGCGATGTCTTCGCAGGCGATGTTCCCTGTCGAGAGATCCGACAATTGCGCGCGCGTCGCGTGGATGGTCGCGGGAATGTCGAGGCCGGGCACGCCCGCCAGCAACCGATACAGCTTGTCGCGATCGAGATTGCCGATGAGATCGGGGCGATTGAGCAGCGGCCGCGGCCAGCGCGGCGCGGCCTTCTCGATCAGCGCGAGCGCCTCCCGGCATTCTTCGGAATCGGATGCAATCACGATGGCGACGTCGTGCTCGGGCAGATTTTCCGGCAGGCCGATGCCCTTGACCACGTAGAGCGTCAACAGCTCAATGTCGGAGTCTTCAAGCAGGAAGTCGATCGGCGTGTTGCCGCCCATGTCGATATCGGCGGCGAGTGCGAGCACACGCAGGCGGGGTTTTGGAACAGCGCAAGGCGTACGAAACAATTGGTGGAAGGAGAGCACCTCGGTCTGGATCACGAGCCCGGCCTCCTTCTCGCCGAGAAGCTGGGCAATCAGCGACAGATCCAGGCCTTCGCCCGCCTCCGCCGTCCCCTCATCGATCCGCGCCAGCAGCCGGTCGCGCAACGGATGCAGGTCGCCGCCCTCGAATGCCCGGCGCGTCAATTGCGCAAAGCCGATCCGGTCGGCATGGTTCGGCGCGGTCACGCCGATCGGCGCGGAAACTGGATGTTGCATCTCACACCTCGAACGCGGACTTCTCGATCTTCACCAGGACATGGGCGATGCGATCGAGAACGTGTTGCACATTGCGTTGCGCCTGCAGGCCTTTCAGCACCAGCAGCGCGCCGCTGAAAGCGGAGCCGCCGAAGAATTTCGAGCCGGTGGTCAGCACCATGTAACCGCGGTCGAGATAGGAGCGCAGCCGCCGGCGACCGAGCCGCGCCTGACGGGCGTCGACGACAATTTGAACCTTGCGCGGCCAGCGCCACGCGATCTCATCAAGACACGCCTCGCTTGGGGCACGCCAACCGAGTTTTGACGAATCCATGATCTGCAACAAAACGCGCCGACCTTGCGCGAGGCTGGTTTCGACCGCGCGCAGCACCGCTGCATTGGCGTCCGGGCGCATCGCAATGCCTGCCGCCATGTCGATCAGCGGCACCGCAATGCTGTCGCCGGCGAGCCTCGCCACCGCGCCGTCCTTGCGCACGGCAATTCCGCCTGCCATCTGCGAGATCGTCGAGCCGCTCTCGGGCTCGGTAGCTGACAGACGGGATGCGCCGGCGCTCATCCCGAAAGCCTCACGCCGCATCGGCAGCGGCGGCAGCGGGCGCCGGTGCGAATTGCGAGGTGATGTCGCCGTGGAACACCGATGGCCCGACGTGATCGAGCGAGCTCTGTATGTCCGCCCAGATCTCGCCGCCGATGTCGGTCCAGCGCTTGCAGAAGGCGAAGTCCTCGGAGAGATAGGTGCCGGTCGCCGGATCGATCATGCATTCGAACAGGGCAAACCGGTTCTTGCTCGCCACCAGCGTGTCGTGCGAATGCTCGCGGAAGAATTGCAGGCTGGCGTAGTCCGGATGGCGGCACATCGCCTCCAGCACATGGCGCCGGATCATCAGGAAGCCGGTGCCGGCGTAGCGCACGCGAGTGAAGCCGTTGACCACCACGATGCGATCCGGATCCTCGATCTCGAGCACGTAATCGAGCGATGCGGCCGGCACGTCGGTGCGGCCGGCTTCGATCGCGCGCTTCGCCTTGTCCCAGTTGACCCGCTTGATCGGATAGCAGCCGGCAACGACATCCGCGCCGCACTCGATCAGCCGGAACACCTGCTCCGGCTTGAAGCCGATGTCGGCGTCGATGAACAGGAAATGCGTCGCGTCGGGATCGTCCAGGAACATCGCGGCCAGATTGGCCCGCGCCCGCGTGATCAGCGCGTCGCCGTCCCGCAGCAGCACCTTGAGCTCGATATTGGCCATGCCGTGTACGGCGCGCTGGAGCGCGAAGATCGAGCTTGCATAGATGCTCGTCACCTGCCCGCCAAAACATGGCGTGGCCACCACCAGTTTCATCTTGTCCGACATCGGCAGCTCCGCCCCGCTCCAATCCTCACCAAGAGGTAAAGAGGCATGGTTAACGGCGCCTTAACGCCCCCTAAAGGAACTTGACGAGCGAGAGCTGCGAGAGGTTCGAGGTAACCTGGTAGGACGCCTGGAGCGCGTTCTGGAGCGACAGGATCTCGCTCGCGACTTGGTCCGGCGAAGCCGATTCCGCCTGGTCGATGATGGTCTGGAGCTGCGCCTTGGCCTGGGTCTGGCGCGAGCTTGCGTCCTTCATCGTGTTCTGGGACATCGCGAGGTCGGTCTGGATGTCCTCGATGCGCTGCTGGCCGGGTTGCTTGGTCAGCGCCTGCGTCACCCGCAGGCTGAGCGCGGCGACCTGCCCGCCCGAATATTGTCCGGCCGGCGAGGTCGAGAACGTCCCGAACACGGCGACCGCCTGCAATTCCTTGCGGATCGCGTCCTCGTTGGCCTGCGCGCCGTACTGCACCGTGACGGAATCGTCGACCCGCGCCATCGCGGTGGAGCGCGGCGAGCCGGGGCCGTCATTGCCCTGGTACCATTTCACGGTGGTGGCCGATCCGTTGACCAGCGTCGTCGCCGAGCTTGCGGGCGACGAGCCGATGCGCAGCGGCGGTTGCGTGGCGGTCACGGGCGTGGAAGCGAAACCAAGCGAACCGAGCGCTCCCGTATTCGAGGTCGTGATGCTCAGGTTCGCCGCATCGTCGGTGTTGATCGTGATCGAGCCGCCATGGACCGTCGAGGGCTTCGAGGTCCCCGTGATCTGGTCGATCTTGCTCATCAGCGTCTGGATGCTGTCGCCGACGTTGAGCTGGTTGCCGGTCGCCCCCGAACTGACGAAGGAGAGCGTGGTGCCGTTGACGGTGATGGTGTCGCCGGCGACGAAGCCCGGCGAAATCGAGTCCGAGGGGCTCGCGCCGGACAACGCCGTCGCGCCGGTCACGGGCGCCGGCGGCGCCGCCTGGTTGTTGACGGACGTGCCGATCGCCGAGCTCGCGGTGTTGAAGAAGTTGTCGCCGGCAGTCACCGCGGATGCCGCCACCAGCGCAGTGTTGGCGAGCTTCGTGATCGCGGTGTTCAGCGCGGTGTTGAGACTGGTCTGGGTGTTGGCCGGGTTGACCGGAACGCTTGCATCGATTGCAAAGCTGCCGACTGGCGTTGGCGTGGCGGTCGACGCAGTCAGGTCGATCTGCTCGGTCGAGCCGTCGGGCAGCGTGAACTTCACGCTGAGCTTGTCGCCATTGTTCGGATTGGTGCCGTTGAGATTCACCGAGAATGACACCGGCGAGCCGCTCGGGCCGGTGACCGTCGCGCCAGTCAGCGTCGAGGAGACCGCCGCGATCTTGAGCCCGAATGGCGATCCGGCAACGTCCTCGGACACCTGCACCGCGCCCGACGGCAATGACGTCTGCACCAACCGCCCCGTGCCGGTGCCGAGATCGGCGGCCTGGCGCTCGGCCAGGACGGTCTTGAAGCCCGCCTGCGTCGTGGTGCCGTTGATGATGTCGCCGGCATCCGCGACCGGCTGCGTGTTGACGGCGGTTCCGGAGAGCAGATAGCGGTTGCCCGCCTGCGTGTTGAGCACGCCGACCATCGACCCGAACTGGGCAGCGGCGGTGTTCTGCGCGACCGTCTGGCCGTTGACGTTGAGATCCTGCGCGGTGTTGGCTGAGCCCGTCTGCACCGTGTTGCGGATCGTGGTCAGCGACTGCAGCGCGGTGTTGGCGAGGTTGATGCTGACATTGACGTTGGTGATCGTGTCGGTATAGGCGGCGATATTGGACAGCTGCGCGCGCGAGGCGATCGCGAAGCCCTCGTTGGTCCCCATCCCGGAGTAGTTCTGCGACAGCTTGCCGGTCGACAGCTGCGTCGACAGATCGGTGAGCTGCGTGTTGATGTTGCGGATCTGCGAGCCGAGAACCGACGAGGAGTAGTTGATGCTGCTGATCGACATATTTCAGAGCCCTGTTACTAGTTACACTTGAGCCTGGAGCAACGTGTTCATCATACTCTGCACCACCGACATGACGTGGGCGTTGGCGGCGTAGGCATTCTGGAGCTGGATCAGGTTCGACATCTCCGAGTCCAGATTGACGCTGGAGGTCGAGTTGAACTTGGCCTGCAGCGTCGAGACCACGACACTCTGGCCCTGCTGGAGCTGGGTCGCCTGGGTCGCGGCATTGCCCTGAACGCTCAGGAACTGCTGGAGATAGTTCGAAACACTGCCGGCGAAGGGCTGGCTCGCCGAGCCGAGACCGCTCTGCGGCGAATAGGAGAACACCGCCGAGGTGAGCTGCGAATAGAGAAAGTCGGAGCGCGTGGTGTCGCCCGCGGGCGTCACCGGCGAGGTGTTGTAGACCGACAGCCTGGTCGGGTCGGTGGTCAGCTGCGTGTTCACGGCGATGCGCCCGGCAAGTCCGGTCATCTGCGAACCCGATGCGGTGATCGCGCCGGTGTAGAGCGCCTGCCCGCCGTCGGTGAACAGCGGCAGTTGCGGATTGCCCGAGGTCAGCGACGAGATCGTCTTGGTGATCGAGGACGAATTGACCTTGGCGAGGCCGGTGTTGTCGTCGGTCACCCGCAGTGTGGTGGCCGTCGCCGGCGACGGCGCGGCGGCGAACGACAGATGCGAGCTGGAAAGCGCGGTGTTGAGCGCCGAGGCGATCGCGCCCATGCCGCCGGAGAAGTTCACTCCGATCTGCATCGGATTGGCGTTGGTCGCGTTCTGGAGCGGCAGCGCGGCCGGATCGGTCACGTTGACCAGCGTGATCTGGCGCTGCGTGTTGGTGCTCGTGTCCGTGTAGGTGATGTTGACGCTGTTGCCCGGCGCTGCCCCGGCGAGGTCGAGATCGAACCCGGCCGGCGGACCGGACACCGTGCTGCCGGCCGTGGTCTTGTCCGACAGCGCGCTCGACATCGTCGCGGCGAGCTGGTCGATCTGGTTCTGCGCCTGCACCAGCGTCTGGTCGCGCAGCTTGAGATCGGCCGCGATCTGGCCCGAAGAAACCACGTTGTTGGCGACGACGTCAACCTGCGCGCCGTTCGGGAGCCTGATGTTGAACGCCCCCACACCGGACTTGGCCGGATCGATGTTGTAGAGCGAGGTCGCCGACAGCGCGCCGGCAGACGCAAAGGTGAATTGCGAGGCGAGCCCGGCGCCGACCAGCTGGATGCCGGTGGTGGTGTAGATGTTGGCCTGGTTCGAACCGTCGGTGGTGACGCGGACGTCGACATATTTCGACAGATTGTTGATGGCCTGGTCGCGCTGGTCCATCAGCGTCGCAGCCGAGGGGTCGGTTGCCGGCAGGCCCTGGAGCCTGGTGTTGATGTCGGCGATCTGCTGCATCGACGCGTTGGCAGCTAGCGCCGAGGTGCCGAGATCCTGCTCGACGTTGGAGCGCAGCGACTGGATGCCCTTGGTGGTGAGGTTGAGCTGCTGCGCCAGCGTCTGCGCCGCACCGAGAGCGACCGTTTGCGCCGACGACGAGCCCGCGCTGGTCGACAGCGCCTGCAATGCCGTGGTGAAATTGTTCAGCGCGGTTTCGAGCGTGCCGCTGTTGCCGGGCGTGCCATAGACATTCTGAAGCTGCTTCAGGATGTTGGCCATCTGGTCGGCGTAGCCGCTGCCGCCGGTCTCGGTGCGCAGCTGGTTCTGCACATAGGTGTCGAGCTCGCGGCTGACGCCGGTCGTCATCGCCGTCGAGCCGAAGTCGCCGGTGGTGACCTCGATCTGGTTCGGCTTCTGGACGACGTAACCCGGCGTCTGCGAGTTGGCGACGTTCGAGGAAACGATCGAGAGCGCGGCCTGGTTGGCACGCAGACCGCTCATCGCACTGGCGAGGGCTGAACTCAAACCCATGTTGACTTGCCGCCTTTGGTTACGTCACGCGCCAATCAGCGCAACACGTTCAAGAGGTCCTGCACCATCGAATTCGCCGTCGTGATCACCTTGGTGTTGGCCGAATAGGCCTGCTGGGTCACGATCAGCTTGGTGAATTCGTCGGCGATGTCGGTGTTCGAGCCTTCCAGCGACGAGCCGCTGATGGTGCCCGAAGCGCCGTCGATCGCCGGCCCCGACTGTTCGGTCGCAGCGTAAGCGCCGCCGTCGAGGGCCTTGAGGTAATTGGTGCCGTTGAAGTGCGACAACGCTACCTGTGCAAGGGCGAGGTTCTGGCCGTTGGAGAAGGTTCCGACCACGAGGCCGTTGTTGTTGACGGCGACGGAGCGGAGCTGACCCGCGGCGTAGCCGTTCTGGGTGATGGTGTTGATGGTCACCGCGCCGCTGGTGCTGGCATATTGCGTCAGCCCGCCCGAGGAGATGTTGAAGGAGACGGAGCCGAGCGACTGCCCGCTGACGCTGACGTTGTTGATGGTGATGCCCGAGCCGCTCGGAGAGGTCAGCGAGCCGTCGGAGGCAAAGGTGAAGGCCTGGCCGGTGTTGACCCAGCCGACCGTCGTGCCGGTCGCATTCGGGTCGGTCTGGTAGAACATGTTCCAGGTGTCGGCATGGCCCGCGCCCAGCGAGGCGCTGTCGGATTTGGCCCAGCGCAATTGCAGGTTCACCGGCGTGCCGGCGGCGTTGTAGGCGGTCACCGCGCCACCACTGATCGATTCCTTGGTGAAGGTCGCGATGTCGTTGCCGACCACGCCGCCCGTGCCGGCGGTGCCGCCGCCATCGCGGTTCTTGGTGATGGTCGAGGTGAAGCCGAGCGCGGCGAAGGCCGCACTGTTGGAGCTGGCTACCGACAGGTTGGAGACGGTGCCGGTGTTCAGCGTGATCACGCCGCCGGTGCTGACCGCAGACCCCGACGCACCGGAGAGAGCGTCGATCTTGCCGAGCAAGGTCGTGATGTTGTCGGTGATGTTGATCTGGTTCGCGCCTGATGCACCCGACGCCATGAAGGTCAGCGTCTGTCCGTCGACCGTGATGGTGTCGCCGGCCGCAAAGCCCGACGAGAGCACCTGGGCGCCGCCGGCCGACGCCGCGCCGCTCAGCACCGTGGAGCCCGAGATCGCGGGCGATGACAGCACGTTGCCGCCACGCGTCACGCTGCTGATGCCGAGCGCGGTGGCTGCCGTGCCGCTGTTGACCGCCACGTCGGTTCCGATGCCGCTCGATATCTGGATATTGCCGGTGGCGCTCAGCGACGCCGTGACGCCGGCACCGCCGGCGGTCTGGATCGCTTGCAGGATGTCGGCCACCGTGGCCGTCGTGCCCGCGCCGAGACCGATGGTGGTGTTGCTGCCGACCGTCGCAACGGTGGTGCCGCCGTTGAAGGTAACCGTGTTGCCGTTGATGGTCAGCGTCTGGCCGCCGAGCGCTGTGAGGATGCTGGAGGCGAGATGCGTGCCCACGGCATTATCAAGGGAGGTGGTGGTCGAGGCCACCGCGGACGAGTTGTTCTGGAGCGCAACCGTGCCCGTCCCCGTGGTCGACGAGTAAGCGGAGCGGATGTTACCCGTGGCGGCCGCACCGGCAGCCGTCGCGTTGGCATAGGGGGCGGGCGGTGTGCCCACGGGCAGCGGGTTGGCTGAGAAGTCCGACGGATTGAGTCCGCCAGCCGCCAGCAGCGTGCCGGTCGACGCCGTCGTGCTCGCCACCGTGTTCGGCTGGGTCGGCAGGTTCGCCGCGTACTGGATCGAGGTGGTCGCCTGCGCCGGGATGAAATTGTTCTGGAATTTCAGGACCGTCGCCACGTTGCCCTGCGGGTTGCCGGTCTTCGGGTCGACCGTGACGCCCATCAGATAGTAGCCGGCGCCATTGACCAGATTGCCATTGGCATTGAGCTGGAAGTCGCCGCGCCTCGTGTAATAGGTGACGCCGCTGAACACCGGCACGTTGTCGACGATGCCGGTTGCCTTCTGGATCGAGAAGAAGCCGTCGCCGGTGATCGCCATGTTGGTGGCGACGGTGGAGCCCGAAATCGTGCCCTGCGTGGTGATGGTGGCCTTGGCGTTGGCCGTCACGCCGCCGGCGACCTGCTTGCTCGGCACCGAGGAGTCCGGAATGAGATCGACGAAGCTGGTCCCGATGCCCTTGTAACCGGTGGTGGATGAGTTCGCGATGTTGCCGGAAATGTTCTGCAGCGCGTAGGACTGCGCCTGCAGGCCACCCACCGAGGTGTTCATTGCATCGAAGATACCCATAACTTTGTCTCCAGATCCGATCTCGGCGGCCGGTCGACCATGGCCGCAGTCGGAGGAGACTGTCGCAAGGGCTATGCCAATGCGGGTTTTCTCAGGAAATCAACGACTTAAATAGGAATGCCCCGGTCACATGACCGGGGCACAATTGCCGGGCCGGCAACAATTGCCGGGATCTCATAGCGTTTTCGAGCGAAGTGGCACCCGGTTCGCGTGAAGAAAACGCGTCAATCAAAGAGCCTTCACGTCGCCGATGCAGCAGCGGGGTGGAACACCATCCCGAAACCGTCGATGCAGTAGCGCAATCCGGTCGGCTTCGGACCGTCGTCGAAGACGTGGCCGAGATGGCCGCCGCAACGGCGGCAATGCACTTCGGTGCGGAGCATGCCGAAAGTGCGGTCCTCGGTCTTGCCGACATTGCCCTCGATCGGCTGGTAGAAGCTCGGCCAGCCGGTGCCGCTCTCGAATTTGGTGTCGGACGCAAACAGCGCCAGGTCGCAGCCGGCGCAGGCGAAGACGCCCTTGCGATGCTCCTTGAGCAACGGGCTGGAGCCCGGCCGCTCGGTGCCCTCCTTGCGCAGGATCTCATATTGCTGCGGCGTGAGCTGGGCGCGCCACTCGGCGTCCGTCTTCTCGATCTCGAATTTTTGCTCGAATTTTTGCGCGGCCTTCTCACCGGCTTCCGCGGGCGATGCTCTGAGCCAGCGGAAGGCCGCAAGGCCGAACAGGCCGGCGACAGTCGTCAACAGGATGCGGCGGTCAAACATCTCATTCTCCGTGCGCAGGAAGTCCACGCTCTGAGATACGGGCTCTAACGGCCGACGTTACAACTTCCGGGCGGAATTCTTCTCAACTTATTGCGAGACGCCCTCGTCTTGCGAGACCGGTTCCAACGCCTCGGCCGCAGGTTTCGGCGGCTGGGCCAGCCGCGGCCTGACGCCCGGCGGCGGGCGGCGCGGACCGGTGCCGGCGGCCCGGTTGGCTTCGGCGAGGCGCGCCTCGCGTTCCCGGTCCTTGACCCGCGCCCGTTCGCGGTAGCGGGCGAGCGAGCCTGCGGCAGCGGAGCTCGCCCTGCTCCAGATCCCGACCATCTGGCCCGCGGCGCGGCCGGTCGCGCCGCCCGCCCAGACCAGCTCGAACGGCGAGAACAGCCGCCAGCGCTCGTCGCCCAACAGAATGCTGCGCGCGATCATCTGCCCGGCCATGGCCGAGGTGTTCATGCCCTGGCGGCCGAACCCGCTCGCCACCCACAGGCCTTTGCGCAACTGGCCGATCTGCGGCATGCCGTGCACGGTCTGGCCAGTGGCGCCGCCGAATGTTTCGGTGATTTCGACATTGCCGAGTTGGGGGAAGATGGACCGGACCCGCCGCCTGACGGCGCCCGCAAAGCGTTGCGGTCGCGCCGCCCAGGTGGTCTCCGGGCTCTCCCACATCAGGCGGTCGCCATCGACGATCCGGAAATGGTCGACGCCATCGGAATCCATCACCGATCCCTTGAAGGCGATGATCTCGTGCACGCGCTCGCCGAGCGGCGCGGTGATGCCGGCATAGCGCCAGACCGGCAGCAGCGTTTCCGACAGGCGCCGCAGCGGCGCACCAAGATGGATGTTGCCAGCGAGCACGATGTGGGTGGCGCGCAGCCGCGCCGAGGGCGTGACGATGCGCTTGCGAAGGCTGGAATGATCGATGCTGACGACCGGCGTGTCCTCGAAGATGCGCGCTCCGGCCCGCCGCGCCAGCGCCGCGAGGCCGTGCACATATTTGCGGCCGTCGAGCTGGAACGCCCGAGGATAGTACACCCCGTGGAAATAGCGATCGGTCTTGAGCACCTCGCGGACGCGGTCGGCCTGCCAGCCCTCGACCTCGGTGTCGAAATCCCCCGCGAGCATCTGCAACCGGCTGATCAGCCGGTCGCCGGCATCGACGTTGGAGACCTCCAGCACGCCGTCGCTCGGGCCGATCCCCGGCATGTTCGCTTCCGTCGCGTTGGCCCGAACGAACTCGGCGCCCTCCTTCGACAACGTCCACAATTCCCGCGCGTCCTCGAAACCGATGCGCTCGATCAGCTCGGTGAGCGGCAGCGCGAATCCCGGCATCACGGTGCCGAGCTGGTTGCCCGAGGCGTTCCAGCCGATATGGCGGCCCTCGAGCACCGCGACGCTGGCCCCGAGCCGGGCCGCCTCCAGCGCGATGGAGAGCCCGGCAAGCCCGGCCCCGATGACGCAGATGTCCGCATCGAGGTCGAACGACAGCCGCGCGCGGTCGCGAAAGCCGGCTTCTTCCTGGGACACGCTTGTGAAAGTCTCGTTCATGTTGTTTTCTTAGAGCATGATCCGGAAAAGTGTGCAGCGGTTTTCCGAAAAGATCATGCTCAAGACAATAATTTGAAGCGCGATGATCATTTGTCCCAATCTCATTGCGCTTTAAAGGACTGAGCGGCCGCTTGTCACCTTGTCCTCGACCAGCGCCTGTAGATTATCCTGGTCGCGTAACGATTCGAGAATGCCATGCGCCGTTTACTGCTGCTGCGTCACGCCAAGACCGAGATCGACGCGCCGAGCGGCCGTGACCGGGATCGCCGTCTCGACGACCGCGGCCAACGGGATTCCGCGCAGCTCGGCGACTGGATCGCCGCCCATCCGCCGTTCCCCGAGGCCGTGCTGGTGTCGCATGCCGTCCGGGCCCGGCAGACCTGGGACATCGTCTGGGAGGCGATGAAGGACCGCGTCGCGGCGCCGCAGGTCGAAATCCTGTCGGAACTCTACGGCGCCGATCCCGCGCAGATCCTGGAGACCATTCGCACTGCAACCGTCCCGGCCGACCCGAAGCAGTTGCTGCTGATTGGGCACAATCCGGGCATGCATGAGGTCGCCTTGATGCTGGTGGGTGGCGGCGATCCGGCCGGCGCCAAGGCGATCGCCGACAACCTGCCCACCGCAGGGCTTGCTATCTTCGATTTTGACGTCAAGGATTGGGGCGATGTGGCCTACCGCCGCGGCAAACTGGTGCAGTTCGTCAGCCCAAAGCTGCTTCGTTAGCTCAAGGCTGCTTCGATCGGAATGAGACGCGCGGGCGCCGTCTCGACCGATTGATCCAGCCTGGTCACAAGACTTCCTGACCGGAAGATTGGAGGCGCAGATGTTCAAGTCCATCCTCGTACCCATCGACCTCGCCGACACCGACCTCGCCAAGCCGGCGATCGCGACCGCGGCCACGCTGTCGCAGACCTGGAGCGGCGTGGTGCGCCTGCTCAACGTGCTGCCGATGACGCCGGTGATGCTGGCCGAATACGTGCCGGCCGATTTCGACGAACAGCAGCGCCAGGCCTCGGAAGAAGCCCTCGCCATCGTCGCGCGCGAATCCGGCATCGAGGCTTCCCACATCTCCAGCGTGGTGCGGCAGGGCGGCATCTACCACGAAATCCTGGAGGAAGCCGTGCACATGAAGGCCGAGCTGATCGTGATGACCTCGCACCGGCCAGCGATGCGCACCTATTTCCTCGGCTCCAACGCCGGGCACGTCGTGCGTTACGCGAAATGCTCGGTGCTGGTGGTCAGGCACTGAGCGGTGCTCCGTCATTGCGAGCGCAGCGAAGCAATCCAGAATCTTTCCGCGGCGACAGTCTGGATTGCTTCGCTGCGCTCGCAATGACGATGTTGAAGCATTGTGCGCCTATCACCCCGGCTACGAGATCTTGCGTTGCCTGACGGGCAAAACACACCAGCGGCGGGTCAACACCATCGCCGATAATATTCCACTTTACCGAAATTCGGAAACGGCGTATATCTCGCCGCAACCCGGCCCAAGGAAGGGGCGTATCGCGATCGTCACGAACGCGGGCCGGACGGCGGCGGACGCTGATAACATCGGCGCGAACGGCTTCGCAGGGCGGGCAACCGTGAGCAAAGGCCTCGCGCACACGACCGGTGTGATCGGCGTACGGCAAAATCGTGTGGTCCTGGCGCCCGGGGTCTGTGCGCCAAGTCTTGCGGTGATGTGGCGGCCCGACCGGGTCCGCGCATCAGCCATCCGCAAGGCGACGGGGGCAATAGTGCACCGCTCCCCGAGGAGAGCACGGCATAAGCCGTAAAACCGCTGCGCAGGGAAGGCCGGTTGTTTGGCTTCACCTGTATGCCGCTGTGCAATTTTCTTACGACAACTTCGCACAGTGGACCGCGGGTGCCAGCCGGCACCCGGTCTTCCCTGCGCCCTCTTTCTTGAGAGGGCAAGGCGACGAAGCAAAGCTCGGGCGAAACAAGCCGCGAGGATGAACAGCTATGTCTATCGATGAGCAACGGTCTCGTGCCCCGGACGCAGCGCAGCGCTACTTCAGCGGTGCGCAGAGCCGGGGCCCATGCGTCAGCGAGTGCAGTTGGCCTTTGGGTCCCGGCTCTGCGCCGCAACGCTTGCGCGCTGCGTCGCGTCCGGGACACGAGAGAGCGTCTTACAAATACCGCGTCAGTTCGGCTTTGACCTGACCGTAGACCGCGTCCTCGATCTGGCTGCGCGTGATCCCGATGTCGCGCAGCGCGCGGTCGTCGAGCTCGTTCAGTGTCTTGACGGCGGAGCGGTGCTCAAGGCGCTCGAACAGCGCATAGGCGCCGTTGGCGAGGGTGCGGAAGAATCCGCCCGTCGAGGATGAGCGTAAACTCCGCCCGGCAGTCTGCGAGATCGTGGTCATTGTCCTTCTCCGGCCTATGGTCCACGCGGCGAAGCGGATGCCGTTGGCGCAAGCGCTTGAGCGCCTGCACCTGATCTGCCGTCGGATTGCTCTCGCTCTCCTCGGCTCAATCGTGGACCTTGATGGAACTTAAATGCTCCAGTACACTACTCGGAGCAAGTGAAACATTGCTCTCGGTGCAATAATGTCCAAGTTCGAATACGTGAAGCTTGCCGATGCCATTGCTCTCGATATCTCTAACGGCACGTTAAGGCCCGGCGACCGGCTGCCGCCGCAGCGCAATTTTGCCTATGACCGTGGCATTGCGGTCTCGACCGCGAGCCGGGTTTATACGGAGCTTTTGCGCCGCGGGCTTGCCGTCGGCGAGGTCGGACGCGGCACCTTCATCTCCGGCGACGTCAGGCGCGAAGTCGAGACGTTGAGCGAGCCGCGCGAGGCGCGGATCGACTTCGAGGTCAATTACCCGCTGCTGCCGCAGCAATGGGCGATGATCGCGAAGAGCCTTGCGGGGCTGGAGCGCGTCGACGCGCTCGAATCCGCATTCCGCGTCTCCACCAGTACCGGCACCAAGAGTGCGCGCAATGCAGCCGCCGCCTATCTCGCGCGCAAGGATTTTGCGCCGCAGGCCGAGCAGATCGTCTTCACCGCCAACGGCAAGCAATCGCTCGCGGCCGCGCTCGCAGCCCTCGTCCCCACCGGCGGCCGCTGCGGCGTCGAGGCGCTGACCTATCCTTACGTCAAGAGCATCGCGGCGCGGCTCGGCGTCACGCTGGTCCCGATTCCGATGGACGAATTCGGCGCGCGTCCCGACGCCATCCAGAAGGCGCATCGCGAGGCCCACCTGTCGGCACTGTATCTCCAGCCCATCATCCAGAATCCGCTCGGCGTCACCATGAACGCGACACGGCGCGGCGATATCATGCGCGTCGCCGAAAAGCTCGACCTCACCATCATCGAAGACGCCGTCTACGGCTTCCTGGCCGACGACACGCCGCTTGCGGCACTCGGACCCGACCGCTGCATCGTGCTCGACAGCCTGTCCAAGAAGGTCGCGCCGGGCCTTGCGCTCGGCATCCTGGTCGCGCCGCCGCACTTGCGCGAAAGCGTGATGAGCGCAGTGCGGACCGGCGGCTGGATCGCCTCCGGCCATGCGCTGGCGGCGGGGCACCGCCTGATGGCCGACGGCACCGTCGCCGAGCTGACGCGGCTGAAACGCATCGACGCCGCGCGCCGCCAGCAGACCGCGGCAAGGCTGCTGGCCGGCTATCAGCTCGCCGCCGATCCCCGTTCCTATCATCTCTGGCTGACGCTGCCGGCACACTGGCGCTCGCAGACCTTCGTCGCCGCAGCAGCCCGGCGCGGCATCGCGCTGACGCCGTCCTCGACATTCGCGATCGCCCATGGCCATGCACCGAATGCGGTCCGGCTCGCGCTTGCCCCGCCCTCGTTCGAGCAGCTCGATTCCGGCCTGCGCACGATCGTGTCGCTGCTCGGCACCAAGGAAGAGGATTTTGACTCGACCGAATAGCTAAAGCGCAAGGATCTTGAGCCTGCTCAGGCTTCCGGCCATTCCGCGATGAAGCCTTTCGCCTTGTACGGCTCGATCTTGTCCCATTCGTGCAGCATGCGGCGGCGAAATTCCGTGTCGGTGTGCCAGAGCGCGCGCGGCGTCGCTAAGCTGTCGACGGTGAGCAACATCTTCTCGACCTCCGGCCAATGCCGGTGCAGCGTCATCGGATAACGCCGCGAGGTCCACGTATTGCCGAGGCAAATCACGCTCCGGATATTGTCCAACCCCAGCGCGGCCTCGATGATCGGCAGCGAGAAAATCACGTTCTCGCCGGTGTTCATCGCACGGTGCTCCTCGAGGATACGGTCCGCCGGAATGCCCGCCGCGGCCATCGCCGCCCTGATGATGGTGCACTCGGATTGCTCCGAGCCTGGCGTCACGCCCCCGCTGACAATCGACCAGCGGAACAGGCCCTCGCGCCACAGTCTCGCGGCGGTGTCGGCGCGTAGCGCGACATCCTCTCGGGTTCCGAACATGAACAAGAGGTCGGCCGTCCGGAGCGGCGTATCGATCAGATGCGCGCGGCTGATCTCGGCGATCTCATCCGCCGAAGGCCTACGCGTGCTGCGATCCATGGCTGACATGGGCGCACGATGCGACACCCGCGCAGGCGCGCGAAGTCACGTTTGATTGCGGCCGATTGCACCTAGGGCAGCAAAGCCATTCAGGGCAGCAAGGCCTTGTCTAGGGCAGCAAGGCCTTGGGCACATGATCGAAGCTGTAGCTCTGCGGCTGGTTGCGCCGCACGAAGCCGCCGACCTGCCAGGCGAACAGCGCGGCAAAGCCGATGATGAATAGCGCGCCGGCGAATTCGCCGATCATGAGTGCGCGGATCAGGAGCCCCGTCATCGCCACGGTCAGTACCGCCAGAAACGCCAGCACCGCGGCATAGGTCCTGCGGCCGAGGCCTGCGGTCAATTCGGCGCTGCTGCCGGCCTTCGCCATTCGCGCGTGCAGTTCGACGATGAACGTGCGGAAACCGTTGTCCTGCGGCGCCATCAGGGCCGCGGTCTGCCAGCTCGTCGACAGGATCGCGATGCGGCCGCCGCCGGTGTGGCTGACATCGGCGCGAAAGCGGTGCTGCTGCATCGACACGGGGCGGAACGACAGCCGGATTGCACTGATCTCGTCGTAACGCCACAGGCCCGAACGGCCGCCGATGTGCCAGGACAGCCCCTCGTCCGTCAGCTCGAAGCGATGCGCCGAACCGATCAGCGACGCCTTGTAGGCATAGCTCGCGCCCCCAGCCGCCTCGGCTCCCGAATCCTGCATGTTCACATCAATCCAATCCGCGTGGTCCCGCCTGCGATCCGCTTGCGCGATCGCCCTGCCCCATCCTACAAGCGAGACATGGCTGAGACGATTTTTTTTCCGCGCCGCCTGATTCTCGGCGCCGCCGTGATCTCCGGCGTGCTGCTGGCGCTCGCCGTGCACATGCTGGGCGCGCGCTACGGGCTCGACCTCGGCGGCCTCTGGCACTCCGACACGCATGAGTTCATACCGGCGGGCGCGGCGATCGCCTGGTGGCTGATCGCCTCCGTCGGCTTCTCCGGCGGCTATTTCACGGCGACATTGATGCAGAGCGCCGTCTCCGGCCAGATCCCGCAACGGATGCGGCAATTCCTGATCGCGGTCGGCGTGCTGCTGCTGGCGGGTGCGGGCCAGGTGGCCTCGGCGCCGAGCGCGATCCCGACGGTCTCGGGCGTGCTGGCCGGGCTTGCTGCGCTGTGCCTCGGTGCCGTGATGGCGTTCTGCGGCGCGCGTTTCGCGCTGCACCGCGGCTAGAGCATGATCCGGAAAAGTGCGCAGTGGCTTTCCGACGAGATCATGCTCAAACAACAGACTATCACGCCGACGCGCGCAGCTGCGGCCGGTTCAGCATGATCGCGACATCGCAGGCGGGCCGCGGCTTGCTGAACAGATAGCCCTGCGCCTGGGTGCAGCCTTCGCGCCGGAGCAGCTCGAGCTGGGCGTCGTTCTCGACGCCTTCCGCCGTGGTGACGATGCCGAGGCTCCGCCCCAGCCCGGTCACGGCGCGGATGATCGCCATGGAATCCTCGCGGGTCGCGAGCTCCGACACGAAGGAGCGGTCGATCTTGATCTTGTCGAAGGGGAAGCTGCGCAGATAGCTCAGCGACGAATAGCCGGTGCCGAAATCGTCGAGCGAGATGCGCACGCCCATGGCGCGGAGCTCATGCAGCGTGGTCAGCGTCGCCTCGCTGTTCTGGAGCAGAACGGATTCGGTGATCTCGAGCTCGAGCCGGCGCGCATCGAGTCCCGAAGCGGCCAGCGCCGCGGTGACGGACGCGATCAGGTTCGGATTCTTGAACTGCACCGGTGACAGGTTGACGGCGACGTCGACATCGTCGGGCCAGGTGGCCGCGTCGGCGCAAGCCGAGCGCAGCACGAACTCGCCGAGCTGGATGATCAGTCCGGTCTCCTCGGCCAGCGGAATGAAGTTGAGGGGCGCGATCAGGCCGCGCTGCGGATGGTTCCAGCGCAGCAGCGCCTCGAAGGCGACGACGCGACCGCTGGCGACGTCGCGGATCGGCTGATAATACGCCTCGAACTCGTCGCGTTGCACCGCGGCGCGCAGGTCCATCTCCAGCAGGCGCCGCGCCTGCGCGCGCGCATCCATGCCGGCCTCGAAGAACCGATATGTGCCGCGGCCGTCTGCCTTGGCGCGATACAATGCGAGGTCGGCATTCTTCAGCAGCTCGTCCGGATTGCTGCCATCCTGCGGCGACAGCGAGATGCCGATCGAGACGCCGATGACGATCTGATGATCGTCGATCTCGTAAGGCGCCGAAATCACCTCGACGAGGCGGCCGGCAAGGGATCGTGCCGCAGTTTCCTCGGAACGTCCGATCTGGACCACGGCGAACTCGTCGCCACCGAGTCGCGCGACGGTGTCGCTCTCGCCGACGGTGGCCTTCAGCCTGCGGCCGACCTCCTTGAGCAACGCATCGCCGATGGGATGGCCGAGCGAGTCGTTGATGTCCTTGAAGTGATCGAGATCGAGACAAAGCACCGCAAGCTGGTCGCCCGATCGGGTCCGGCGCAGTCCCTGCACGAGCTGCTCGTGGAACAGCACGCGGTTCGGCAGACTGGTCAGCGCGTCATGACGGGCCATGTGCGAGATCTTGGCCTGGGCCTCCAGCCATTCGGTGATGTCCTCGAAGGTCGCGACCCAGCCGCCGCCCTGCATCGGCTGGTTGACGACCCGGATGGACCGGCCGAACCTGGTCGCGACGTCGGTCGTGGTGCGGCTCTCGCGCGCATCGGCGACAAGGCGCGCGAAGAACTCGCCCGCATCGCCCTGCCACTGACCCTTGGCCTGCTCCTCCCGCAGCACGTCGACCAGCAGGCGGCCCGTGAGCAGGATGTCGGTGCGGCCGAGCATGGCGGCATAGCGCTCGTTGAACAGGATGATCTTGCCGTCCGCGTCGAACATACACAGTCCCTGCGACATGTTCTCGAGCGCCGTGTCCAGCACGATCTGCTGCCGGCCCAGTTCGCCCTTGGCGCGGCGGTCGAGCAACGCGGCTACGAGCGCAATCGCGATGATCGCGACCGCGGCACCCGCGGTGAGGAAGGACAACGAGGCTGGCGGGATCGACAACCCGCTCATCGCGAGCGTCGGATCCGCTGTCAGCACGACCGCGCCCATCGCGGTGAAATGATGCGCGACGATGGCGACTGTCAGCAGGGTGGTCGCGCTCAGCGCATGGAAGAGGTCGTCGCGCCGCGCGGCGACGAACAGCGCGAGCGCTGCAAAGGCAACTCCGAACAGCACCGAGACGGTAACCGTGCTTCCGATCCAGTCGACGCGTGCCGGCATCTCCAGCGCCGCCATGCCGGTGTAATGCATCGTCGCCACCCCGGCGCCGACGATGGCACCGCCGAGCACGATCCACGGGGCGCGCGAGGACGATACCGCGATGCTCAGCCCCACGAACGTCACGGAGATCGCGAAGATCAGCGAAAGGATCGTTACCGGGATGTTGTAGGCGCCGGCGCCGCCCGGCCCGTAGGCGAGCATCGCGATGAAATGCGTCGCCCAGATGCCGCATCCGCTGACGGCGGCATCCAGGGCGATCCAGACCAGACGCCCGGGGCCGTGCGTCGCGCGCGCCCGGTGAAACAGGCTGATCGCCGCCGCGCTTGCGAGCAGGCACACCGCGCCGCCAAGCGCGACCAGTCGCCAGTCGTGCTCCTCGGTGAGACAGTAGAGAACTTGATACATTGCGGGCCCCTATCGACCCGCACTTGAACCGACAGAGATGGACAGTCGGTAACCGGCTACGTGCCTGTTTCGGAAATGGTGAACGGAAGATGTGTTCGTTCACTCGGATTGATCATCCGCGCGGAGGCGCGCCGAAGCCGATCACGGCGGCGGCGAGCAGCAGCACGGCCGCGGACACGACCAGCGACAGATGCAGGCCCGTCATGAACGCCCCCTCCGAGGCCACCAGCGAGCCGAACAGGGCGACGCCGAGGACGCTGCCGGTCTGCCGCGTCGCGTTCAGGACTCCCGCGGCGATGCCGGAGCGCGCCTTCTCGACGCTGCCCAGCAAGGTCGAGGTCAGCGGCGGCACCAGCAGCCCAAGTCCGCCGCTGATCGCGATCATCTGCGCAAAGATCGCCCAATAGCTCGTGCCGGCTTCGATCCGGAGCAGGCCGAGGCAACCAAGCGCCGAGACGCAGGCGCCGACGACGATGGTCGGGCATGAGCCGATACGCTCGGCGAGGCGCGGCGCCAGCAGATTGACCGGCAGCACCGCCCCCATCATCGGCACGAAGGCGAGACCGGTCCACCACGCCGACAGCCCGTTGATCCTCTGGAAATACAGGCTGAGCACGAAGATCAGGCCGTAGATCGCGACGTTGACGAGCAGGCCGACGAGCGAGGTCAGCGCGAACAGCCGATGGCCGAACAGCGACAGCGGCAGCATCGGCTGCGCTGCGCGGCTCTCGCGCCAGATGAAGAGCACGGCGAGAATTGCGGCTGCGACAAAGGCTGCGATCACGGCTGGATGTTCCCAGCCAAGCGCGCCGCCTTCGATGATCGCGCCGGCGAGCGCCCCCAGCGCACCGATCGCGGCAAGCTGGCCGGGCAGATCGATCTCGCGCGAGCGCGACCGCGTGGTTTCGGCCGCATAGCGCCAGCTCAGCCACAGGCCGGTCAGCCCGATCGGCAGATTGACCAGGAAGATCGCGCGCCAGCCGACCAGTGTGATCAGTGCGCCGCCGACGAAGGGACCGGCCGTGAGCGCGAGGCTCGCACCAGCGGCCCAGATCGCAACGGCGCGGCCGCGCTGCCGGTCGTCCGGATAGGCATGGCTGAGCAACGCCAGAGAATTCGGCACCAGGATCGCTGCCGCCAGCCCCTGGACCAGCCGCGCTGCGATCAGCACGGTCGCATTGGGCGACAGCGCGCAGGCGAGCGAGGCTGCGGTGAAGATGGCGAAGCCCGCCATGAAGACGCGCTTGGCGCCGATCCGGTCACCGAGCGCGCCGGCGGTCAGGATGAAGGCAGCAAACGCGATGGTGTAGGCGCTGACCACCCATTGCAACTCGGCGACGCCGCCGCCGAGCGTCTTGCCCATCGCATCGAGCGCGGTGTTGACGATGGTGACGTCGAGCTGCACCACGCCATAACCAAGGCTCATCGCGGCAAGGGTGAGGGAAGTCGCAAGATGCGAGCCGGCATGCGACGCGCCGGCCCCGAAGGCTTCGTATCTGATGGTGCTTACTCGCATGCTGCCACCTCGGTTGCAGCCCCATGCGGAACATATGCTTCCAGCCCGCCGTCATGTTTCGACAACGATCGAATGATGGATGCGTAACATGCGAGCGTCGCGCGGATGACCGCGCGACGCTCTATCCTTGGCTACGCCTGGTCCTAGCTGGCCGCGCGCAAGTTCACCTTGCTCTCGGCGAGCGTGGTCAGCTTCTTGTCGGTCGCCTTCTCTTCTTCCAGCGTCTTGGCGAGCACGCTGGCGCAGTCCGTGCGGCCGAGCTGCTTGGCCCAGGCGATCAGGCTGCCGTAGCGGACGATCTCGTAATGCTCCGCGGCCTGTGCCGCGTTGATCAGCGCGGCGTCGAGCACCGCCTTGTCGGCGACTTCGCCTGCAGTCTCGTCGGCTTCCTCGATGATGCCGTCGATCGCGGGGCAGTCGACCGCCTTTACCTCCGCACCGTGCATCTTGAACACTTCCTCGAGGCGCTTGACGTGCTGCTTGGTTTCTTCGAGGTGCGTCAAAAAGCCCTGCTTCAGCTGCGGATCCGTCGCCTTATCTGCCATTTTCGGCAGCGCCTTGGTGAGCTGCTGCTCGGCGTAATAGATGTCCTGGAGCTGGTGCACGAACAGGTCGTTCATGGTCTTGATGTCTTTTGTGAACAGTCCCATCGGTCCGATCCTCTCGGTTTTTTGGAACACGGAGGCATCGGCTTGCGCGAAAAGCCGCCTGTTCCGCCATGTTCAATTGCTGATGGGGCGCTAACCGGCGCACGGCATTGACGTTCCAAAAAAGCCCGCATCCTTTGCGCTGGAACAATGCCGGCCGTGCAGGATCTGAAACCATGTCAGATAGGGACGCGATCGGGCCCACGACTCATATGCTTAACGCGCCTCCGATGTGAACCGCGTGTGACAAAAGTAGCGTGTCCAGCGCAGAACCTATCGTTGTCAAGGGCTGCACAAGTCACTGTTTTTGCCTTAAGTGAGCTACATCATGCCTAAATGAGCTACATCATGCCTAGCGATCAACGCCGACCTTTGGCCTTGGATCGTACCCGACCGGCCAATGTCTGGCCTGGTCGGTCTTGCCCCTGCCGGGAGGATGAATGCACGGATTGCTGCCCGCGCTGAAACGCGGCTTCACGAGATGGATCGGCTGGCGACGCCTCGGCATTGCGGCGAGCGTCTTCATCATCGCTTTCGCCATCACCACGCTGGTGCGGACCCTCAAGGGCATCGATACCGGGGTCATCCTGACCGCGCTGACCGAGATTCCCCGCGGCAATATCGGGCTGGCGGCGATCTGCGTGTGCTTCGCGTTCTGTACGCTGACCTTCTACGACTTTTTTGCACTGCGAACGATCGGCAAGAAGCACGTGCCCTATCGCATCGCAGCGCTCTCCAGCTTCACGTCCTATTCGATCGGTCACAATATCGGCGCCACGGTTTTTACCGGCGGGGCGATCCGCTTCCGGATCTATTCGGATTACGGGCTGAATGCGATCGACGTCGCGAAAATCTGCTTCCTGTCCGGCCTGACCTTCTGGCTCGGTAACATCTTCGTGCTCTCGATCGGCATGGCCATCCACCCGGCTGCCGCCTCCTACATGGATCAGCTGCCGTCGTCGATCAATCGGCTGATCGCGCTCGGCGGCCTCGCCTCGATCGGCGCCTATCTGGTCTGGCTCTGCATGGGCGAGAAGCGCCGCGAGCTCGGCCAGAAGGGCTGGAAGGTGGTGCTGCCGTCGGCGCCGCTGACGCTGGTGCAGATCCTGATCGGCGTCGTCGATCTCGGTTTCTGCGCGCTGGCGATGTACCTTCTGGTGCCGGCCAATCCGCAGATCGACTTCCTGTCGCTCTCGGTGGTGTTCATCTTGGCGACACTGCTCGGCTTCGCCAGCCACGCTCCCGGCTCGCTCGGCGTGTTCGACGCCGCCATGCTGGTGGCGCTGCCCGAATTCGGCCGCGAGCAGCTTTTGGCCACGCTCCTCGTCTTCCGCATCCTCTATTTCGTCATTCCGTTCGGTCTTGCCATCTCCATCATGGGCGCACGCGAGCTCTGGATGAATGTGGTGGAGCCCTGGCAGGAGCGCCGACGGCTGGCGGAGGCCTGCGCGCAGTCCAACCTGCCCCAGCAGGTGGCAGCGATGGAGCGCGAGCGGTCGCTTCGGCAGGCCAGCAAACGCTAGACGGCGGCCAGCAAAGCCGTCAGACCAATGTTGCAGGCGGGGGAGCTGTTCCTCTCTTATTTCCGCCTCAACTTTGCCGTTGAAGACGCGGGACATGATCCCTGTATCCCTTCGCCGTTTCCTCGCCGGCGCCCTGCTGCTCGCCGGGCTCCTCACCGCCTTGCCGCTGGAGCGGGTGGCCGCGCAGGACGCGGGCGCCATGCAGATCAGCTGGGAGGTGCGCAACCGCTTCCGGTTGTTCCGCGAGGAGCGCGACTTCCAGCTCCATGTCGAGAGTGCGCGTAACCGCAGCATCCTCTCCGCCGAGCAGTCGCTCGAACTCCAGAGCGAGGGCCGCGGCTGGGCCCGCAACATGGTCAACCGGCTCTGCATCGACCTACAGGGCCGGGTCAACCAGCCCTGCACCCGCGACAATACAAAGGAAGACTATATCACCCCGGTTGACCACCCCGTCACCGTGCGCCTCACCGGTGCAGTGCCGGTCGGCGCCACCTGCGCCTGGTCGTTCGACGACGGCGAAGGGCCGCAACAATCCACCTTCGACTGCGCCGAGCCGGTCAATCTGCGGGTCCGCTACGGCAAGCAGACGGTCGCGAGCGTCGACGTCTCCTCCGGCTCCGATCCGACCCAACGCGTCCAGACCGAGATCCAGGTCCGCGACATCTTCGTCGCTGGCCTCGGGGATAGCATCGCCTCGGGGGAAGGCAATCCGGACCGGCCGCTGGCGCTGTCGGACGAAGGTTTTTGCTTCCGCTCTTATCTCGGCACCGCCGGCGCGCAGTATTACCGGCCGAGCCGGGCCGGATATAAAGGCGGCCGCGCCTGCGAGGCGCCGGATACGCTCGCCAACTGGCAGCGTTACAGCGCGCTCTGGTTCAACTCGCCCTGCCACCGCTCGCTCTACAGCTACCAGGCCCGCACCGCGCTGGCGCTCGCGGTACGCTACACCCACGTCGCGGTGACCTTTCTGCCGCTCGCCTGCACCGGCGCCAGCATCGGCGACGGGCTGCTCGGCTCGCAGCGCGCCCGCGAATGCCCGCCCGGCAAGACCGGCGTCTGCAACACCAGCGTGAACGCGCAAGTCGCCGAGCTGCGCGAGGCGCTGACCGCCGCAAAGAAGCGCCAGCCCGAGCGCACGCTCGACCTCGTGCTGCTCTCGGTCGGCGCCAACGACGTCTATTTCTCCGGCCTCGTCGCCGACGTGATCGTCGAGACCGCGACCGAGCGCGCGCTATTCCGCCGCTCCGGCGTGATGGCGAGCGTCGATGATTCCCGCGATGCGCTGGCGCGCGAGCTGCCGCAGAATTTCGTCAAGCTGCGCGAGGCGCTGAAGCCGCTGGTCGGCGGCGACCTCTCGCACGTGGTCTACGTCTCCTACGCCAACCCAGCGCTCGCAGACGGCGGCGTGCCCTGCCGCGGCGGCCGCGCCGGGTTCGACATCCATCCCGCCTTCAACGCCGATCCGCAGCGCCTCGCCCGCGTCTCGACTTTCGTCGACACCGAATTCTTGCCGGCGCTAAAGGGCCTCGCCACCTGCACCCGGGGCGCGCTGTGCCGCGATCCCGAGGCCGACCGCATGACCTTCGTGGATTCGCATCAGGCGGCGTTCGCCGATCACGGCTTCTGCGCGCATTCGGGCAACGATCCCGAATTCGACCGCACCTGCTTTGCCGAGAACGGCCAGAGCTTCAATCCTGATATCGTGAGCGCGGCGAGCCAGCCGATGCTGTGCGGCCGCGGCGCCTCCGAATTCCGCGCCTATTTGCCGCGCGCGCGCTGGATCCGCGACGCCAATGACAGTTACTTCGCCGCGATGACCTATCCGCAAGGCTTGCCGGCGGCGAGCCAGCCGACCGACATCCACGACGCGACCTGGGGCGTGCTCTCCGCCATCTATGGCGGCGCCGTGCACCCAAGCGCCGAAGGCCACGCCGCGATGGCGGATGCCGCACTGCCGGCCGCGGCCGCAGTGCTTGGTCTGGATGCCGCGCCGCCGGGCGTGACACGCGGGCTGCTCGCACCGCTGCTGCCGGGCGCGCAGCAATAGTTCACGCAACCTCTACACGCACACTGCCATCGCCCGCCTTGTGCGCCCTTGCGCACTGGGGCAGGCGATCGAGTACTCCGTGACAGACGTGATTGAATCGAGACGTCGCGGCGTCCAGGATTCCCCGCCTTCGCGGGGAATGACAACGGCACGCGTGGCGCAATCGGGTTCGCCATCACCACACATCGTTCCCGCTCACCTGCCGTTCCATCAATCCAAAAACGGCATCGATCGATGCTGCCTTGAGCTTGGACACTTTGCCGCGCGCGCCTCTAGGAGTCGTCGTGAGGAAACGTTTCGAGTTCTAAGGAGGCGCGTAATGAGCGCAGTGATGTCCACAGCGGACGTGAGGAGGTCTCGCGTCAGGCTGTTCATCGTGACCATGTTGTTCCTGGTCACGACCGTCAATTATGCCGATCGCGCCACGCTGTCGATCGCGGGTCCCGCGCTCTCCAAGGAGTTGCATCTCGATCCCGTCGCCATGGGCTACATCTTCTCGGCCTTCGGCTGGTCCTATGTGCTCGCGCAGGTGCCGGGCGGCTGGCTGCTCGACCGCTATGGCTCGCGCCTCGTCTATGCCTTCAGCATCATCGTCTGGTCGCTGTTCACGACCCTGCAGGGCTGGGTCGGCTTCTTGAGCGCCGGCACCGCAATCACCGTGCTGTTCGGTCTGCGCTTCCTGGTCGGCATCGCAGAAGCGCCCTCATTCCCCGCCAATGCCCGCATCGTCGCGGCCTGGTTTCCGAGCAACGAGCGCGGGACTGCGTCGGCCTTCTTCAATTCCGGACAGTATTTCGCGACCGTGATCTTCGCGCCGCTGATGGGCTGGATCGCGCATGACTACGGCTGGCGCTACGTGTTCTTCGTGATGGGCGCGCTCGGCGTCGTGATGGGTCTGGTCTGGATCAAGACCATCTATGGTCCGAAGGAGCATCCCGGCATCAACGAGGCCGAGTTCGACTACATCAAAGAAGGCGGCGCATTGGTTGACCTCGACGCGCCCAAAGACGATCTGAAGCATGAGCGCGCGGCGGCTTCCGGCCCCGGCTGGGATCACATCCGCCAGCTGCTCTCCAACCGCATGATGCTCGGCGTTTATCTCGGCCAGTACTGCATCAACACGCTGACTTATTTCTTCCTGACCTGGTTCCCGGTCTATCTCGTCAAGGAGCGCGGCCTGTCGATCCTGCAGGCCGGCTTCGTCGCGACGCTGCCGGCGCTGTGCGGCTTCATCGGCGGCGTGCTCGGCGGCGTCATCTCCGACGCCATCCTGCGCAAGACGGGTTCGCTGACCATGGCGCGCAAGATTCCGATCGTCGGCGGCATGCTGCTGTCGATGTCGATCATCGCCTGCAACTATGTCGACGGGCAGGCGCTGGTGGTCGGCTTCATGGCGCTCGCCTTCTTCGGCAAGGGCATCGGCGCGCTCGGCTGGGCTGTCGTCTCCGATACCTCGCCCAAGGAAGCCGGCGGCGTCTCGGGCGGTCTGTTCAACACCTTCGGCAATCTCTCCTCGATCAGCACCCCGATCGTGATCGGCTACATCCTGGCCGCGACCGGCTCGTTCAACGGCGCGCTGATATTCGTCGGCGCCAATGCGCTGGTGGCCGCATTCGCCTATCTCGTGATCGTGGGCAAGATCGAGCGCGTGGTGCTCAAACGTTCCTCCTGAGGGCTCCCATGGGAGCTTGACCAGGCAACTTAACGGCGGCTTCACAGCCGCCGTCTTTGTTTTGGGGGTAATCGATGCTAGAAGTGCCGGGGAAACGCCTTATCCATCTAAGGCATGTATCGATGTTTGACCTTAACCAGCTCCGCTGTTTCGTCACGGTGGCGGAAGAATTGCATTTCGGCCGCGCCGCGGCGCGGCTGAACATGACCCAGCCGCCGCTGTCCCGGCAGATCCAGGTGCTCGAGCACATCATCGACGCGCCGCTGCTGGAGCGCACCAGCCGCTCGGTGCGGCTGACGCCTGCCGGGCGCAGCTTCCTGCCGGAAGCGCGGCGCATCCTGAAGCTTGCGGAAAGCGCCTCGCAAGTCGCCCGCCGCATCGCGCTCGGCAAGACCGGCTCGCTGAAGATCGGCTTCACCGCGGCCGCCGCCTACGGCTTCCTGCCCGAGCTCGTCGCCGCCTGCCGTGCCAAGCTGCCCGAGGTGGACTTCTCACTGAAGGAGATGGTGTCCGGCGACCAGTTCGAGGCGCTGTCCTCGGGCCAGATCGATGCCGGCTTGCTCAGGCCTCCGATCGCGCGTCCCGAGATCGCCAGCCGCCGCGTCGTCGCCGAGCCCCTGCTCGCCGCGATCCCGAAAAAGCATCCGCTGGCGAATGCCGAGAGCATCACCATCAAGGATTTCGACAACCAGCCCTTCGTGATGTATTCGCCCTATGAGAGCCGCTATTTTCACGACGTGCTGGTGGCGATGTTCACCCGCGCCGACATTTTGCCGCGCTACGTGCAGCACCTGAGCCAGATCCACTCGATCCTCGCCATGGTGCGCGCCGGCCTCGGCCTTGCGATCGTGCCGGCGGCGGCGGCGAGCCTGAAGATCGCGGACGTCCGCCTGCGGCCGCTGAAGCTGCGCACGCGCGTTCCCGTCGAGCTGTTCATGGTCTGGCGGCGCGACGACGAGAATCCGCTGCTCTCGGCGCTCGTCAAAATCGCGAGCGAATTGTCCTCGGCGGAGGTGAGGGAAGATTGATGCTGATTTCGCATTGGTCGATATAGGCTTTGGCTTGGACGCGCATCGAACGGTCTCCTAAACCACGGCGCATGGACGCGCAGGCTTGCGTCCTCCACAACACGAGACAAGGGAGCAGCGCCCATGAGCAAGATGACCCCGCAGGAAATGGCCCAGAAGATCGGATCCGGCCTCCTGTCCTTCCCCGTCACACCGTTCAAGGCGGATTACTCCTTCGACGAGACGACCTACCGCGCCAACATGGACTGGCTGTGCGGCTATGACGTTGCCGGCCTGTTCGCCGCCGGCGGCACCGGCGAGTTCTTCTCGCTGACGGCGGCAGAGGTTCCGCATATCGTCAAGATCGCCGTGGACGAGACCAAGGGCCGCGTGCCCGTGCTCGCCGGCACCGGCTACGGCACCGCCACCGCGCGCGAGATCGCGATCGGCGCCGAGAAGGCCGGCGCCGACGGCCTGCTACTGCTGCCGCCCTATCTCACCCATGCCGAGCAGGACGGCCTCGCTGCCCATGTCGAAGCGATCTGCGCCTCCGTGAAGATCGGCGTCATCGTCTACAACCGCGACAACGCGATCCTTCAGCCCGATACGCTCGCTCGCCTTGCCGAGCGCTGCCCGAACCTCGTCGGCTACAAGGACGGCATCGGCGACATCGAGCTGATGACCCGCGTCTACACCAAGCTCGGCGATCGCCTCACCTATATCGGGGGCCTGCCGACCGCGGAGACGTTCGCGCTGCCCTATCTCGACATGGGCGTGACGACCTACTCCTCCGCCGTGTTCAACTTCGTTCCGGAATTCGCCACCAACTTCTACGCCGCCGTGCGCAAGCGCGACCATGCGACGATCCACGCCGGGCTGAAGGATTTCATCCTGCCGCTGATCGCGATCCGCAACCGCAAGAAGGGCTATGCGGTTTCGATCATCAAGGCCGGCATGAAGGTGATCGGCCGCGATTCCGGTCCGGTCCGCCCGCCGCTCACCGACCTCTCCGAGCAGGAGATCGCAGAAGTGGCCGCGCTGGTGAAGAACCTGCCCGCCATTCGATCGTCACAACAGGCGGCAGAATAACGATAGAACACAACAGGGAGGAGCGTGCGATGGCCCAGACTGAAATCTCGGGTGCACCGGTCGTCACGGCGATGCAAGTGATCCCGGTCGCGGGCCGTGACAGCATGCTCCTCAATCTGAGCGGCGCGCACGCGCCGTTCTTCACCCGCAACATCGTCATCCTCACCGACAATGCCGGTCACACCGGCCTCGGCGAGGTGCCGGGCGGGCAGAAGATCTGGCAGACGCTGCAGGACGCCCGTGATCTCGTGATCGGCAAGACCGTCGGCGCGATGAACAACATCCTCGCCGATATCAGGACGGCTTTCGCCGATCGCGATTCCGGCGGCCGCGGCAAGCAGACTTTTGATCTCCGGGTCATGATCCACGCCGTCACGGCCGTGGAGTCCGCGCTGCTCGATTTGCTCGGGCAGCATCTCGACCTGCCGGTCGCAGCCCTGCTCGGCGAGGGCCAGCAGCGCAACAGCGTCGAGACGCTCGGCTATCTCTTCTTCGTCGGCGACATTGGCAAGAGCAAACTCGCCTACGTCAAGGGCGAGACGGGCAAGGCCGAATGGTTCAACCTCCGCCATCAGCAGGCGATGACGCCGGAAACCGTGGTGCGGCTCGCGGAAGCCACCCACGACCATTACGGCTTCGCCGATTTCAAGCTGAAGGGCGGCGTGCTGCGCGGCGAGCAGGAGATCGAAGCCGTCACCGCGATCGCCAGGCGCTTTCCGAACGCGCGCGTGACGCTCGATCCCAACGGCGCATGGTCGCTCGACGAGGCTGTCAGCCTCTGCAAGGACATGCACGGCATCCTCGCCTATGCCGAAGACCCCTGCGGCGCGGAAAGCGGCTTCTCCGGCCGTGAGATCATGGCCGAGTTCCGCCGTGCAACTGGCCTGCCGACCGCGACCAACATGATCGCAACCGACTGGCGGCAGCTCTCTCATGCGTTGCGGCTGGGCGCGGTGGACATTCCGCTGGCCGATCCCCATTTCTGGACCATGCAAGGCTCGGTGCGCGTGGCCCAGACCTGCCGCGACAACGGCCTGACCTGGGGCTCGCACTCCAACAACCATTTCGACATCTCGCTCGCCATGTTCACCCATGTCGGCGCCGCCGCCCCCGGCAAGGTCACCGCGATCGACACCCACTGGATCTGGCAGGACGGCCAGGCGCTGACCAAGGAGCCGCTCCAGATCAAGGGCGGCAAGATCGCCGTGCCTGACAGGCCGGGCCTGGGTATCGAAATCGACAGGGCCGCCATCGACGCAGCGCATGACCTCTACAAGCAGCATGGACTCGGCGCCCGCGATGACGCTATTGCCATGCAGGACCTGATCCCCGGCTGGACCTTCGACGACAAGCGTCCCTGCCTCGTGCGTTAAGAATTCAGGCATGATCCCGGACAATTGGACACCGGTTTTCCGATAAGGATCATGCTTCTCAAACAAGGAGGACAACATGACTGCGATCCTGAAGAACTTCATCGGCGGCGAATGGGTCGATGGCTCCGCCGTCACCAGGAACATCAATCCCTCCAACACCAACGACGTCGTCGGCGAATACGCCAAGGCCGACAAGGCGCAGACCGAGAAGGCCGTCGCCGCCGCCAAGGCCGCCTTCCCCGCCTGGGCGCAGTCGACGCCGCAGGTGCGCTATGACGCGCTGAACAAGATCTCTCTCGAGATCATCGCCCGCAAAGAAGAACTCGGCCGCCTGCTCGCCCGCGAGGAAGGCAAGACCCTGCCTGAGGGCATCGGCGAGGTCGCGCGCGCCGGCCAGATTTTTGCGTTCTTCGCCGGCGAAGCGCTGCGCCTGATCGGCGAGAAGGGCGCCTCGGTGCGTCCCGGCATCGACGTCGAGCTCACCCGTGAGCCGGTCGGAGTCGTCGGCATGATCACGCCCTGGAATTTCCCGATCGCGATCCCCGCCTGGAAGATCGCGCCGGCGCTCTGCTACGGCAACACCGTCGTGTTCAAGCCGGCCGAGCTGGTGCCGGGCTCGGCGCATGCGCTGTCCGAGATCATCACCCGTTCCGGCATTCCTGCCGGCGTGTTCAACCTCGTGATCGGCTCCGGCTCGGTGGTCGGGCAGACCCTGCTCGAGCACCCGGATGTCGCGGCGATCTCCTTCACCGGCTCGGTGCAGACGGGGCGCAAGATCGCGCAAGCCTGCGTGCTGTCGAACCCGATGAAGAAGTTCCAGCTCGAGATGGGCGGCAAGAACCCGCTGGTCGTGCTCGACGACGCCGACCTCAAGACCGCCGTCGAGGTCGCCGTCAACGGCGCCTATTTCTCGACCGGCCAGCGCTGCACTGCTTCGTCCCGCCTGATCGTCACCGAAGGCATCCATGACCGCTTCGTCGCCGCAATGGCCGAGCGCCTGAAGGGCCTGTCGGTGGACGACGCGCTCAAGGCCGGCGTGCATATCGGCCCCGTGGTCGACCAGAGCCAGCTCGACCAGGACCTGCGCTACATCAAGATCGGCCAGGACGAGGGCGCCAAGCTCGCTTGGGGCGGCGAGCTGCTCAAGCGCGAGACGCCCGGCCACTACCTCCAGCCGGCGCTGTTCACCGAAGCCAACAACAACATGCGCATCGCGCGCGAAGAGATCTTCGGGCCGGTGGCTACCGTCATTCGCGCCAAGAACTACGAGGAGGCGCTGGCGATCTCTAACGACACCGAGTTCGGCCTCGCTTCCGGCATCTGCACCTCCAGCCTGAAATACGCCTCGCACTACAAGCGCAACAGCGAGTCCGGCATGGTGATGGTCAATCTCCCGACCGCCGGCGTCGACTATCACGTGCCGTTCGGCGGCCGGAAGGGTTCGAGCTACGGTGCCCGCGAGCAGGGCTCCTATGCCCGCGAGTTCTACACGACGGTGAAGACCGCCTATACCTATCCCGGCTAACCACGGGGAATATCAAATGGACCAGGACGTCGCAGCGAAAGAGCAGCCGCGCTACATCAAGCTCCACGAGCGCGACAATGTCGCGATCGTCGTCAATGATTTCGGGCTTCCCGCCGGCTCCCGCTTTGCCTGCGGGCTGACGCTGCGCGCCTTCGTGCCGCAAGGACACAAGACGGCCCTGGTCGACATTGCACAGGATCAGCCGATCATCCGCTACGGCGAGGTGATCGGCCACGCGCTCTCGCCGATCCTGGCCGGCGAATGGGTGGACGAGGCGCGCATCCGCATGCCGGAGGCCCCTGCCCTCGACAAGCTCGAAATCTCGACCGCCGTGCCCGCGCCGCTGCCGCCGCTCGAAGGTTTTACCTTCGAGGGCTTCCGCAATTCCGACGGCTCGGTCGGCACCAAGAACATTCTCGGCATCTCCTCCTCCGTGCAATGCGTCAAGGGCACGATGGAATATGCGGTGAAGCGCATCCGCGCCGAGCTGCTGCCGAAATATCCGAACGTCGACGACGTCGTGCCGCTGACGCATGCCTATGGCTGCGGCGTCGCCATCAACGCGCCCGACGCAGTGATTCCGATCCGCACGCTGCAAAACATCGCGCAGAACCCGAACTTCGGTGGCGAGATCCTGGTCATCAGTCTTGGCTGCGAAAAGCTCGCGCCCGAGCGCCTGGTGCCGGAAGGCGTCAGCAACGCCATCGTGCGCATGCAGGACGAAGCCTTCGACGGTTTTGGCGCGATCGTCGACGCGATCATGACCCAGGCCGAAGCCCGCCTGAAAATCCTCAACAAGCGCACCCGTGAGACCTGCCCGGCCGCCGATCTCGTCATCGGCCTGCAATGCGGCGGTAGCGACGCCTTCTCCGGCGTCACCGCGAACCCGGCCGTCGGCTTCGCCGCGGACCTGCTGGTGCGTGCCGGCGCCACCGTGATGTTCTCCGAAGTCACCGAAGTGCGCGACGCGATCCAGCTGCTCACCCGACGCGCCATCAACGAGGACGTCGGCCGCGCGCTGGTGCGCGAGATGGCCTGGTACGATTCCTATCTGGCCCGCGGCGGCGCCGATCGCAGCGCCAACACCACGCCCGGCAACAAGAAGGGCGGGCTTGCCAACATCGTCGAGAAGTCATTGGGCTCGATCGTCAAGTCCGGATCGAGCGCCATCACAGGCGTGCTCTCGCCCGGCGAGAAGGCGACGCAGAAGGGCATGCTGTTCGCGGCAACGCCTGCGTCCGACTTCATCTGCGGCACGCTGCAGCTCGCCTCCGGGATGACGCTGCAAGTGTTCACCACCGGCCGCGGCACGCCTTACGGCCTTGCGGCTGCGCCCGTGATCAAGGTCGCGACCCGCAGCGAGCTTGCGCGCCGCTGGAAGGACCTGATCGATTTCGATGCCGGCGGCATCGCCACCGGCGAGAAGACCATCGAGGAAACCGGCTGGGACCTGTTCCGCTTGATCCTCGACGTCGCCAGCGGCCGCACGCAACCCTGGTCGGATCGCTGGGGCATCCACAACGATCTCACGCTGTTCAATCCGGCGCCGGTGACGTGAGCGTCGCGCGTAGACACTGACCGAAAATCAAGAGGACGTCTCAATGTCCCGCATCACGACCTTGCGCACCATCCGCATCGAGGAACGGCCCAACCTGATCTGGGTCGAAATCGAAACGGACGAAGGGCTCACCGGCCTCGGCGAGAGCTTTCGAGGGGCGCAGGCCGTTGAGGCTGCCGTCCATGAGCTCGCAGCACCGCTGGTGCTCGGCCAGGATTCCCGCCGCATCGAAGCCGTATCGCGTCAGTTGCTGACGCCGTATCTCGGCTTCCACAGCGTCAGCGCCGAGCTGCGCGCCGCCAGCGCCATCGACATCGCGTTGTGGGACCTCAAGGGCCAGCGCCACGGCATTCCCGTGCACGAGGCGCTCGGCGGCGCGAGCCGACTCGAAATCCGCGCCTACAACACTTGCGCCGGCTACGCCTACAATACGAAGAGCGCCAGGCGCCGCGAGATCGGCGCGGACGACGCCGCGCTCGGCCCCTATGACGATCAGATCGCCTCATGCGCGACGCTGGAGCGCTCGCCGAAAGCCTTTTGAGCGAAGGCTATGGCGCCATGAAGATCTGGCCATTCGACCCCTTTGCCGCCAATGGCGGCCATTCGATTTCCCTGATCGACCTCAAGACCGGTCTCGAACCGTTCCGGAAGATCCGCGCCGCCGTCGGCGAACGCATCGAGATCATGTGCGAGCTGCACAGCCTGTGGGGCGCGCAGACCGCCGAGCGCATCTGCCGCGCGCTCGAAGATTACGGCGTTTTCTGGGTCGAGGATCCCCTCGGCAAGATGGACGATGTGCAGGGCCTTGCCGACCTCAGACGGCGCGTGAAAACGCCGATCTGCGGCAGCGAAACGCTGGCGGGCGCGGCGAGCTTCCGCAATCTGCTTGCAGCCGACGCCATCGACGTGGTGATGCTCGACATCGCCTGGTGTGGCGGATTGACCGAGGCGCGCAAAATCGCCGCGCTGGCCGAAGCCCACAACAAGCCGCTCGCGCCGCACGATTGCACCGGCCCGGTCGCGCTGATGGCGGGGCTGCATTTGGCGCTGCATGCGCCGACCGCGATCTTCCAGGAGGTCGTGCGCGCGACGCTCTCGACCTGGTATCGCGATCTCGTCACCGCTCTTCCGAGAGTGAACAACGGCATCGTGTCTGCGCCGCGTGCGCCCGGCCTCGGGCTTGCGCTTAATCCGGACGTGCGCCGCCGCGCGGACGTAGTGGTGCGAGAGTCCATTTTCAGCGCGTAGGGCACGACCGACGCATCACCGCGCGACGACTCCCGCGGGGAATGACAGCGGAGCTAAGCGGGAAACGGCCTACTGCTTCGGCGCTGGCGCCATCATCGCGCCGCCCTTCTTCGCCGCGGGCGCAGGCACGGGCTTGGTCGCGGCGGTCGCTTGCGCCGGGAGATATTTCGCGACGATAGCGGGGTCGACCTGGGCAATGTTGGCGTCGGGCAGACGCGTCCAGGTCTCGTCCTTGCCGAACAGGGAGATGCCGAGGAAGCCGCGCATCGTCAGCGTCTGGCCATCAGGGCTGACCGTCATCTTGGCCTTCCAGACGTTGCCGTCGCGCGGATTGACCACGTTGCCGCCGTCGTACTTCAAGCCGTCGCGCTTCATGTCGCGGATGAAGGAGAGCCCGAGCACCGGCGCGTTCTTGCGATCGTCCGTGCATTTCGCGCAGATCTCGTTCGGATCGTCGCCGGGCCGCGGAAAGGTTTTTGCGATCACGCCTTCGAACACACCGCTGTGGTCGATGAAGAGAAACCATCCCACCGTCTTGCCGTCTTCGACCTTCTGCCAAAGACCCGCGGCGGTTGGCTGCTGGACTTGCGCCGCAGCCGGGCTCACCGCACCGAGCGAGATCGCGAGCGCGAGGAGCGAGAACAGCCGAAAGCTGGAAAAGAGATTCCGCATTATCATCACCTTGCTAAGCCAATCGCCTTGCTGAGCCGTCACTCCAATGGCCGCAGACTACGGCGATTTCGCGAACGGTTCCAGCACCAGAAACATGGGCACCGCCTCCCCGCTCGCCGCCGTCAGTTGACACCGAGCTTCTTTTGCAGGCTGGAGGACGAAGTCGTGTACTGGAACACGAGCCGCTTCTCCGGATAGACATAGCGATGGGCTTTTTGCGACATCAGTGCGCCCTCGTGGAAACCGCACAGGATCAGCTTGAGCTTGCCGGGATAGGTGTTGATGTCGCCGATCGCGAAGATGCCGCGCACATTTGTCTCGAACGCGGACGTCTCGACCGGCACCAGATTGTTCTCCAGCGAGATGCCCCAGTTCGCGACCGGACCGAGTTTCATGGTCAGCCCGAAGAACGGCAGCATGGTGTCGCAGGCAATATCGGTCACATTGTTGTCGTTGCCCTTGATCGTGGCACCGGTCAGCTTGCCCTCGTTGCCTGACAGCGCGGTGACCTGGCCGAGCCGCAGATCCATCTTGCCGCCAGCGACCAGCGCGCGCATCTGCTCGACGCTGTGGGGGGCGGCGCGAAAATCGTCGCGACGGTGCAGCAGCGTGATGCGGTTGGCAATCGGATGCAGATTGAGCGTCCAGTCGAGCGCGGAATCGCCCCCGCCGACGATCAGCACGTTCTTGTCGCGGAACGTCTCCATCTTGCGCACGGCGTAGTGCACCGAGCTTCCTTCATAGGCTTCGATCCCCGGCACCGGCGGACGCTTGGGCTGGAACGAGCCGCCGCCGGCAGCGATCACCAGCACCTTGCATTCGAACACCTTGCCGGCGTCGGTGGTGCAGCGGAACAAGGGATCGCCGATCTTCTCCACGGTCTCGATCATCTCGCCCAGATGGAAGGTCGGATGGAACGGCTTGATCTGCTCCATCAGCGCCTCGGTGAGACCCTGGCCTGAAACCTGCGGAATGCCGGGAATGTCGTAGATCGGCTTTTCCGGATAGAGTTCGGCGCACTGGCCGCCGACCTTGTCGAGGATGTCGACGAAATGCGCCTTCATGTCGAGAAGGCCAAGCTCGAAGGCGGCGAACAGACCGCAGGGGCCGGCGCCAATAATCAGCACATCGGTTTTGATCACATCGCTCATGTCGTCTCTTTATCGGTCGTTATCGGTGGCACGGCGCCCGGCGGGCAGAGGTGACCCTGCCTGTCTAGCCAACGGGGATGGATCAGGGAAGGCATAAAAGCGGGAGCGCCCCGCAGCCGCGCCCACTTGCCGGGTCAGGATAACTGGGCTGTAACGAGCAACGATATGACGGAGATCAATCGGTGAACGCACCACGCCGCCTCGATACGACGCCGCGCCTGGAGGACTACCCTTTTCGCCTCAGCGACAATGTCCGCTTCGGTGATCTCGATCCCAACCAGCACGTCAACAACGCGGTCTACGCCACCTATTTCGAGACCGGCCGTGTCACGCTGATGAAGCTTCCGGAATACGGCCTGACGCCGCCGGGACTTGCCTGGATCATGGTGCGGCTCGACATGCATTTTCGCGCCGAGTTGCACTGGCCGAATACGATCGAGCTCGGCCTCGGCGTGGTGAAGCTCGGGCGGACATCGGTGACCTTCGAGCAGGTCGTGTTTTCGAACGGGAAATGTATTGCGTCTGCGACGTCAGTCGGCGTCATGCTCGACGAGACGACGCGACGGCCGGCACCGCTGACCTCAGAAGTGCTCGAGAAGCTCAGACCCTGGCACAAGCGCGGCATTGAGGTCGCGCCGCCGAGCACATGATAGCTACGGAGAGTTAGGCCTGGCGTTCCGGCGTCGCCACGACGAGGCCGTCGAGTTCGTCGGAGACCTTGATCTGGCAGGACAGGCGCGAGTTCGGGCGCACGTCGAAGCCGAAGTCGAGCATGTCCTCTTCCATCGGTGTCGGGCTGCCGACCTTCTCGCGCCAGGCTTCGTCGACATAGACATGGCAGGTGGCGCAGGCGCAGGCGCCACCGCATTCAGCCTCGATGCCGGGAATGCTGTTGCGGATGGCGGCTTCCATCACGGTCGCGCCGTTCTCGACGTCCACCGTACGGGTTTCGCCCTTGTGATCGACAAAGTGAATTTTGGCCATGTGTGCTCGTACTGCCGCGATCTTGGGAATGAAGGAGGGTCCGGGCTGTCCTATAACGGGTCGGTCAGCCCGGCGCCATAGCGTTTTGATAAGACGTTAATCCCGCTTCGCGGCAAGAAAACCCGTCAAAACAAAAGACTAGGGCACGGTTCGGCCCTGTCGTCCTAAGGCTTCAGGATCGTCTCGATGGCGGCGCGAGCCTCGGTCACCGCCTCTTTCAGCGCGGCGAAGGCGTGGGGCCGGCCCTGGCCGGTCCGGATCGCGGTCTCGAGGCTGGCTGCGGCATCCGCCACCGCAAAAGCGCCGATCCCGCGCGCCGAGCCCTTGAGCTTGTGGGCGAGTGCGCCGGCATCACTCGGCAGCGCTGCCATAGCCGCAATCAGGCGGACCGCCTGCTCGGCAAACATCGCCAGCACTTCCTGTTCCAGCTCAGCGTCGCCGAGCGTCATGCGGGAGAGGTGATCGAGGTCCAGCAGGTTGTCGATGGGTGCAAGCGGGGGCGAGGGCATCCAGTCCATCCGTTGCAGTTCAGGCATCATGGCGCAGGCCCCGGCATCGCGCGATGTCCGCCGGTTCGGCGGTCAGGTTCCCTCCACCGAAGCATGGAAATGGTTAACGAAGTGTTCCGGCAGTTTTGCGCAAATCCGCCTGTTTATTGACGAAAAGTTGCCGCAATCCGGCGAGTCCGGTGGAGAATTTCATGTATTGCTAAGGCGTTACGGCGCGATCCTGTTAACGATGATTAAGAATGTCTTAATCGCAGCCATTTCATTCGCGACGCTCTGCCAATAGGATGTTTTGGAAATTGGCGGACAAGCCGTCCGGGTGGGGACGGCTCGGAAATCCGCGCAAGCGGCATGATCCGGACTGTGGGCTTGCGTAGCGCGCAGAGCTCGCGGAGGGACGCGTACAAGTAACGAGGGCTCGGACTGAACATGGCAAACACTCCGAAAAAGGTCAAAGACCCGACAGAAGATGCGCTTTCTGCGATCCAGGAAGCCCTGAACATCAGCGACACGGCTGCGGACACCAGCCGCAACGCCTCGATGCGTAACGAAACGTCGCCTCCGGCCGCGCCACCGACCCCCCCGATGTTCGACGAACCGAGCTTCGACCCGCGTCCTGCCGCGAACGAACGCGCGATGTTCGACCAGATCGAGGAGCCGCGCTCCTCGCGCCGCGCCGCCAATGACGACCGTGCGACCATCGGCCAGCTCTTGCAGACGTTGCAGACGGGACGCCCGACCCGCAACATCTACACCGGCGCGACAATCTTCACCGTCATCTGGCTCGCGGCCTGCGCCGCGCTGACGGTCGGCTTCCTGCCTTCGATCCAGGCGGCGATGGGCCAGAGCGGCGGCGTGTTGGCCATTGCCGGCCTCGTCACGATGTTCTTCGCGCCGATCATGCTGTTCTTCTTCCTGGCGAGCCTCGTCTGGCGCGGTCAGCAAATGAGCTCGGTCGCGCAGGCGATGGCGCAGGTTGCGATCCGCTTCTCCGAGCCGGAAGGCTCGGCTTCGGATTCCATGGTGACCGTCGGCCAGGCCATCCGCCGCGAGGTTGCGGCGATGGGCGACGGCATCGAGCGCGCGATCGCGCGCGCCGGCGAGCTCGAGACGCTGGTCGCCAACGAGGTCGCGGCGCTCGAACGCGCCTATTCCGACAACGAAGTGCGCATCCGCGCCCTGCTCCAGGACATCGCGCATCAGCGCGACAATCTGGTCGGCCAGGCCGAGCAGGTCCGCAGCGCCATCTCCGGCGTGCAGATCGATCTGCGCCATGACATCGCGCTGATCTCGGACGCGATCGCCTCGCGCGTCGACGAGGTCGCCAAGTCCATCACCGGCGCGCTCGAAGAGCGCGGTGCCCACATCACCGGTGCACTCAGCAACGCGGGCGACAACATGATCCTCGCGCTCGGCGAGCGCGGCGGCGACCTGCTCGACCGCCTCGAAGAGGCCAGCAACGAGACCACGCGCGCGGTGCTCGACGCCAGCGAGCGGCTGACCACCAGCCTCAATTTCAAAACCGGCCACGTCCACGACGAGTTCGTCGACCTCGCCGACCGCGTCCACGAGATGCTGAACGAGCGCATCGACCGCATCACCGGCGAGTTCGAGCAGCGCTCCGCCGCGATCGTCGACGGCATCTCCGAGCGCACCGAGCAGGTGCACGACAGCCTGAAGAATTCGTCGGACTCGCTGCTGCTCGAGCTCGAGCTGCGCTCCAACGACCTCTCCGCCAAGATCGACGACGCCGGCAACCGCCTCGCCGGCCACATCATGACCTCCGGCGACAAGGCGAGCGAAGCGCTCGACGCCACCGTCAACACGCTGGTCGCCAAGGTCGTCAGCCAGACCGAGACCGCGCACGACTCGCTGTCGCTCCAGATGAGCGCCTTCGACGAGCTGGTGAGGAACCAGGGCAGCGAGCTGGTCGAGAAATTCGCCCGCGACTCCGGCACGCTGGGCGCATTGATCACCCGCCACATCTCCGAATTCGACCGCACCGTGAAGACGTTCGGCGGCGAGATCGTCGATCGCATGGGCCAGCGCACCCAGGACATCCACGAGAGCCTGAAGAGCTATGTCGACAATTTCGACACCCGCTTCACCTCCAACGGCGGCGCGATCACGGCTGTCCTCGACCAGCGCCTGGTGCAGTTCGAGACCACGATCGGCGAGCGTGTCACCAACTTCGATGCCTCGCTGAACGGCAAGATCTCCGGCCTCGACTCTGCAATCGACGGTCACATCAAGACCTTCGACGAACAGCTCGTCGGCCGCGTCGCCGCGCTCGAACAGTCGTTCGATACCCGTGCGAAGTCGGTCACCGAGACCATCGACGGACGGCTCAACACGCTCTCCTCGTCGCTGACCGACGGTGCCGCGCAGGCGATCCAGTCGATCGACTCCCGCCTCACCCACCTCACGACGTCGCTGACCGACGGCGCATCGCAGGCGATCGAGACGATCGACACCCGCCTCAACTACCTCGCGACCTCGCTGACCGATGGCGCATCGCAGACCATCCAGACGATCGATACGCGGCTGACGCATCTGACGACCACCCTCACCGGCGGCGCCTCGCAGGCGCTCGAATCCATCGACACCCGCCTCACCTACCTGACCACCGCGGTGACGAACGGCGCATCGCAGGCCGTGCAGTCGATCGACACCCGCCTCACCCTCCTGACCTCGACGCTCACGGACGGCACCGCGCAGGCGATCGAGGCGGTCGACCGCCGCATCACCAGCGTCGGTGAACTCATCGACGGCCGCAGCATGCATCTGACCGACACGGTCACGGCGCGCTTCCAGGACATCCACCAGGCCATCGAGACCAAGGTCGGATCGGTCGCCAGCGACATCGACATGCGCGTGGCGCAGTTCGAGGACCTGCTCGGCTCGCGCGTCGAGGCAGTCGCCGGCCGCATCGAGAGCAGCGGACGCCAGGCCAGCGAGGACATGATGTCCCGCGCCGAGATGATCTCGACCGCGATCCGCTCGCATGTCGAGGACGCCGAACGCTCGCTCACCAACCTCGTGGTCAACACCAGCGAGACCATCCAGACCGGTGCGCGCACCGCGCAGCAGTCGCTGATGACGGTTTCCTCCGACGTCAACGCTCAGCTCAAGATGACCTCCGCCGAGGTCGAGCGCGCGCTGACCGCGGTCGGTACCGGTGCCGCGAACTCGATCCTGAGCAGCGCCCGCGAAGCACAGTCGACGCTGGTCGCCGCATCCGGCGAGGCCTCCAACCAGATCAAGGGGCTCGCGGCCGACGTGGAACGCACGCTGTCGTCGGCGGGCTCGGCGACCGCAGCCTCGATCCTGGCCGGTGCCCGCGAGGTGCAGACGACGCTGGTCACGGCGTCCTCGGACGCGGCCAACCACGTCAAGACCCTCACCGCCGACGTGCAGCGCTCGCTGTCGATGGCCGGCTCCTCCACGGCGGAATCGATCACCGCCGGCGCCCGCGATGCGCAGAGCACGCTGATCGCGGCCTCGAGCGAGACCGCCAACCAGATCAAAGCGCTGTCCTCGGACGTGCAGCGCTCGCTCTCGATGGCCGGCACCGCGACGGCCGAGACCATCATGACCGGCGCCAGCGAAGCCCAGAGCACGCTCGTCAACGCGTCCTCGGATGCGGCGAGCCAGGTCAAGTCGCTGGCGGCCGAAGTGCATCGGTCGCTCTCGCAGGTCGGCCAGTCGACCGCCGAGACGATCACGACCAGCGCCCGCGACGCCCAGAGCACCCTGCTGGCAGTCTCCGCCGAACAGACCGGCCAGGTCCGTTCGCTGGCGGCCGAGATGCAGCGCGCGCTGGCGACCGCCGGCGGCGCCACCATCGAGGCGCTCACCAGCGGCGTACGCGAGGCCCAGGGCACGCTGATCTCCGCCTCGACGGATGCAGCGAGCCAGATCAAGTCGCTGACCACGGACATCGAGCGCACGCTGACCTCGGTCGGCGCCGACACCGCCTCGACCATCCTCAACAGCGCACGCGAGGCGCAGACCTCGCTGACCACGACGTCGGCGGACGCCGCAAGCCAGATCCGCACGATCTCGACCGAGATCGAGCGCACGCTGAGCACGGCCACCGCGAACGCGACCAACGACATCCAGACCAGCGCGCTCAACGCCCAGAACGCGCTGATCAACGCCTCCAACGAGGCGAGTTCGCGGGTCAAGTCGAGCTCGGCGGACGTCGAGCGCTCGGTGCTCGCCGCCAGCAGCAGCTTCGGCCAGGCCATGACCGGCAAGACCGACGAGATCGTCACCTACGTGCAGCAGCAGTCCGACCGTCTTGCCAACATGATCGATGCCAAGCGCGGCTCGCTCGTGGACGCGATCGGCTCGAAGACCAGCCAGCTCACGCTCGACATCGACCGTGTCACGTCCGACGCGCTGAAGTCGATCGAGACGCGCGGCCACGCGTTCTCGCAGACGATGATGGGCAACGGCTCCGAAGTGGCACGGACCATCAACTCGGCGAGCGAGATGGCGACAGGTGCCGTCAACAAGTCGCTCAAGGACCTCGAGCTGGCCTCGCGCGTGGCGATCGACCAGTCGCGCCAGGTCTCGATCGCGGCCGTCACCGAGATGCAGGAGACCAGCAAGATCCTGCGCACCGACACGGTCGCCCTGTTCGAGCGACTGCGCGAAGGCAACATCCTGCTCCAGGAGGTGCTGACCGGTGCGCACGACAACCTCAACTCGCTCGAGCGGGCGCTGGTGACGCGCGTCGCCGACTTCGTCTCGGCGATGAACGACGTCACCTCGCGCAACGGCGCTGCGACGCAGAACCTGGAAGACCAGCTCAACGTCTTCAACAGCAAGACCACGCGGGCGCTCCAGGATCTCGGCGAGCTGTCGACCCAGTTTGACGCGCACGGCAAGGCACTCGTCGAGGCCGCGCAGGTCGTGGAGCAGAGCAACAAGAACACCACCGCCTCGCTCGCCGAACGCAAGCTGGCGCTGGAATCGCTCGTCACCACGATCGACCTGCGCACGGCCGATCTCGACCAGCGTCTGTCGCGCTTCACCGGCCTGCTCGATGAATCGCTGGCGGCCGCCGAAGAGCGCGCTCGCGACATCGCCCGTGTCGTGGCCGAGACGGCCGGCGCCGGTTCCGCCGCGATCACCCGCCAGTTCGAGGCGGTACGGTCGGCCTCCGAAGAGGAGCACCGGCAGACAGTCGAGGCCATGCACGACATCTACCGCCAGACCACCGACGAGGCGGATACGATGTTCAAGCAATCGACCGAGAAGTTCACCAACCTCGTCTCCAGCATGAAGCAGATGGCGTTCGAGATGCACAACGAGCTCGAAGCCACCCGCAACGAGCTGCGCCGCGGCGTGCTCGAGATGCCGCAGGAGGCCGCCGAGAGCACTGCGCAGATGCGCAAGGTGATCGTCGACCAGATCGAGGCCCTCGCCGAGCTCAACCGCATCGTGGCCCAGCATGGCCGCGGCCTCGATGTCTCCACGACGGGCCGCGCCAGCGTGCAGCGCCAGGAGGAGCCGATGCTGGCGACCGCGGGCGGCCGCAGCACAGAGACCCGCATGCGCGACACCGGCAGCGCCTCCACGCTGCCGCCGCCGGACCTCGGCATGCCGGCCTCCTCGCGCCGTACCGAAGCCCCGCCGGTCGCGCCGGCCGGCAACGACCAGGGCCGCGACGGCTGGCTGTCGGACCTGTTGAGCCGCACGGACGCCAACCAGGGTGCGCCGACCGGACGTGAAGCCCAGCGCGGCCGCCAAGCCGCCGCACCGGCTCCGCAGCCTCAGGCGCCGCAAGGTGGCGGCAATCCGCTGGAATCGTTGTCGCTCGACATCGGCCGGCTGATGGACCGCAACCTCGCTGCCGAGATGTGGGACCGCTACCAGCGCGGCGAGAACAAGGCCTTCACCAAGCGCCTCTACACGCCCGCCGGCCAGAAGGCTTTTGACGAGGTCGCCCGCAAGTACCGCTCCGATCGCAACTTCAAGGGCACGGTCGACCGCTACGTCGCCGAGTTCGAACGCCTGCTCGACGAAGTCGCCCGCGACGGCCGCGGCCCGCAGGAGCTGCGCAACCACCTGACCTCGGAGACGGGTCTGGTCTACACCCTGCTCGCGCACAGCGCGGGACGGCTGGGGTGAGCGGCTCGCAGCGATAGCGAACAGCGAATGAAAAACGGAGCCGTCGCGGGCTCCGTTTTGTTTGAAGTTATGCCGGTGCAATGATTGGGATGGGTCCCGGCTCTGCGCAGCAGCGTTACACGCTGCAGCGCGTCCGGGACACGAGACCCAGCGCTACGACCAAGCCGAGCCCTATTGCCGCCTGCGCTCCGGCGTCGCGGGCTTTAGCGGCTCCGGCGGCGGCGGCGCGGCGGCCGGTGCGCTGTTGCTGGCGCCGAACAGCACGCGGGTCGGGTTGCGGTCGAAATTGTTCACGGCGCGGCTGATGTCGCCCAGGGTACGGCGGCCGTCGGTCATCAACGCGCCGGAGCGCTTGTCGAAATCGTCGGCCAGTTCGCGGATCGACTTCACCGCCAGGAACAGCTCACCGCCGTCCTTGCCGCCGGCGAGCGTGTTGAGGCCGAGCATGAGGCTGTCGGCCTTGAGCATGACGCCGTCGACCTTGGCCATCACGCCATCGATCTTCTCGGAGTTGCGGGCGAGCGAGTTGGTGAAGGTCTCGAGATTCTTCAGCGAGTTCTTCACCGATTCCTGATTGTCGGCGACGATCTTGTTGATGTTCTGGAGCGTGCCGCGGATCGCCTCGGTGACGTCCTGGAGCTTGTTGGGATCCGCCGTCAGCGACGGGATGCCGTCCTCGTCGAGCGGTGGCGGAGGTGCCGCCTCCTCGCCGCCCTTGAGCGAGATCGCGGCGACGCCGGTCAGGCCCTGGAATTCGAGGCCGACCAGGGTGTCCTTGCGGATCGGGGCGTTGTTCTCGACCATGGCGAGTGCGACAACCCGCCGCGGGTTGTCGAGCTTGACCGAGACCACCTCACCCACTCGGATACCGTTGAAATTGACGCTGCCGCCGTTGCGCAGGCCCGCCGCCGGGCCTTCGAACACGACGCGCAGGGGGCTGCGCTGCTTGGTGGTGTGCAACGACTGAAACCACAACACGAAGCCGATCGCAGCGGCGATCACCGCCAGCGTGAACGATCCGATCAGGACGTAATTTGCACGCGTTTCCATCAGCTACTCCGGCACCTCAGCCCATCACCGCGCGAGCGCGCTTGCCATGGAAATATTGCCTCAGCCAGGGATGCTGCGAGGCCTGCATGTCGGCGATCGACCCTGCCGCAATGATCTTACCGTTCCCTAAAACGGCGATGCGGTCACATGCTGTGTAAAGGCTATCGAGATCGTGGGTTACCATGAAAACAGTCAGCCCCAAAGTGCGCTGGAGGGTCCTCACCAGTTCGTCGAAGTCGCCGGCGCCGATCGGGTCCAGGCCTGAGGTCGGCTCGTCCAGAAACACCAGATCCGGATCGAGCGACAGCGCGCGCGCAAGCGCCACGCGCTTGATCATGCCGCCCGACAATTCGGAGGGAAAGCGATCGGCGACTTCGGGCTTGAGACCCACCATGGTGAGCTTGGCGATGGTGATCTCGTCCATCAGCCGCTGCGAAACGCGCAGATATTCGCGCATCGGAAACTGGATGTTCTGCCGCACCGTCAGCGAGGAGAACAGCGCGCCCTGCTGGAACAGCACGCCCCAGCGCCGCTCCACGTTGCGACGCTGCGACGTATTGGAGGCATCCAGATCGACGCCGAACACCTCGATGCTGCCTGCGACCTTCGGCACGAGGCCGATGATGGTGCGCGTCAGCACCGATTTGCCGGCACCCGAGGGCCCGACGAAGCCAAGGATCTCGCCGCGCTTGACGTCGAGGTCGAGGCCGTCGAGCACCCGCGTCGCGCCGAACTGCACGGTGATATCGCGGACGCGGATGATCGGGTTTTGAATTCCGTTTCGAACTTCCTGCGCCATCGTCACATCCCGATCGAGGCGAAGAAGATGGCGAACACGCCGTCCATGACGATGACGAAGAAGATGCCCTTCACCACGGACGCCGTCGTGTGCTGTCCGAGCGATTCCGCGCTGCCCTGCACGGCGAGCCCTTCGACACAGGCGACGATGCCGATCACGGCAGCCATCACAGGTGCTTTCACGATGCCGACGATGAAATGGTCGATCGAGATGGCGTCGCGCAGGCGCAGCAAAAACGCTTCGGGATCGACGCCGCCATAGAGCCAGACGACGAGACCGCCGCCATAGAGCGCGGCCATGGCGCCGAGGAACGCCAGGATCGGCAGCGCCAGCACCAGCGCCAGCATGCGCGGCAGCACCAGCACCTCGATCGGGTCGAACCCCATGGTGCGCAATGCGTCGATCTCCTCGCGCATCTTCATCGAGCCGAGCTCGGCGGTGTAGGCGCTGCCCGAGCGGCCCGCGACCATGATCGCGACCAGGAGCACGCCGATCTCGCGCAGCACCAGCACGCCGAGCATGTCGACGACGAAGATGTCGGCGCCGAACCTGCGGAAATGGAAGATGCCCTGCTGGGCGATGATGCAGCCGATCAGGAAGGTGATCAGCACCACGATCGGCACCGCGCGCCAGCAGACCTGCTCGAGATGATGCACGGTCGAGGTCAGGCGGAACGAGCGCGGGTGAATCAGGGTGCGCGCGCCCGCCGCGAGCACCGCGCCGAGCATGTCGATCAGGCCTGCCACGGTGCCGCCAACGCCAGCCACGGCCCGGCCGATCTGCTCCAGCATGCCGGTGATGGTGACGGCATTGGTGTCGATCACGGGCGTCGCCCTGACCCGCCGCACCTCGTCCACGAGGCTCGAATAATTGGCGGACAGCCCCGCGATCTGCGCCTCGACCGCGCCTTGGGTCAGGCTGCGGCGCAGCCGTTCGATCAGCCAAGCGCCGAACGTGTCCAGCTTGGCCACCTCGGAAACGTCGATGAAGACGCTTTGCGAACCGCCCGCGAGCTTCTCGGCGTCAGCCACCATCCGCTCCAGGACCGGCGCGAAGCTCGCGGTCCAGGTTCCGGTGGCGCAGAGTGCCAGCGCGTTGCCTTTCGCAATCCGTTCCAGCTTCGGATCGCCGCTCAAGATGTCCGCTCCCGTGCCGGGGCGCTGGAAACGGATGAAATCAGATGGTTGCGCACGCGCCCTTACCCAGAGAAGGTGTCCCCGACCGGTTAACCTTAGTTGCTAGAGGTAACTAGCAGGTTCAGATTTCGCCAGAGTTCAAAATGACTTCCAGCAAAGTTCCGGCCCTCGTCGCGCGAATCGAGCGCTTTCCCATCGCCGGCAGTTTTACGATCAGCCGGGGCGCCAAGAGCGAGGCCGTAACCGTCGTGGCCGAGGTTAGCCGGGACGGCCTGATCGGCCGCGGCGAATGCGTGCCCTATCCCCGCTACGGCGAGACGCCCGAGGTGACCCTTGCCGCCATCCAGGCCATGCAGGAGGCCGTGGCGAGCGGACTCACCCGGCGGACCCTGCAAGCCGCCATGCCGCCCGGTGCGGCCCGCAATGCCCTGGATTGCGCCCTGATCGATCTGGAAGCCAAGGCGGCGGGCTTGCGGGCCTGGAGCCTGCTCGACCGCCCGGTGCCGGGCGAGCGCACCACGGCCTACACGATCTCGCTGGGCACCCCCGAGGCCATGGCGGCGGCGACCGCCAAAGCGGCGCACCGGCCGCTGCTCAAGATCAAGCTCGGCGGTGACGGCGACGGGGAGCGGATCGCGGCGGTGCGCAAGGCGGCCCCCGAATCCGAGCTGATCGTGGACGCCAACGAGGCCTGGACCGAGGCCAATCTGGAGCACAATCTCGCGACCTGCGAGGCCGCCGGCGTCACCCTGGTCGAGCAGCCGCTACCGGCCGGCAAGGACGACGCGCTGGCGCGGATCAAACGGCCGCTCGCGGTCTGCGCCGACGAGAGCGTGCATGACCGCCACTCGCTCGCACCCTTGCGTGAGCGCTACGACGCCGTGAACATCAAGCTCGACAAGACCGGCGGCCTCACCGAGGCGCTGGCGATGGCCGATGCCGCGCAGGCGCTCGGCTTCGAGATCATGATCGGCTGCATGGTCGCAACCTCGCTGTCGATGGCGCCTGCAATGCTGGTGACGCCGCAGGCCCGCTTCGTCGATCTCGACGGCCCGCTGCTGCTGGCGCGCGACCGCGATCATGGCCTTCGGTATGACGACAGTCTGGTCTATCCGCCGGATTCTTCGCTCTGGGGATGAGCTCTCAGCCGGTGCCGCGCCGACCAGATGAGAAGTGCACCGGCGCCGGCCATCGCAGCCATGACGTAATACAGGCCGTCGCCGATGCGGGCGTAGATCGCGCCTGACGCGATCGAGGTGGTCGCACCCAGCAGCCCGTTGCACGCGGCGTAGTAGCCCTGCCCCCGCGCGATCTGATGCGACGGCACGCGCTGCACCAGGAGATTCATGGTGCCGAGGATGGTCATCCCGAAGGTCAGGCCGTGGCCGAGCTGTACGACCGCGAGCAGCGCAAGCGGCGGATCGTGCGCGGTGACGACCCAGCGCACCACCGCGCTCGCGCCCCCGATCGCCATGAGCGAGGACGGGTGCAGCGAGAAGCGCGGCGACAGCGCGAACACGATGATCTCGGCGATCACGCCCAGCGTCCAGAGGCCCGCGATCGTCAGCCCGCCGAGGCCCTGGGCCTGCCAGTTGATGGCCGAGAACGTATAGTAGGCGACGTGACTGCCCTGGATCAGCGCGGCGGAAACGATGATGGCCCAGAAGCCGGCATCGTGCAGCAGCGCCTTGCCGGCGTGCGCCGCTGTCGTCCTTCGCCTGACATCGTCGAGGGGCTGGAGCAGCACGCTGGCGGCGACCGCAACAACGGCCCAAGCGACGATGACCCAGATCAGATCGCGCGCCGCGATGTGGTCTACGAGATAGCCGCAGGCGAGCGAGCCGGCGGCGAAGGCTGCCGAGCCCCACAGCCGCACCGGCCCGTAATCGAACCCGTAGCGGGCGACGCCACGTAGCGCATAGGCATCGGTCAACGGGGTCGTCGGCGTCCACATCATGCAGGTCAGCGCGTAGATCAGGAACAGCGCCAGCGGCTGCCCCTGCAGGCCGACGGCTGTAAATCCGATCGCCGTCGCGAGCACGGACACCATGATGCCGGCGCGAATGGCATGTCGCTTTTCGGCAAGGGCCGTGATTTGCGGCAGCGTGGTGAAGCGCGTGATCGCCGGCAGCGCGTTGATGAGGCCGATCCAGGCCGCGTCGATGCCGATCGCCTTCAGCCAAACCGGAAAGAACGGCAGATGCGTACCCGACACCGCGAACACGGCCGAGTAGAACACGGCGAGGCTCACGGCGAATCGCCGCTTCTGAGATACCGCGATGGGGATTTGTGATTCGGGTGCCATCAAACCAATTGCGATTCGGTCGATATCGTGGTGATCGTTACTGTAACGCGCCGTGATTTGCGCGACGAGATTGACATGGCCAACGAAGCATTCGCCCTCTCGCCTATGTCTGCCCGCGCGGCCGAGCCGAACGAGCAGGATTACGACGCGATCCGCGAAGCCTTCATGGAGACCGCGCGCGGCCGCTGGTTCCTCGGTGAATACGCCAAGCGCAACCGCAATGCGGACACCCGCATGGTGCTCGACGCGGTCGCGAAAATCGAAGAAACCCTTGCGACACAGCGCCAACCCGTGGTCGAGGACGGCCTGCCCGAGGCGCTGGTCGCAATCCGGCAAGCGATCCGCGAAGCCGAGACGATCGCAATCGCAGCCTTCGATCCCGCGGCGTTCGAGGCGAGCCTCGCGCCGATCCCGCGCGGCCTCCGCATCATCAAGGAGATCTCCTGGCGCTGGCGCGAGATCGGCGCCGACGGGCGAATCTGCGACCTGATTGATTCGCAGCTCGCCTCCATCGAGGCGGCCTGCGCGCAAGTTTCGACCATCGACCCCCGTACCGACCTCAAGGCCGCATTCGATCTGCTCAAGGACCGGATCGACCAGATCGACGGCGACGCAACGCCGCAGGCTGCGCACCCCTCGCCGGCCCCGGTGCAAGACGCGCCGTCGTCCGTGGCGGAAGCTCCGCTTGCGGAGGTCGCGCCTGCCGCAATGGCCAGCGAAGCAGCCGTGGCTTTTGCGGAGGCGCCGCAGGACATAGCAGCGATCGAGGCCGAAGCAGCCGTGGAAGCGGCCGGCGTCGCTGAGGCCTTCTCCGTTGCCGAGCAGGCGATGGACGCCGCCTTGGAGCCGGAGATCGTCGCCGAGAGCCAGACCGCGCCTGAAGCCGCCGCTTTTGAAGAGCCGGCCGCTGAGCCCGCCGCCTTCGCCGAGGTGACGGACGAATTTTCGCTCGACGCCGCCGCGGAAGCCGAGGACGACGCCATACTCGAGGCCATCGCGCTGGAGATGGCCGCGCCCGATCCGGAGTTCGACGAGATCATCGAGCCGGTCGAGATGGAAGCGGCCATTCCGGAGCCGGTGGTTGCGGAGGCCGCAGCGCCCATTGCAGCCGAGATGCCGGGGCCGATCGCGCTTGAGCCCGCCGCCGCGCCGGTCGTGGAGGAGCCCGTAGAGGAAGCGCCGATCGCGATGGAATCGCTTGCGCGCCTCACCAACGCCATTGCGGAAGCCGCCGCCGAAGTGATGGAGCAGCCGGCGTCGGCCATGGCAGCCACCGCGACATTCGGCGCAGCGCCGAGCACGACGCTGCCGATGCCCTCGCCGGTCCCGGAAGCCTCACTCGGCGCCACCATCCTCGCCAGCGGCATCCTGCAAAAGCCCCGCGCCGCCGCAAACGATCCCATGGCGCCGATCCGCCGCATGACCCAGGCCGAGAAGATCGCGTTCTTCTCGTAAGGGGACGCGGCATGCTCCGTCTCGTGTCCCGGACAAGCTGCAACGCGCGAGCGTTGCGGCGCAGAACCGGGACCCAGGAGGCGACACAGTATGGCGCGGATGGATGGGCCCCGGCTCTGCAGCGCACCGCTAAAGCAGCGCTGCGCTGCGTCCGGGGCACGAGAACGAGCGGCGGCCGCGCGAGATTAGCTCAGCCGATCACCCGCAATTCCACACCGCGCCGATCGGTGTCCGCGTCCAGCACGGCCCAAAACTGCCGCCATTGTAGCGGCCGCCGCCAAAGCCGGGCCGGCCGAAATAGCGCCACTCGCCGTCCCAGCCGTAATATTGGGGGACCGGATCGATGTACCAATGGCGCCGGTCGCTGCGCGACATCCGCCGCATCGCTTCCTTCTGCTTGTAGAGCGGAACGCTGTTGCTGAGCGGCTGGCGATAGCCCGGCAGGAAGCCGTAGCCATGCCAGGCTTGCTTGGGACGCTTTTGAATTGACGCAGCGGGCGCGACGGCCGGCAGCAGCGACAGGATGACAGCAACAGACAGACACATAAGGCGCGACATGGATTGACGATAGACGGTCGAGTCCGGGAACGCCATTCAAATTCGAGTGCCAAGCTATTTGCACGATCGCGCACCAATCGGATGGTCCGAGACTCCCCCTAGCTGATCACACCCTTCCTGATCAGGAAGCATCCGTAACCCCTGCTGTCGCCGACCTGCACGACGCCAAAGCTCGCTGCCGCTGCCCGGTAAAAATCCGGCCGCGCGAGTTTTCCGGGCGTCACGGGGCGGCCGGCGGCCCGTTCGATCTCGGCCAGCACCGCGCGCTGCACGTCGGGGACGCGGTCGGGATCGTCGACCGGCATCATCACGCGCACCGGATCGGGATCGAAATCGTCGAGCGGGTAGACCGACATGATGGCGCGGATCGCGGTCTCCATGGTCATGCCCGGCAACTGGATCAGGCGCTGCGACGCCGTGCTCTGCGCGATGCGTATTGCCGGGTGATTGGCATCGACGAAAACGAGGTCGTCGCCGTGGCCCATGGCGGCGAGTAGCCAGAGCAGGTCGGGCGTGAGGATCGGATCAATCGATTTCAACATGTGACGGCATTTCCTTGAAAAGCATGTCATGGCGGGCGAGCCCCGGCCCGGCCGGACACCGGCCGCTCACCCTAGCAGGTTCCAAGCGTGATCCAGATCACGTAGGCCACCACGGTGATAGCGATCACGGACCAAAGGCTCGAACGCGGCCAAGCTTTTTCGCAACCAATCTCGTATCGAGATCAGTGCCAGAGGAGCACGCCATGTTCCGCCTAAAGCCTTTCCTGATGACTGCGGGCCTGCTGGGAAGCCTGTTCGGCTTCGCCTGTGGCCCTGTTTCCGCGCAAGTCGCCCCGGTCGAGCCGGCTCCCACCGCGCTGCTAGGCCCTGAGCAGCGGGTCGCGCTGGTGATCGGCAATTCGAACTACCAGAACGCGCCGCAGCTCGCCAACCCCGACAATGATGCGGATTCGATGGCGAAGTTCCTGAACTCGGCCGGCTTCGAGGTGGTCGCCGCGACCGACCTGACCCAGAACGACATGCTCCGCGTGGTGCAGGACTTTTCGGCAAAAGTATCCGCGCGCGGCCCGAACACGGTGGCGATGGTCTATTATGCCGGTCACGGCGTGCAGCTCGCCGGCGAGAATTACCTCGTTCCCGTCGATGCCAAGGTCTCGAGTCAGACCGAGCTGGTCAATAATTCGGTGCGTCTGGTCGACGTGATGTCGACGCTGGAGACGATCCCGAGCCGCATGCGCATCGTCATCCTCGACGCCTGCCGCAACAACCCCTTCCCCAACGTCAACGACGCCGGCCGCGGCTTGGCCATCGTCGATGCCCCGAACGGCTCGATCGTCGGCTACTCGACCGCGCCAGGCGCCGAAGCGCAGGACGGCATCGGCGGCCACAGCCCCTACACGCAAGCCTTCCTGAACGTCGCGCGCGAGCCCAACGTCCCGATCGAGCAGCTGTTCAAGCGCGTGCGCCTCGAAGTGAACCAGACCACCAGCGGCGCACAGATCCCCTGGGAGAGCTCGTCGCTGACGTCCGACTTCACCTTCTTCGGCGACACCGCTGTTGCCGCCAACCGCGCGCCGGTGAATGCGCCGTTGGTGCAGATGGCCTCCAACCTGCCGAGCCGCTCGACCCGCCAGGCCTATGACTACGTCGTGTCCGAAGCCCGTCCGGAGTACTATCAGGAGTTCATCACGATGTATCCGCACGACCCGCTGTGCGATCACGTCCGCTGGCTGCTCTCCAACCTGCTGCTCACGCAGGCCTGGCACAAGGCGGTGCTCGCGAACTCGCCGCTCGGCTACAAGAACTTCTACGACAGCTACGGCAACACGCCCTATGCGCAGGTCGCGCTGAAGCTCCAGCTGCAGCCGAAGCAGATCCCCTTGATGCAGGCGACCAAGTTCCTGGCGCCGCAGAACATCAACCCGACCTTCAAGATCGGCAATCTCGGCCAGCCCAAATACATGCCGCTGCAGCAGAGTAATGGCGGCGCGCAAGTGAACGGCAATCTGCCGATCGTGCAGAAGCCGGGCGACAACAACGGCATCGGCAAGCTCGGCAATGGCGGTCAGATCGCAACCCTGCCGGCGCCGACCAACACCACGACCAGCAATGGCGGCATCGGCAAGATCGTGACGCTGCCTGCGACCAACAATACGCAGAATGGCCGCGGCAATTCCGGCACCGCCGATGCGAAGCCGGTCATCGTTCAGACGCAGAACAATCCGATCCGCATCAACAACGGCGCGAAGATCAACAACAATCGGGTGAACAAGGTGCAGGTGCAGAACAACACCCGCCCGCAGTTCAACACCACCAACCGGATCGGCAATGGCGGCAGCAACAATTTTCGCCAGTCGATGAACCAGAGCCAGGGCAACAACGGTGGCGGCAACAATCGCCGGAGCTTCATGCACTGATCGCGCGGAGAAGAAGGTGCGCTCCCTCCCCCGCTTGCGGGCTGTCGAATTCACACATATTGCGGAGGAATTTGATTGCTGATTCCGTGAGTTGAGTGATGATTCGCGGGAGCGAGCGATGTCTGGGATGGATTAC
>NZ_JBEPQV010000042.1:0-58360 GCF_040548035.1 Bradyrhizobium sp. LB8.2 | reverse complement strand
CAATGCGCGCCGACAAGACCGACCAGAGCTTCACTTCAATGATCTATCTGGCCGCGGCCGCGATAAACTCCAGATGAATCCCAACAGACCCTAGGCGAGCTTGGTTGAGCCGACCACAACTGAGGCTCTTCGGGCACCGCTTCGCCAGGACTCGCTGCACCGCGGCTACGATCTGCTCGCCCACCAGCACCTTATCGGCGCCCTGCATCCACTCGCGAAGATCACTTACTGGCAGAGCCCTTCGGGGGCTGCTCGGAGTCGATCAGCGCCTCAAGCGATAACGATGTTGATCGACCGCTGCGCCCCATGCGGTCGGCGGCCTCCCAAGCTCGAGATTTCCTACTTCGTGGACGCGGGCTGCTTATGCTGTCTTAGACGCGACACAGGTGTCAGGCACCGGACAGACGACCGCGCATTGCGGCGTGTCGCAATGGCCCTCGCACTCCGTACATTTTTTGGCATCGATAACGTAAATGTCGCGCTTGAGGCTGATCGCCGCGTTGGGGCACTCGAACTCACATGCCCCACAAACGGTGCATTGCGAAGCGACGATCTTGTAAGCCATGCGTTCCAACTCCTTAGGCAAGCGATGCCATTGGCGATTCCCTTCAAATCCCATGCCAAACACAGACGCGCTCAATAACAAGCACTTTTCCAAATTGTACTGTCTCGGGTCTGAGACCATGTTGCATCTGCGACAGCAGCGAGCCCCGTCAATGTCAACATGCGAACCCTCGAGCCTACTCCGAAAGTCAGTCGCGACTCGACGGCTGCGAGTTCCGTTGATTTGTCTGGCACGGCAGCGCGGAGCAAGCGACGCTCGACGATTCTGAAACCGACACCGCGACTAGAAGCTGCGAGCCGACCCACGTTTACGCCGGATCTCGGCAAACCTCCGGTTACAGGCCCACACGGGCGGCTTTGTGCAAGCCTCGCTCACGGCCACCGCACCGTGGCCGCCGGCGTGGACAGAACCTTTGCAGGTGCTGCGGTAGCAATGGATTTTCATTCGACCGTCTTGGCCATGCATTCGCATCCAGCCCGATGAGGCGCACATATGCGCGCGGGGCCGCCGCCACATGACGGGCAGGTCCCCATGCGATAGAATTTCCCGGTTCGCGTCCGTCGGCAACGCGCAGGGCTTGCAAAGAGAGCTCGATTGCGTGTGGGGGCGCCATACGCAAAGCATCCCGCCACAAGGTAAGCGCCGGTCCCTTCAAAAGAAGGCGTCCGACCATGTCTGCCGACGCAATCCCGCCGGCGAAGCCTTCGAGAATCGGCAACAATGCGCGTTCCGCAAGGTCACCATTCGCCCGTTCGGCTCGAGTCTGCTCGAGAGCATGCCGCCAATGCTCCGGACTCGTCAGCGCAGCGCTCCGCCGCAGGCCTTTGGCCCAGTCACTGGGCAGATTCTCTTTGGCCGGACTACGCGGTAACCTGGCAAACAGGAGCCTCACGCGCTCTTGAGACAGCCCGCGTAACAGGATGTTGGCGAGGGCAGCACAGGCCTGTCCTTCGCGGGTCGCCAGCGCCGGAATACCGTGCGTGAAATGCACAGGCAGTCCTGCCTCGCGCGAGAGAACCAGAAGCGCATCGTCCCACGCCGCTGGCGAGGCGGCCGAAATGGCGATCTCGTGGGGAGAGGCTGTTCCGCCCGCTTCAAGTGCGCGCGCCCAACGCAACGCTTCCCTCACTTCGTTTCGCGGATCGGCACAGAGATCGGCGGAGCCGAGCAATGCTGGACCGGAGGAGCGCCTTTCGATCTGCCCAGCGAACTAGGTGCGCCGGCTGTGTTGTGATGCAATCCATCGCACCGGCACGACATCGCAGAGCGCCTGAATGAGTGGACGCCAAACGGCTTTTATATCGGGAACGTCATGAAGAGTGATGGCACCGATTAACTTTGTTGCGGTAGAGCGCTACCCTCCGAAGGTGGATGCCACACGTTCGAATCGTGTCGGTGCGCCATCTCTCTCTCACGAGAGAGATTGGACGTTTGCTGGCGCCGCACCTTGCGGCGCGCCTCTCCCGTAGGACGTTGCTTGTCCTATCCGTCCTTTGAGCGTGCGGCAGAAGTCGTCGATCAGTTCATCAATTTCCTCGCGGAGCACGGCGTCGATTAGAGCAACGGCGGCGCGGCCGAAGGCGAAGCATTGGTGATGGTCGTTGTTCACGGGTGGCCACTACGGCTATTGTTTAGGAACAGCGTTCAAGTTCCTTGGCCATTATGAGGAGAGCCATCGCTACCCTTGGGGCAGGCACAGGTTGACGCCGGACGCCATGAGCTGGTTTCAAGTGGCGTCGGCGTACGCAAACCTCATGCGCGCACCGGAGGCGATCAACGCCTGACAGAAGGCGCTCGACCTCGATCCCCACTACGCGCTCGCCATGTTTCACCTCGGGGCACCTACTGGAATAGCGGCAAGTTCCAGCAGGCGCCTCAGGTGTGGAAGACTGCTATAGCCCGCTTCCCCGACACGAGCTTGCCTCCAAGGCTAAATGTGACTTTGTACAGCTGCTCTGAGCGCTTGCCCGACGCTGAAGTGGCGGTCATGGACGTCGACGGCCTTTCAAAGGCGGTTGTCCGCCGTTCACAGACGTGTCGCATCCTCTCTAGGCCCTTTCCCAAAGAACTGACGTGCGTTGCCGCGCATGATCCGGTCAATCAGGTCACGGGTGTCCTCAAGCGCGATCCAGCCTTCGGCGACCAATTGCGAGAGTGCCTGCGCGGTTCCACGTCGCGCTACGAACGCATGGCCATAAATTGGCTCCACAGCGACATAGTCTCCGCCGAAGGTGAAGATCTTGTTGGACGGAACCGCCATCAGAAACTCCTTCAGAAAGCGAACGCCCGCCACCGGATTGATAATCCACGCCCAGCACATGTCGATCGCCGCGTTAGGGTAATGTTTGGCCAGCGCGATAAACTCGTGCTCGTATGGGTAGCCGATATGCATCAGGACGAATCGGGTTTCAGGAAAATCCTGCAACAGGCGGCAGACGTCTGTAGCATTGCTGTGAGTACGAGCGAGTTGCATCACACCGTAGCCAGCCAAAACGCCGGTGTGTAGTTTGACCGGCAGATCGCATTCGCCAGCCTTGCCGACGCAATAGCGGAACAGATAATCTTGCAGCGCCTTGAGGTCCTCGGGACCGAGGGCATGTAATGCGCCGGCTCTGTCGGCATGGTTGGGAAATAGCCTTGACGCGTGCGCTTTAGTGACTGGCTCGAAATCGAGAGCGCGCGAATACGCAATTTGCGATTTTACAGCCACGGCTTTGGCGCCATATGTCGCGAAATAGAAGTCGATGACCCCGAGCCACTCATCGAGTGTCGTCGGGGACTTGCCTGTCTCGGCTTCCACCCACGCGAAGTCAGCAGCACTACACCGGCAAAGTTGAAGGATGCTTATATCGTGGTCGAGTAACTCTGGCTGCTCGGTCTCCATAAAGATGCGCTGCAGCGAATTGACCTGGCAGCCCTCGATGTTCGCCAGGCCTAGAATGTGTTTGTAAAAGCCGGGCTGAACGGTCTCATGGTATTTCTCGGCGATGCGGGGCAGGCTCTCAGCAGTTAGGTCGTCTTCACCGTATACGCCGCGAAAGGTATGGCGCAGCGCCTGGGCGTAACCAGTGTGGCGGATGCGGTCCCAGTAGGGGGCGATCATCCGGTATTTTTCCTGGCTCGCGAGATCCGGCCCGAGAAACCTGCGCAACTCGGCTGCTGGCAGGCCAGCAACCACCAGGTCCTCGGCAGCATAGGACCTGAATAAATAGGCCCAGTCGTTGCATGGCAATGTTCGTGGATGGATCGCTCCGGAAAGGCGCTGACTTTCCTCAATCAAATGCTCGTGGGTATCCACAAACGGCGTCTCCTCGACCCACTGTGCGATTTGTCGATCGGAGTCCGTCATTGCCTCCCAGCCAATCGCAGCTCTACTCATTTTCGGCTCCTTTTATGTAAAGACGGTCGCTTGCGTCCGCATTCGCGATCGCAGCAAGCGTTAGACCATGCTGTACGTCTGACGTTGGCCAGCAGCGCCTTCAGGGCCGCGGCTGGCAAGATCAATTGTTGACGACATCACTAGGATGGGCAACGCGCTCTTTAAGAGCGTCGGTCATTGGGAAGCAGAGATTGATGTTCTTCGGCGGGATCGTAGCCATAAACCATTTGTCGTAGATCTTCGTGAACTCGCCGGAAGCCATGAGCTTAGAGAGAACGTCGTCGACCATCTTCTTGAAGTCGGGATCATCCTTCGAGAACATCAGACCGTAATAATAAATGGTGCCATAGTTGGATTTTAGGAACGTGAGATCAGAAGGGTTAGAATAATCCGCCTTCATACCGGCCAGGAGAATGTCGGCTTCGACCCACGCCGCTGCACGCCCAGTGGTCAGCAACAACAATGATTCCGCATGGTCTTTGGCTTGCGCGACAGTAAGGTTGAGATCGTCATCCTGCGAAATACCTTTGGCAATGCCGAGAGCATCAGACCCCTGTGTGACGACAATAGTCCTTCCCTTCAAGTCTTTTGGCGTCTTGAGCCCGCTTGACACCTTTGTGAGCCAAGCCGTTTGGCTGGCGAAGGTTGAAACGCTAAATGAGACCTGCTCCAGACGCTGCTTGCTGCTGGCAGTACCGCCGCACTCTATATCGATCGTGCCGTTCTGGATAAGCGGAATACGGTTGGACGAGTTGACCGGCGTAAGCTTTATCTGAAGGTCTGGAGTGCCGAGAGCAGCTTTCAGACGATCGACAACGTGCGCGCACAGGTCCAGGGAAAAACCAACAGGCTTCTGGTCAGCACCGAGATAGGAAAAGGGGATCGAAGCTTCCCGGTAGCCAATGGTGATCGCCCTTTTCGATTTAATATTGTCGAGCGTTGGACCCGCCTGGGCCGGGGAGACCGCAAACACGGTGATCGTAGTCGCGGAAAGCAGGGCAAACATTTTAGACATGGATATCCCTCTGGTTCAGGTGAGACGCGCTTTGCGCCTTTATCATTTTTGGGGCGACGCGCGCTTTGCTGCGGCCCGGGTGCGATCGCGCCAGCTAGGAATTGACGACTTCCAACATTCGGCAGACGGCTTTAGTCCTCGAACCTGGGAAGCATAAGATCCGCTCATTTTTTGCACCGCACATGAACTGGGCAGCACTCAACCTTGGCTAAATGATAGGCCACACAAGGTGTCTCGTTCTACGACAATATCACTTTGTGAGTATCCTTATTCCGTAAACTGAGAATTACGATGCAAGATCTGGGAAAACCAAATCCGAGTGCGCAGAACGCCCAGCTGGCAAGTTCGAGCGCTTTTCATCAGCACCGACGGGGCGCTTCGAGAGCACCGCGGCGCCGGCCAAGCGTGCGGCATGGTCGAGACTCAGATGAGTGGGCGCTCGTCTGGGTCGAGCCGGAGGTAAGCTGGCGATGCTTTAGATGATGCTGTCGGCGCTTCGCGGCATCAATTGATTGCACTACGCTCCGACCTCGAGGTGGTGGCGATACAGTCGCTCGACTTTCGCAGGTCGATCTGCGGCCACACAGAATTCAAGAAAAAAGAACGGCCACCGCCTGCGCGGTGGCCGAGTCAGGGAGGAACTGCAAACGAATTGCGTTACGCAACACGCCATCAATTTTATCTCGGCTACGTTCGGCACCAAACGCGCCCGCTGATAAACAAGTCAAGCCCGCGGCTCGGTTGGGCACTCCTATTCACTCGGTATCAGAATGATCTGGCGAGCGAACTCTCTCTAGACCTCCCACCTCAACCTCAGCGGAGAACGCCGCTCTTCTTTGCCCGTCCATGTCGAGAGATAGTCCATCAAAGGCGGCGACAAACAGTCATAAGGCTCTAGATCGAGGGACCGTAGATCAGAACGAATGCCATCCATTTCTGAAGGATCTACCCCGCTTTCAATGATTGAAGAGACAAATGCGGCGAAGGTCGGCCGCGGCCAATCACCATTCTCGAACAATTCCGGATGGATGAATGAGAGGCCCTTGAATGCGTGATCGCGCTCGACTGGGCCATGCATATGAACTCTGCATTCTTTGCATGCGTGGCGTCGGATCAGCGCCCTCGGGTCGACCACGACAAGCTTGTCGCCGTTCTCGATCACCGAAACCTGCTCGCTTGGCGCGACGGCAACGACGGAGAAGGCGGCGTTGTCTGGCTTCCAGCACTTGGTACAGCCGCAGGCGTGATTGTGCGCAATAGCGACTGAGACCTTGACCTTCCACCGGGCGATTCTTGCAATGGCAAGCGAGTACACCTCCCGCGAATAAGGCATTCCCTGCGCGTGAGCCTCCTTCTTGAACCGCCGGATGCAACAGTCTTTTTGTCATACTTTCCTCCTCGTAAAGCGCGATGGTCGCGATCAATAGACAATTACTGATCGGATAGATTTGCCTTCATGCATGAGATCGAAGGCGGTGTTTATGTTGTCGAGAGGCATCGTATGGGTGATCAGATCGTCGATCTTGATCTTACCCTCCATGTACCAATCCACGATTTTCGGCACATCCGTGCGACCGCGCGCCCCGCCGAACGCAGTGCCCTTCCACACGCGACCGGTGACGAGCTGGAATGGCCTGGTCGATATTTCCCTGCCAGCCTCGGCGACACCGATGATGATCGATTCGCCCCAACCACGATGACAGCATTCGAGCGCTTGGCGCATGACGTTCACGTTGCCGGTGGCATCGAAGGAATAGTCGGCACCCCCGTCCGTCAGATCCAGGATTGCCTGCACGACCTTGTCGTTACCGACTTCGGTCGGATTAATGAAATCCGTCATCCCGAACTTCTTGGCCATCTCGACCTTGGCCGGGTTGATGTCGACGCCAACGATCCTGTCGGCACCGACCATCCGCGCCCCTTGAATGACGTTCAGACCGATGCCGCCGAGGCCAAAGACCACTACGTTTGATCCCGGACGCACCTTCGCGGTGTAGATCACCGCGCCGATTCCGGTCGTGACACCGCATCCGATGTAGCAGACCTTGTCGAAGGGAGCGTCTTCGCGGACCTTCGCCAGTGCGATTTCCGGCAACACCGTGAAATTTGAGAAGGTTGAGCACCCCATGTAGTGGAAGACCTCGCCTCCGTCGCAAGAGAAGCGGGTTGTCTTGTCGGGCATAAGACCTTGGCCCTGGGTCGCGCGTATCGAAGTGCACAGGTTGGAGCGCTGTGACAGGCAGGTCTTGCACTGACGACATTCCGGCGTGTAGAGCGGGATGACGTGATCGCCCGGCCTCAACGAGGACACACCTTCGCCAACCTCGCGCACGATCCCCGCGCCCTCGTGGCCGAGGATGGCCGGAAATTTGCCTTCCGAGTCCAGGCCCGACAGCGTGTAGGCGTCGGTGTGACAAACGCCCGTCGCCTTGATCTCGACAAGCACCTCTCCCTGTCGAGGACCGCCGATTTCGATCGATTCTATCGATAGAGGCTTCTTGGCTCCCCAGGCGACGGCTGCTCTGGATTTCATACATGCTCCTTCAAATGACAAATTCTGGCAAGACGACGATCGGCATTCGTCGCCGCATCTCTTTTCGATAGGTGATCGCGATCTATGACGCCACTCGCGTTCGCGTCGGCCTGGTAAGACGATGCGGATCGGTTGTCTGGGCGATCAAATCCGGGGAGAGATCCGGCTCGTCGTCGAGTACCTCGCGGATTGTCTTGCCCGAGATGAGCACCTTCTTCGCCAACTCGGCCGCACGCTCATAGCCGATCGCCGGAGTGAGAGCTGTCGCAACCGCGGCGCTGGCCTCAAGGTGCCTCAGACATACTTGCACATTTGGCGTGATCCCGGTGACGCACTTCGTGCGCAGCACCTCGATCGCATTCGTCAGGAGCTCGAGAGAGTGAAGAATATTGTATGCAATCACGGGCTCCATGACGTTCAATTGGAGCTGCCCTGCTTCGGCAGCAAGCGTGATCGTTAGATCGTAGCCGATGATCTGGTATGCGACCTGATTGACGACTTCCGGCACAACCGGATTGACCTTGCCAGGCATGATTGACGAGCCGGGCTGAAGCGGTGGCAGATTAATTTCGTTTAGTCCTCCCCGCGGTCCACTAGAAAGTAGTCGTAGGTCGTTGCAGATCTTCGACAACTTAGTCGCGGTTCGCTTGAGCATCCCGGAGAACAAAACGAAAGCTCCGGTATCCCAACATGCTTCGATCAGGTTGCCGGCGGCAACGAGCGGAAGATCCGATATCTCGGAAAGCTCCGAAACGGCAAGGGCCTGATAGTCGGGGTTGGTATTGATGCCGGTACCGATCGCCGTGCCTCCAAGATTGATCTCCTGGAAGAATGCGGCGATCTCTCCGAGCCGAGAGACATCCTCGCGAAGCGTCGTCGCGAAGGCTTGGAATTCCTGCCCCAAAGTCATGGGGACGGCATCCTGCAATTGCGTTCGGCCGAGCTTTATCACTTCGCTGAAACAAGCCGCCTTCTCCTCGAAGGCAATCGCGAGGCGTTCTAGTGCAGCCTGGAGCTGCCCTTGGGACTGCAGGATCGCAAGGCGGATTGCCGTCGGATAGACGTCATTCGTGGACTGGGACAGGTTGACATCGTTGTTGGGGTGCACGACGTCGTATCGCCCGCGCGGCAAGCCCATGATCTCAAGGGCGCGGTTCGCAATCACCTCGTTGATGTTCATATTGGTCGACGTTCCCGCTCCTCCCTGGAAGACATCGAGCGGAAACTCTCTCCACAACACCCCCCTCGCTATTTCGCCGCAAACCGCGCAAATTACATCGGCCTTATTTTGCTCCAGATCTCCGAGACGCGCATTTGCCCTAGCTGCGGCCATCTTCACGAATGCCAGCGCCTTTATGAATATGGGAAAGTGATTAATCGGAATACCTGAGATCGGGAAATTTGCGATCCCGCGCGCGGTCTGCGGTCCATAGTAGGCTTTGACCGGGATCGTCACCGGGCCAAGGGAATCGCTTTCGATGCGCTCCGTTGGCGATGCGCTCGTCATATCAAACTCTCGTTGTTGTCGTGTTTTTCAGGGAAGACCGCGCGGGTCGCGACCTCAGTGAATGATCTGGTTGAGGAAGGCCTTTGCACGTTCCGTGTTCGGCGCGTGAAAGAAGGTGCTCGGATCGCCCTCTTCCACGATTGAGCCGCGATCCATGAAGACCACGCGATCTGCAACTTCGCGCGCAAAGCCCATTTCGTGCGTGACGCACACCATCGTCATTCCGTCCCGAGCGAGCTCAACCATGGTTTCGAGCACCTCCTTGACCATTTCCGGGTCGAGGGCAGAAGTCGGTTCGTCGAACAGCATGATCTTGGGCTGCATGCACAAGGCGCGCGCTATGGCGACACGCTGCTGCTGACCGCCAGACAATTGCGCGGGATACTTCTTGGCCTGATCGTGGATCCGGACCTTCCTCAGCAGCACCATCGCCCGGTCGTGCGCCTCGGACTGAGCAAGACCCCTGACTTTCATCGGAGCCAGCATGCAATTTTCGACCACCGAGAGATGCGGAAACAGGTTGAAGCTCTGAAAGACCATTCCGACTTCACAGCGAACGCTGTTGATATCGCGAATCCGGTCCGTCAGCTCGATCCCGTCGACGACTATTCGGCCGGAATCGTGCTTTTCAATATGATTGATGCAGCGGATCAGCGTCGACTTCCCCGAACCCGACGGCCCGCAGAGCACAATCTTTTCTCCTTTTGCGACGTTGAGGTTGACGTCGCTCAGGGCATTAAAGTTGCCGAACCGCTTGACGAGGTGCTCCACGACAACCATCGGAAACTGGTCGGCTGGGCTAACTGCGTGCTCTTGCTGCAATGCTGGTCTCCAGGTTCTAGAGTCTGAGGAACGACGGGCGGTCAGATAGCCGATTGACTATCGGTTGGCACCCGCGATCGCGTACCTCTTGCGGAGCGAGGCGACGAATTGGGACGCGGCGGAACTTATAATGAGATAAACGACGGCCACTGCGAGGTACATCTCGACGAGGCGACCGTTGAGCTGCGCAAGCTTCGAGGCCGCACCGAGAAGATCGGTGAGCGATAGAACGTAGACGAGGGACGTATCCTGAAAAAGAATGATGGTCTGGCTCAGTATGATCGGACTGGCAACCCGGAACACCTGTGGCAGGACGACGTTGCGATACGTATCGAATGTCGACAAGGCGAGAGCCTGACAAGCCTCGAATTGCCCTTTGTTCACGGCGCGCAAACCGACCCGGATGATTTCCGAATAGTAGGCGGCCTCGAACAGGCCGAACGTGATGAACGCCGTATAGGTGGCACCGACTGGAATCGGACGACCATTGCCTGACAGGTGACCCAGAACGATGGGCACCAGGAAGAAGAACCAAAACAAGACGAGGATGAGCGGAATCGAACGCATCAGGGCGACGTAACTACGAACGAGCGAGCTCAGAATGCGGAGCTCAAAGTGTTGCACGAGGGCGAAGAGCGTTCCAAGAAACATTCCAATCAGGAACGCGGCTGCCGTCAAGGAGAGCGAGAACAGCAATCCGGACCATAGATAGGGCCATGCCTGCGCGATAATCGAGAAATCGAGGCTGTTCATTTCACGACCTCCATGCTGCCAGGCAGGGGACTTTCCTGCTTCACATCGTCAAACTCTGATCCCACGACTTCCTTGCCCGGTGCGGTACCGGGAATGCGCACCGCTTTGTCGATGAGCATCATCGTCTGGTAGGCGATCAGAGCCAAGGCGAGATAGATGAGGGTGGCGGCACCGAATGCCGCGAAGGTTTGGAACGTAGCGTCGCTGATCTGGCGCGCCTGAGCGGTCAGCTCCATCAAGCCGATGGTCAGAGCAACGGACGTGTTCTTGTAAATGCCCATCACCTCGCTCGTCAGGCTTGGCACGATGAGGCGCAGTGCCTGCGGCAGGATGATATGGCGATAGGTCAGATATCCGCTTAGGCCGAGTGCGGCTGCCGCTTCGGCTTGCCCCTTAGGCAAGGCTTCGATGCCGGCACGAATCTGTTCTGCGATACGCGCGGCGGTGTACAGACTCAGGCACCACAAGGCCGGAAAGAACGATCCCCAAGGCGGAGGTATCTGCTTTATCCAGTCGCCCATAGCAGTCGGAAGAAGCTCGGGCAGGACGAAGTACCAGAGAAACATCTGCACGAGAACGGGGATGTTCCTGAAGATCTCCACGTAGAGCCGAGCTAAGGCGCCGAAGAAGGGGTTCTGCACGGTGCGACCTATGCCGACGATTATTCCGACTGCGAACGCAATCCACCAACCGACGAAGGCAAGTGCTAACGTCCAACCAAGGCCTGAAAGAAGCCAGTCGATGTACCGCTGGCCATCCATGGTCTTTTCAAGAAGAACTCCGAACATCGCGAGCCTCACGATTGCGGGTGCGCAGAGCCACCATACTCAGCATGGTCGGTCGTCGTGCGCGTTGCGCCGGTGCTAGTCGACCGCGTCACTTGAATGCGCGGTCCTCTCCTTCAGCACGCCAGCAAGCAGAGGGCATGATGCTCGCCGTTGGGCGGGATCAGGCTGCTGTCCGCTTCGCGTGCGGTTTCTCCAACTGCTCCTATGCCAAATCCTAAGCGGCCCTGAATGACTGTTTTGGCTGGCGTCCGCGGATGAGATGCACCAGACGATCCACATCGGCGACGGTGTTGAACATGCCGAACGATACACGGATGCCGTCGCGCTCGGGAGAAACACGCACGCCATTCTCTTCGAAGTAGCTGAGCCACTCTGTCGCGGGTAGGCCTACGACGTAGATGTGGGGCGAGCGATGTTGCCGCTGACGCGGGCCGACGAGACTGACGTCGAGCTCGTCCAGTTGAGTGATGAGATGATCGCCCAGATCGAAGCAATGATTCTGAATGTTCTCGACGCCGATCTGCTCGATCATGTCGAGCGAGGCCCCGAGCGCGTGAACTGCAGGAAGGTTGAAGTTGCCGAGCTCGAAGCGTCGCGCGCTGGGAGATGGCGTCAAGCAGTCGGGGCGAGCGATAAGGTCGTGAGGAACCTCCGCCAAACTGGCAGCGGCAAGATAGGCCGGCTCCAGCTCCTTCAGTGCCTTGTTCCAATAAAGCAATCCGAGACCTTGGGGGACCAGCAATCCCTTGTGACTCCCGGAGCCGACGAATGTTGCCTGGACGGCCTTCGCATCGATTGGAACGATCCCGATTGCCTGCATGACGTCGACGACGAAGTAGAGCTTCTTGTTCGCACAAAGAGCCCCGATGCTCTCGATGTCGAAGCGATGCCCGGCGTGGAAGGTGACGTGCGACAGCGAGATCGCGCGGGTCTTCTCGTCAATATGGGGAAGGAAAGTGTCGGCGTTTACGACGTCCGTCATCGGAAGGAAGTCGATCTGGACACCCTTCTTCTTCAAATTGAGGAAGGCATATGCATTGTTTGGATGGTCCCCGTGGATCATCAAAACGTTGTCGCCGGCTCGCAGAGGCAGCGCGTTCGCCGCGATGTTCATGCTTTCCGATGTGTTCTTCGTGAAGGCAATTTCGTCGGCCGATACCCCAAGGAAACGGGCGACCTTGGCACGCGTTTGCTCGACCCGATCGAGCCACACGCCTTTTGGTCCGGCCGTCTCCAGGCCCTCGCGAAGGAAAGTTTCGATCGCCGCCTTTACGGGACGCGCGAGCGGCGCCTGAAAGCCGGAGTCGAGGTAGACCATCCTTTCGGCTGCCGGGAACTCCTTGCGCACAGCTTCCACGTCGTAATGACGAGACATACCCAATCTCCCTTTCAAAACACATCGCCCGCATCGCCAAATTCCCGGGCTTGGTCGCCATCCAAACCGAGTCTGTGCAGTGCACAAAATCCGATCAACGAGCGACAGCGCCAACGATATGAGCAAACGCGCGGTACGTCCAAATCGTTTTTCATATTTCAGTAGTAATTGTTCCGAAAAATGATAATATATTCGAAAGGAGATTCGTATGGCGGAGCGAGAAAAGACGGCTGGGCCTCTCGACCGGGCATTCGCCATCGTTGCCCACGTCGCCAATCAGACGAAGGCCGTCTCGGTCGCGGAGATCGCGAGCGCCCTTTCATTACCCGTTCCGACGGCCCATCGGCTTGTCGGAAACTTGGAAGAGCGCGGCCTCCTTCAGAAGGCGCTTGGATCGAAGCGCTATGTGGTGGGCAATCAGTTGGTCACGCTGTCGGCCAAAGTCATCGGCGCGGCTTTTCGCACGGCGCGACGGCATGCGGTGCTCCGCGCGGTTGCCGCCGAGATCGGCGAACAGTGCGAGATCGGCGTCGTGCGCGACAACGTCGTCGCTTACGTCGACAGCGTACGCGTGTCCCAACCACAGGGGCTTCAATTCAATCCCGGCGAGGCTGCTCCACTTCACTGCACCTCGACTGGGAAAATTTACATGAGCCGGTTACCGGAGAGAGCACGTGAGAAGTTATGCTGCTCACTTGAGCTGACACAGTACACCGATAACACCATCGTGGATTGCGACACCCTCCTGAGGCTTCTCGAAGAGACACGTCGTCAGGGTTGGGCCAAGACGAATGAGGAATACGTGAAGGGCGTCGTCGGCTGCGCCGTTCCCATCGTGTCTCCGGACCGAGAACTGATAGCCTGCCTTGGCGTTTCGGTGCCCGTGGCGCGAGTCAGCTTTGCAGAACTTGATCGTTTCATTCCTCCGCTTCAAAGAGCCGCCGTGCTCCTCTCGCAAACCATCCTTCAGACGGATAGTGAGGACGAAACGCTAGAGGAAACTTGAGAAAAACGATCCTCGGCTCCTGCTATTTGGCCAGGAGGAAAGAGCACGGATTTCGTCGAAACGAAGTTCGATCTATTGGCCCTCGCCCGTCAAACTGCGACTCAGGCGGCCAAAGAGTCCGTACACCAGGATCTAGCCGCAACGATCAAAGGTACCCAGGAAGAAATTGCCGCAGCTCAATTACGTAAGGAGCAAATGGCGAGCCGAATGACCGCCATCGTATGGGGGGCTACCACGGCGGCCTGGTTATCGCCCTTGCGGCCGCAGTCTGGCTGACTGGGACCGTGCAACGCCCCATCGTCGCTTTGACTGCTACCGTCGATGCGTTGGCGGCCGGCGACTTGACGATGATCGTGAGTTGCACAGAGCGCAAAGATGAAATCGGTCGACTTGCGCGTAGTATGGAGATCTTCCGGGCCGGCGCGATCGAGAATCGCCGTCTTCAGGACGAGCAGGAGAGATTGAAGCAGCGCGCCTCCTCCGAGCGTACCGGCGTCTTGCGTGGTACTGCCGATGCGCTGGACGGACGAACTGCGGGACTTATGGCGACGCTGATCGACCTCAGTTCGGCACTGAACAACTCCGTATCGACAATGAGCACTGTTGCCGATCGTACAGCAGAGCGTTCGAGCACCGCGACCAGTGCCGCCGAGCAAACCACGGCACACGTAGAATCCGTCGCTGCGGCAACCACGGAGTTGTTCGCCTCGGGTTCTGAGATCGGACGGCAAGTGGCCCTGTCATCCGAAATCTCTCGCCAGGCGGCACAAGAGGCGGAACAGGCAAACGCCATCATGAACGGACTTGCGAACGCCGTCGGACGCATCGGCGAGGTAGTTCAATTGATCGAGGCGATTACGTCCCAAACCAACTTACTAGCGTTGAATGCGACGATCGAAGCCGCCAAGGCGGGAGAGACAGGCAAGGGCTTTGCTGTCGTCGCTGGAGAGGGAAAAGCACTGGCAAGTCAGACCAAGAACGCCACACAAGAGATCGCCACACAAATCGTGGCGATTCAGACCGAAACGGACGCCGCCGTGGGCGCTATCCGGCGGATATTCGACGTCATCAATCGTGTTGGCGAAACCACTAAATCTATCGTCAGCATTCTCGACGAACAAAATGCCGCCATCGGGGACATCAGTCGCAGCGCCGAGTCCGCTGCTGCCGGAGCACGCGCGGTAGCCGGGCACGTGCTCGAAGTGTCCGGCGACGCGGCGACTAGCCGCGGAGCGGCCGATGACGTAGTCCGCACAGTTCAGGACCTGATGGACCGCAATCGTGCCCTCGGCAGGGCGATTGCGACATTTGTTAGCGAGATGCGCCAAGCCGTGCCGTAGCCAGCTTGATGTCTGCTGTCGAACTCGCAGCGAACGAGCCGTGTCACGTTGATATCTGGGGCAGTACGCGGCTCGCCTGCGACCGTCAGTGTCGATCTGGCTCATTCTCATTAATCGGAACAGAATGTCCGTCATGGACTGAACGAAATGGAAGTCGCCACGTTTTAGCCTTCACGCATAAATAGCCAAAAATCTCTGTACAACCTTATGGCTCCTCCGACCGTGCCAGTGGAATTTCGAGATCTACGCTGGGCGATCGCCGCCTCGCAGCATCGAAGCCTCCGTCAAGCGGCAGAGACACTCAGAATCAAGCAGTCAACGCTCAGTCGCCGTCTTCGAAGTCTCGAACACACGTTGGGCAGCACGCTCTTCGAGCGCACAAATGGCGGCACACGACCTACCATCGAAGGTCAGGAATTTCTCGATGCCGCCCGGCGCATCGTGGGTGATACGGAAGCCTTGGCGGCTCGCCTCAAGACCCACTCGCGCGGCGAGAGCGGTCAATTGACGATCGGCATCCATGCTTCCCTCTCAGCCGGCAATCTTCGGGCCACCCTCCTCGACCACCGGCACCGCTTCCCCGATGTCGATACACATCTGGTGGACGGAGCGAGAGACCATCTGATCTCCGACCTCGTCAGTTCCGCCATTGACGTGGCTTTCGTGGCGGAGCCAAATCCAAGATGGAGCGACAGGTCATTATTGGTGTGGAATGAACGTGTCGTCGTCGCCCTCCCTGAGAACCATCCGCTGACATCCCGCAATGTGGTTCATTGGGGCGAACTGAGGCAGGAAACGCTCTTGTTGTCACAGCACGGGCCCGGACCTGAATTCCACAAGCTGCTCATAAGCAAAATGGGATCTTCCGATCCATGCCTGGTGCTTCGCCATGATGTGGCGCTCGACCGGCTTCTCACCTTGGTCGGCGCGGGCTGGGGTATCCTGTTGGCCTTGGAAGGTGCGACTGGCGCGAGCTATCCAGGTGTCACCTTCCGAGAGGTCCACGATGCCGACGGTCCGACACGAATGAGCTTCCGCGCGTACTGGCGGCAGGCTAACGGCAATCCGTCGTTGCGTCCCTTCCTTGACTTACTTCGCGAGCGCTATCCGGATCTTTCCGCTGCCCCCGGCAAGGCTTGAGCAGCATTTCGCCGTGCCTTGGCAAAGGCGCGGTCGGTTGCCATGAAACGCTCGATCATCGGCGCAATCAATTTGGCAGGCTCGGTCAGTGTCGTCGTGCCTCCGCTACGCGTTAAAATCTCGGCGTAGCTCTTGAGGTCCCTGAAAACCGCCGCCGGCAACTCGACCGTGAGCTTGACCGGCTTGTCGTCTTCGAGCGGCCCAAGCTTGAGCTTCGTCATGGCGTTCCTCCCTTTCCGTACGGAGCCAACACCAAATCCCGCGTAACGATGACCCGCACCGGGAAACCTGGCCGGACGGTCAGTGTCGGCTGAATGTTGAGCTGGCGCTGCACGATCTGCTGGCCGGTCTGGCTGATGCTGTTGGAGGCGCCGCTGCGGATTGCTTGAACGAGGTTGTTCTCATTCTGGCTCGTGCCCGCTTCCGCTCCGACGCTGAGCATGGTCGAAAGAGCGGCGGCCTTGAACAGCATGCCCCAGTGGTTGTCGACCTCATCCTCAAGTCCGGCATAACCACCGGTGTCGGCGCCGGGCTGGCGCTCCAACACGATCGAGTTACCGTCGGGCATGATGATGCGGGTCCAGACCAAGAGGATACGGGACTGGCCGAACGCGACGGAGCTGTCATATTGGCCGATCAGCTTCGCACCCTGGGGGACCAAAAGATATTTGCCGGACGGGCTGTCATAGACCGCCTCGGTCACCTGGGCGGTGACCTGGCCAGGCAGATCGGAACGAATGCCCGTGATGAGCGCAGCCGCGATTACAGTGCCGGCCTGCACGACATAGGGTGAGGCCTTGGCCTCGAGTCGGTCCGGACTGACCGTGCGCTTGTCCGTTGCAGCATTAAGGAAGGCCGTCTTGCGGTCCTGCATGTTCTGGGCAGATCCAGCATCGACGGGCGGTGTCGCGGCCGGGGTCGTCGTGGTGCCAGCGGAAGCATTCGGGACGAGTTGGCCGGCGCTCTGCGGTTGCTGAGCAGTCTGGGCGAAGAGGCGGCTAACCCGCGCCGCCTCGATTTCCTGGCCCATGCGCTGCGTCTCCGGATCAGTCGTCGTGGCCATGGTATTCGGCGCAGCGCCGGCGTTGAGGATCGGCTTGCCGAGATCGCCGGGCAGCGGCGGCCCGAGCGGCGGCGCTTGACGTGGCAGGCCGGTATAGTCCTTCGGCAACCCGGCGAGGCCCTCGGCCGAAGGCCTGTTCTGGGTGCTGAGCAGCTCTTGGCCGGTCTGCGACTTGTTGCCGGTCTGGAGCGCATAGCCGAGCGCGCCCGCGACCGCGAGGGCGGACAGCGCGCCGAGACCGATAAGGACTTTGCGCGAGAGCCGTGTGACACGGGGCCGCTCGCCGCGGAGCCGAAGGTCCGGCGGCGCGACGGGCGGGATGTCGCTCTGAGGTTCGTCTTCGCTGCCTATCGCCATGAGCGCGGCCTTCCGTCGGTCCGGACGATACGCACGCGCCGCTCGCTGTCCTTGTCGCCAAGACGCAATTCGGCGGCGGCGAACAGGCGATCGACGATGTAGTAGTTGCGGTTCGCGCGGTAGTTCACCAGCTCGGACCCGCCGGCCGGACCGATGACGAACAGCGGCGGCATTTCGCCCTGGACGATCCCGCTTGGGAACTCGATGTAGACCTTGTTCCCGTCGTCAAAGGCGCGCAGCGGACGCCAGGCCGGATCATCGCCCTCGATCGCGTAGCGGAAGTTGATCGAAGCGAGATCGACGCCGGCCGCGATTGGCGCTGCAGTTTCAGCCGCCGCATTCTGCCGCCGAAGTGCAATCAGTTGGTCCTCGGGATACTGCCAGGAGACCGAGGCCATATAGGTCTTCTCGGTCGAGCGGAGCTCAAGGAGATAGGTCCGCCGGTCGGTGTTGATGACGAGATTGGTGACCAATTCCGGCCGCGTCGGCTTGACCAGGATGTGGATCTTCCTGGTCGCACCCGCCCCGCTCTCGGTATCGCCGATGATCCAGCGCACGGTGTCACCGGCGGCGACCGGACCGGAGCCTGTGAGTTGCTCGCCCTCCTGGAGGGCGACATCCGTGATCTGACCGGGCGCCGTATAAACTTGATATAGGGCTCCGCCGGAGAACGGATAGACCTGAACGGCGTTGATAAAACCGGTGCGGACCGGCTGCACTCGTGCAGCGGCGTTGGCCTGTTTGACGCGAACCTTCGGATCAGCGGCTTCCGGGACGTGTTTGCCGGCGCCGAGCGGTTTCAACTGCCCGGGCAACGGGAGCGGCTGGGGCAACTCCACGATTTTGACGGGGGCCGGCGGATCGACGGTGAGCGTCGCGGGCTCCGCGCTATCGTAGCTGATGTCGGGCGGGATGAAATTGTGCGCGCAGCCACCAAGCGCCGAGGCGAACATCAGCAAAGCAGCAAAGGCGGATTTACGGAAACACGGATCGGTGTCTTTCCGGTTTTGGCGAACGAGACGCGAAGCCGGACCGCCGGCTTTTGAGAAAATCGGCGGGGTCATTGTCCCAGCTCCTTTGACCAGTTGATGGCGTTGACGTAGATGCCGAGTGGATTCTTGCGCAGCCGGTCGGCATCGGTGGGCGGCTGAATCGCAATGGTGAGGATCGCGGTCCAACGTTTGGTGCCGGCGAGCGCCCCATCCTGAAAGCGGTGCTCGACCCAGGCGACGCGAAAACTGTCGGGCGAGGCGCGGATGACGCTGGAGACGTCGATGGCGACCTGCTGCTTGCCGAGATTGGCGAAGGGGTCATTGGCGCGGGCGTAGTCGTTCAGCGCCGCCGCGCCCGCCGTGGTCGTGAAATCATAGGCCTGCAGCCAGTTGTGCCGCACGATGATCGGGTCGGCCGGAAGCGAGCGAACGATCTGGATGAAGTGGGCGAGATACCAGGCAATCTGCGGGTCGTTTGGCCTATAGTCGGCGGTGGCGGGCGCCACGGCTTGCGCCTCGCCAAGCTTGTCGACCTGCACCACCCAGGGAACGACGGTGCCGTGCGTGGATTGCCAGACGAGCCCGCCGGCGAGGCCACAAGCGAGGATCAGCGAACCGAAAGCCATCAGCCGCCAGTTCTTGGCCTGCACGCGAGCGGAGCCGATGCGTTCGTCCCAAACTTGCGCCGCGCGCTGGTAGGGGGTTTCGGGTTCGGGCGTGCGGCCATAGCGGACCGACGATCGCCGGAAGACTGACATTTCTTATTCTCCTCCCGAGAGGTCGACGGAGTGGCCGCCACCATGGCTGTCGCCGGATTTGAGGGCTTGCGCGGCTGTCTGAGCGCCGTGAATGACGGTCTGATTGCGCTTGACGCGCTGGGCCCAGGCGGGCGGACCGCTTTCGCTCGCTGCTTGAGATTCGGCTCCATCGGGTGCAGCCTCGCCACTCCCGATGGTCCCCATCGTCGAGGAGCCACCGGTGTTGGCGACGCCGGCACGGGCACCGGAGGTGAAGCTCTCCCTCATTGCCCCTGCCGCTTGGAAAGCGGCGCGTCTGACGGGGGCTGCCGCGTGACTTGCCGCCGCGCGCCCTGCGCCACCGAGACCGGACGCGACGCTGCCAACGCCGGACCGACCGGCCGATGCGAGGCTGTAGGCGGAGGACACACCGCCCGCCATCGCCGCACCACCACGCGCGGCGGCCGCAGCACCGGAACTAGCCGCCATCGCCCCCCTTCCGGCGAGCCCAAGCGCAGCTCCACCCGCCATAGCCGTGCCGGCGACGGCGAGGCCCGTGCCGACGGCAGCGCCGACGCCAAGCTGCGGCGCGCCCGACACAAGCCCGGTGGCGATGCCCGGACCGAAGATGCCGAGGCCGAGCATGGCGAGTGCCGCCAGCACGACAGAGAGCGCTTGCTCGATGGTCGGCTCCCCGCCGGCATAGGCAGTTGTGAATTGGGAGAAGAGCCCGGTGCCGATGCCGACGATGACAGCAAGCACCATCACCTTCACGCCGGAGGCAACGACGTTGCCCAGCACCTTTTCCGCGAGGAAGGCGGTCTTGTTGAAAAGCGCGAAGGGAATAAGGATGAAACCGGCAAGCGTCGTCAGCTTGAACTCGAGCAGCGTTACGAACAGTTGCACCGCCAGAATGAAGAAGGCGATCAGCACGAGTAGCCAGGACACCATCAGCACGGCAATCTGGACGAAGTTCGCAAAGAAGCTGGTGAAGCCCATCATTTGGCTTGCGGAGTCGAGCAACGGTTGCCCGGCATCGAGTCCGACCTGCGCAAGTCGGCCGGGCCGCAGGAAGTCCGCGGTCGAGATTGATGAGCCGCCGGCCTTCAGTCCGAGGCTAGCGAAGCTATTGAAGATGATGCCTGAGAGCTTGGTGAAGTTGGTGATGATGAAGGCAAAGAAGCCGATGTAGAGGGTCTTCTTCACCAGTCGTTGGAGAATGTCTTCGTCTGCGCCCCAGGCCCAGAACAGGCCGGCGAGCGTGATGTCGATGACGATCAACGTCGACGACACATACGTGACCTCGCCTTTGATCAGGCCGAAACCTGAATCGATGTAGGTCGTGAAGGTATTGAGAAAGGTGTCGATGACGCCGACGTTGTTCACGGCTTCTCTCCCTGTGGAGCACTCGTCGTCGGCTGTGTGGCCGGCGCGGCCTGCGGCAGAAGTGGCCGCGCCGGCCCGCCGAAGAAGCGCGCGCGGTTCTCCTCCCAGACCGCCTGGCAGTGCGGATCTTCGGCATCCTGGGGGCCAAGCGCGCGGCAGCGGCGCAGCTCGGCCGAGAGATTATCGGGAGCGGAGACAGAGGGTGCATCGGATACAGGCCGCTCCGCCGGACGCCGATGAATGACGTGCAGCGTGGCAAGAAAAATCGCGAACACAATGATCATCGCGCCTACGCGAAGGATATCCGAGCGCTCCATGATCGGTGTGCCTTAGTTGCCGCTGAACATGGTGACATTGCCGGGCTGATAGCCGCTGCGTGTCGAGAAGATCTTGTATTGTTGCTGGCCCTGCGATTCGGTCGCGGTCACGCGCGCCTGCTCCAGCGCGTCCGCCCGTCCCTTTGCGGCGAGCACCGCGACTAGATCGGATAGCTGCTGGGAATGCAGGGCCAAGAGCTGATTGCCGGCCTGAGCGGCCTGCAGGGCGCCACTCGCCGACTGGCTGGCGGTGACCAGCGAGCTCATTGTGCTGGAGTTGGTCGAGATATTGCCGACGACTCCGGCCTGCATCTTGAGCGAGTCTTCGAACGCGCCTACCGAGTTCTGCCAACGACTTTGGGCCGCGGCAAACATTGTCGCATTGGAGCCCGTGGCCGCCGCCGTGCCGTAGGTGCTGGAATATGTCGTCTGGATGCGCTCGACGTTGAAGGCGATGTTCTGGGCCTGGCTCAGCAGTGACTGAGTCCGTGCGACCTGTGACTGAAGCTGGGTCAGCGTCGACAACGGCAGATTGGCGAGGTTTTTTCCCTGGTTCACCAGGCTCTGAGCCTGATTGGTCAGCATCTGGATCTGATTGTTGATCTGCTGCAACTCACGCGCCGCGGTCAGCACGTTCTGGCTGAAGTTGGTGGGGTCGTAGACGATCCACTGCGCAAAGGCCGGCGCCGTCAAAAGCGGCGTGATTTGTACGGCAAGCAAGAGAGCGGTCGCGGTGACCAAGATTACGCGCCGCGTCTTAAGAGCGGTCATGATTGCACCTCCAGGTTTGTCAGGTCAGGGATGAGATCGGCGGCCCAGAGCAGCTCATGATCCGCGAGCCAGGCGGCCGTGAAGTCGTCGTGTCCGTGCTCGGCGAGCAACCGCTCGATGGCGGCATGGTCGGCCTTCGAGGCCGCGGCGCAGAATGCGAGCGCGACTGGCCCGAGGCCCAGCTCGAACAGCCGATTGCCGCGGCGGGACTGGCAGTAATAGTCCCGCTTCGGCGTCGCTCGCGCGATGATCTCGATCTGGCGATCGTTTAGGCCGAACCGACGATAAATGTCGGTGATCTGCGGTTCGATCGCACGTTCGTTCGGCAGAAAGATCCGCGTTGGGCAGCTCTCGACGATTGCGGGTGCGATGTTGCTGCCGTCGATGTCGGAGAGCGATTGGGTTGCAAAGACGACAGAGGCGTTCTTCTTCCTCAACGTCTTCAGCCATTCGCGAAGCTGCTGGGCGAAGGCCGGATCGTCGAGCACGAGCCAACCCTCGTCGATGATGAGAAGGGTCGGCCGGCCGTCGAGCCGTCCCTCGATGCGATGAAAGAGGTAGGTGAGGACGGCGGGCGCAGCTCCAGCGCCAATCAAGCCTTCGGTCTCGAACGCCTGCACCGACGCAAATCCGAGCTGCTCGGCCTCCGCGTCGAGCAGGCGGCCGGAGGAGCCGCCGACGCAATAAGGTTGCAGCGCCTGCTTAAGCGCGGTCGATTGCAACAGAACCGTCAGGCCGGTGATCGTGCGCTCCTCGACCGGCGATGACGCCAGCGAGGTCAATGCCGACCAGACGTGCTCCTTCACGGTCGGATCGATGATGACGCCCTCCTTGGCGAGGATCGCGGTTACCCATTCGGCGGCCCAGGCGCGCTCCGCCGCATCGCCGATACGCGCGAGCGGCTGGAGTGCGACGGAGTCCTCCGCGCTGTTCGATAGACTTCCACCGAGGTCGTGCCAGTCGCCGCCCATGGCAAGCGCCGCCGTGCGGATCGAACCGCCGAAATCGAAAGCAAAAATCTGGCTCTTCCGGTAACGGCGGAACTGGATCGCCATCAGCGCTAGCAGCACGGACTTGCCGGCGCCGGTCGGGCCGACGATCAGGGTGTGGCCGACATCGCCGACATGCAGCGAGAAGCGGAACGGCGTCGAGCCTTCGGTCTTGCCGAAGAAAAGTGGCGAGCTGCGGAAATGCTCATCCCGATCTGGCCCGGCCCAGACCGCCGACAGCGGGATCAAGTGAGCCAGATTCAATGTCGAGAGCGGCGGCTGGCGGACGTTGGCGTAGGCGTGCCCCGGCAGTGAGCCGAGCCAGGCTTCGAGCGCGTTCACCCCTTCCGGCATGCAGGTGAAGTCGCGCCCCTGGATCACCTTCTCGACGAGGCGCAGCTTCTCGGCGGCGAGACCAGAATCCTCGTCCCAGACGGTAACGGTCGCGGTGACGTAGGCCTGGCCGACGTCGTCGGTGCCCAGTTCCTGCAAGGCGAGATCGGCATCGGCGGCCTTGTTCGCCGCATCGCTATCGACGAGTGTCGAGGCCTCGTTGGTCATCACCTCCTTGACGATCGCGGCAATCGACTTCCGCTTGGCGAACCACTGTCGGCGGATCTTGGTCAGCAGCTGCACCGCCTCGGTCTTGTCGAGGAGGATCGCGCGGGTCGACCAGCGGTAGGGGAAGGCGAGCCGGTTCAGCTCGTCGAGGATTCCGGGATGGGTCACGGTCGGAAAGCCGACCACGGTGAGCGTGCGGAGGTGGTGGCTGCCGAGACGCGGCTCGAGGCCGCCGGCAAGCGGCTCGTCCGCAAGTAACGCGTCGAGATGCATGGGCGTCTCGGGAACGCGTACGCGCTGTTGCCGGGTCGAGATGGTCGAATGCAGGTAAGTTAGCGTCTCGCCGTCATCGAGCCATGCCACTTCGGGCATGAACCCTTCGACCAATTGCAGGACGCGGTTGGTCCGGTCGACGAAGCCACGCAGCAGCTCGTGAGGATCGACACCGCTCTGCGCTCGGCCCTCATAGAGCCACCCCTCGATGCGCGAGGCATCCTCGGCCGGCGGGAGCCAGACGAGAGTCATAAAATAACGGCTCTCAAAATGGGCGCCGGCCTCCTCGAAAGCGTCCCGTCGTTCCAGATCGACCAGCGCTGATGCGGCGTCGGGAAAGGTGTTGTGCGGATACGTCTGAGCGGAGCTGCGCTGGGCCTCGACGAAGATCGCCCAGCCTGAGCCGAGACGCCGGAGCGCATTGTTGAGGCGGGCCGTCACGCCGACCAGTTCGGCAGGCGTCGCGCTGTCGAGGTCCGGACCACGGAAGCGCGCCGTGCGCTGGAACGCGCCGTCCTTGTTGAGGACGACGCCCTTCTCGACCAAAGCCGCCCAGGGCAGGAAGTCGGCGAGACTGTGGGGCCGGTTGCGATATTCGGCGAGGTTCAGCATGGAAGGCTCACTCGCCGAGATAGGATGGATAACGGAGGTGACGTCGCACGACGTCCACGAACTGCGGGTCGCGCTTGGCCGCCCAGACGGCGGCCGCGTGGCCCACGGCCCAAAGCAGCGCTCCGGGAATCCAGAGGTGGAGGCCGAGCGCTATTGCCGCCGCCAACGTGCCGTTGGCGATCGCAACCGTGCGGGGCGCACCGCCCATCAGGATTGGATCGGTGAGCGCGCGATGGACCGACGCAAAGAAGCCCGGCACCTCAGGATCGACGATCGCGGCCATCACACCAAGGCTCCGCCGGAGAAGCTGAAGAAGGTCAGGAAAAAGCTCGACGCGGCGAAGGCGATCGACAGACCGAAGACGATCTGGATCAGCCGGCGGAAGCCGCCGGACGTGTCGCCGAAGGCGAGCGTCAGGCCGGTCACGGTGATGATGATGACCGACATGATCTTTGCGACCGGACCTTGCACCGACTCCAGGATCTGATTGAGCGGCGTCTCCCACGGCATCGAGGAGCCGGAGGCGTGGGCCGCGGGCGCGACAACGATGGAGATGACGGCAATCGCCGCAAGCTCCGTGAAGCGGCGGCGAACGCGACGGATCGCGGCAGGCAATTGGGTCATGATCGGTCTCCGGTAAGCGAGGATTGGCCGCCCGCCTCGGCGGACTGGACGCGGTAATCGCCGGTGGCGGGATCGAGGCCGGCAATGAGAGCGAGTTCGGCAAGGCGGCGTTCGCTGCCGCGGCCGCGCAGCACCGCGACGAGATCGATGGTCTCGGCAATCAGCGCCTTGGGAACGGTGAGGACGGCCTCCTGGATGAGCTGTTCTAGACGACGAAGCGCGCCCAGCGCGGAGCCTGCGTGAATCGTGCCGATCCCACCGGGGTGGCCCGTGCCCCAGGCTTTGAGGAGCTCCAAGGCTTCGCTGCCCCGCACCTCGCCGACCGGAATCCGGTCGGGGCGTAAGCGAAGGGAAGACCGAACCAAGTCAGACAGGGACGCGACGCCGTCCTTGGTGCGCAGGGCGACTAGATTCGGAGCGCGGCATTGCAGCTCGCGCGTGTCCTCGATCAGGACCACGCGATCGGTGGTGCCGGCGATCTCGGCCAGCAGTGCGTTTGTCAGGGTGGTCTTGCCGGTCGAGGTGCCGCCGGCAACCAGAATGTTCTGGCGGGCGGCGACTGCTTCGCGGAGCAGGCCCGCCTGCCCGGTCGTCATGATGCCGGCCGCCGCATAATCATCCAGAGTGAAGACAGCGACAGCGGGCTTGCGGATCGCAAAGGCCGGCGCCGCAACGACCGGCGGAAGGAGCCCCTCGAACCGCTCCCCCGTCTCGGGAAGCTCGGCTGAGACGCGCGGCTTCTCGGCGTGCACCTCAGCGCCGACATGATGCGCGACCAGGCGGACGATCCGTTCGCCATCGGCGGCGGACATCGTTCGTCCGCTATCCTCCAGGCCGCCGGACAGCCGGTCGATCCAGAGCCGACCGTCGGGGTTGAGCATCACCTCGACAATCGAGGGATCCTCAAGGAAGGTGGCTATCGAGGGGCCGAGCGCGGTGCGAAGCATGCGCGCGCCACGCGAGAACGCTTCCGAATGAAGTGAAGTGCCCGCCACGATCGTCCCCCGTCGAGCGCCAATCGCGGCAAGCGATCAGCAACGGGGATGGATAGAAAAGGCAGGAACTGGCGCAGTTCAACAAGTATTCAGCCGTCGTAGAGAGCCCGCGTAGAGCAGAGAAAAAATACTTGCTGTATCGTAAGCGTGCTGATCGAACGCTGCACAGATCACTGCAACAGCTTGCACCAATTGGGCTGTGGCTGCGCAGTCCCGCGCTAGTCGGGAATTCGGCTCAAACTTCTGCTGTTCGGGGCAGAAAGGAAGAGAGCGCCGAATTGTGAAGGCGACGCTGTTGACCCATTGCAGTCATGATGTTTGAGATCCTAGCGAGCCAGGCTCGGAGATGGATCATGCGATAACGTCGCGCACTCGTGGACCGCTATGCGACGGGACGATTGAAAGGTACATGCGATGGGACGACTGAAAGGCAAAGGCGCTTTGGTAACGGGCAGTTCGCGCGGGATCGGTGCCGCCATTGCTCGCCAACTGGCGCATGAGGGCGCACAAGTAATCGTGAACTTTCGCAGTTCCAGGCTCAAAGCAGAGCAACTCGTCGCCGACATTGTGGCCCAAGGAGGTTGGGCAGAGGCTTTACAAGCTGACATCGCTGATATGCAGCAAGTGCAGGCGCTGGTGAACGATGCTTCCGCGCGCTTGGCGGCCATCGGTGGGCGACTGAATGTACTGGTCTGCAATGCGGGCACGGTTGAGCCTGCAAGTCTTGAAGACATTGACGAGGCTCAGTTCGATCGACAGTTTGCGAGTAATGTGAAGTCCGTTCTGTTCAGCGCACAGACTGCAGCGCGCGTATTCGGGGAACAAGGAGGCGCAATTATCAACATCAGCTCGATAAATGCACGTATGCCGGGCCCGGGCTACTCGGTCTACAGCAGCACCAAAGCGGCGGTGGAGGCCATTACCATTGCACTGGCGCGAGAACTAGGACCACGCGGTGTGCGGGTGAACGCGGTTGCTCCGGGAACAACCGCGACAGACATGACCAACCGCGTTCTTACCGCCGAGTTGGCGGCAGCAACCGTAAGCCGCACGGCTCTCCGGCGAGTTGGCGCTCCTGATGACATCGCGAAGGTTGTTGCTTTTCTCGCCTCCGATGACGCCGCATGGATCACAGGTGAGGTGATTACGGCTAGTGGCGGATTGCGATGATGGATAATAGTAAGTGGAACGGATCTGTGAAATGACATGAGCGACAACAAATCGGCCCTCAACCCGCCTTACGAGTGGCGCCCTGCACGCGGAGAAATGGCCCTTTATTCGGCAAGGTTACTTGTGGACCGCCAAAAGATCAGCGCACCAACAGAGCGGATCGTGCTTTCAATCGAAGAAGGCAGGTCTGTCCGCGTCAGCTGCGAATGCGAACGCTGCTTCAACGTCACTCTCGATAGTTCTGCCTCGCGAGAGCGGAGGTAGCTGATCTTTTGGAAAAAAGATCGCCTCGCTGGTCTCCAATCTTGGCCGCACCTCACCGCCTGAGAGCCTCTCGCAAAGGAAGAAAACTTTGTAAAAATCCCGGACATCAGGCGAATATGAACCGCTGGCCTTGTGTCGAACTCCGTAGAGGCGACGAACAGACACTTTCAATCCAGCCTCTTCGTACAACTCCTTTTGGATGTTTTGGACGGCAGAGAGGCCAACGTCTGCAAAGCCACCGGGCAAGGCCCAAAGACCATCGCTCTTCTCGCGGACGAGAAGAACTTTGTTCTCTTCTACAATGGCTCCGCGCACATCAACTTTCGGCGTCGCATAGCCCCGCGCGAAATCAGAGATCAGCCCCTCTATTCTTTCAATGGGAACATTTCCCAATGTGGCGAGCATTTCATCGGCGATAGAAGCAATCTCCTCGTATCGTTCTCGGTCGAACTGATCTCGCGCGAAATGCAGCCCGGTTGACGCGATAGCTTGCAACCTCTTGCCATACCTAAGCCACTGAGGCTCCATGGTGCAGCTCCTTCTTAATTACAATAATCTCATAACAAACGGCGGCTTGAAACGAAAGCACATGCCGCTGATGCAGTGCGATCTGCGGCAGAGCCGCAGAGCCGGCCGCGCTCGTTGCAGCAGTCGCTCTGCGTTGGAATGCGAGTCGAATTCAGCATAGTATTCCTGCTTTATCTGCGCGAAATTGCATTAATTCGGCGACGCTACGCCGCGGTTTCGCGCTCTCAAGGTGAGAAGCACATCCATAGTACTTATTGTTGCGGCCGCCATTTTGCTAAAGTCGATGCCGGAAATTGAGGTCTGGAGTCACATTTTAATGACTGACAATGGCAACTTTTCCTTCAGGGCCGCTCGGCTCGAGGACGCGGAAGTGGTCTTCAACATAACGAAAGCGTCAATCTCCGGTCTCGCAGGAGCATCCTATTCTCGATACCAAATAGAGAATTGGATGGGTGAGCGTACGGTCACCTTCTATGAAGAACTCATCGCCAGGGGACAAATGACCGTGGGCGTGCGCGACGATGTCGTGGTTGGATTTGTCGATGCCGAGCCTGGTGAAGTCACTCGGTTGTTCATACTGCCGGAAGCCGCTGGTCTGGGGCTCGGGCGCCGCCTCCTCGAGATTGGAGTCGAACAAGCGCGATTGGGCCATAGCGGGCCAATAAGACTCGAGGCGACGATCAATGCTGAAGCATTCTACCGAAAACATGGGTTCCGAAACCTGCGCAGGGGCTATTTCTCTCACGGTCTGGGCGGCGAACCGATCGAGATCGTGCACATGGAACTGTGAATCACACGCCTACCCTCACGTTGGTTCGCTCTCCTGAATATCCTCCGGAATCTCTTGTCGGAGCTTCGGCCCTTGATTCAGCCGCCGCCCTAGTGCCGCGACGAAGTTGTCGTAGCGAAGTCCTGCTTGCGCCCGCGCCGCCTTTGCGGCCGGTTCGGGGAGCGGCGGTGTCGTGGTCAACCAGAAGCGAACGAACAGCGCCAAGGTCTCGACTGAGATCCCGACATCGCGTTCGAGCCGCGCGACGCGGCGATCGACCTGGTCGAGGCGCTTGGCAGTAGCGGCCTCCCGCCGCTCGTCCGCGTCCGGCGACAGGAAGGACGCAATCGCGGCTTCGGCGATGAGTGACATCGGCTGCTCGCGTCGCGCCGCATAGGCCGACAACGCCTTCATGACATCTGGGTCGAGGTAGACCGACATCTGGGCTTTCTTCTTCGGCGCGGTCATGCCTGCCTCACAATCCGAGATCGTCGCCAGGATCGAGGGATGCCTGGCGCGCGACACCCTGCATCATGTCGTTCATGCGCCTAATCCGCGGAGCGTCTTCATCGAGCTCGTCGACGAGGTCAGATGCGAACTCGTTGTCGAGCGTTTCCTTCTTTTCCAAAGTGTCGCAAGCCACTTCCGGCTGCTGCCGGCGGTCAGCGGTCTTCGGATCCTCCATGTCGGTCTGATCATCGGCCGACGCCGGCAATGTCGCCGGGCGTGGCGGCAGTGGCCGTGAACTCCAATCGTCCGGCCGGCCGTCGTTGGGCTTGGTCAGCGTCGGCGGCGCCAAGATGCGCTCCTGGAAACGCCGGTCCTCGTAATAGCGCGCCTTCCTGGCGCGGATCGGATGGAGACCAGACATCATAACGATCTCGTCAGTTGGCGGGAGCTGCATCATCTCGCCGGACGTCAGCAGCGGGCGAGCGGTCTCGGACCGGGATACCATCAGGTGACCGAGCCAAGGTGCCAGCCGGCGGCCGGCATAGTTCTTCATCGCCTTCATCTCGGTTGCGGTTCCGAGTGCATCGCTCACCCGTTTCGCGGTCCGCTCGTCGTTGGTCGCGAAGCTGACCCGGACGTGACAATTGTCGAGGATGGAGTTGTTGGGCCCATAGGCTTTCTCGATCTGGTTCAGCGACTGGGCGATCAGAAAGCTCTTGATGCCGTAACCCGCCATGAAGGCCAGCGCGGACTCGAAAAAGTCGAGCCGGCCGAGCGCCGGGAATTCGTCGAGCATTAGCAGGAGCCGGCGCCGGCCGGCCTTGGCTTGGAGATCCTCGGTCAAGCGACGGCCGATCTGGTTGAGGATCAGACGGATCAACGGCTTGGTGCGGTTGATGTCCGAGGGCGGCACCACGAGGTACAGCGTGGTCGCTCGCTCTCCGCCGACGATATCGGTGATCCGCCAGTCACAGCGTCGCGTCACCTCCGCCACCACGGGGTCTCGATAGAGGCCCAGGAACGACATTGCGGTGCTCAAGACGCCGGAGCGTTCGTTGCCGGACTTGTTCAGTAGCTCGCGGGCAGCGGAAGCGACCACGGGATGGACACCGGCCTCGCCGAGATGCGGCGTCCGCATCATCGCGGCAAGCGTCGATTCGATCGGCCGCTTGGGATCGGACAGGAAGGCGGCGACGCCGGCGAGCGTCTTGTCTTCCTCCGCGTAGAGGACGTGGAGGATGGCGCCGACCAGCAATGCGTGGCTGGTTTTCTCCCAGTGGTTTCGCTTCTCGAGGCTGCCCTCGGGGTCGACGAGGATGTCGGCGATGTTCTGGACGTCGCGCACCTCCCACTCCCCGCGCCGGACTTCCAGCAAGGGGTTATAGGCCGACGAGTTCGCGTTCGTCGGATCAAATAGAAGGACACGGCCATGCCGATACCGAAAGCCGGCCGTAAGCTGCCAGTTCTCTCCCTTGATGTCGTGGACGATCGCCGAGCCCGGCCAAGTCAGGAGCGAAGGGATGACGAGGCCGACGCCCTTGCCTGATCTCGTGGGCGCGAAACACAGAACATGCTCTGGCCCATCATGGCGAAGATAGGCGTGCTCGAACCGGCCGAGCACGACGCCGTCAGGTCCAAGCAATCCGGCCTGCTCGATCTCCTTTGCCTCAGCCCAGCGCGCAGACCCGTAGGTCTCAGCATTATTTGCTTCACGGGCGCGCCAGACCGACATGCCGATCGCAACGGCTGCGGCGATGATGCCGCCGGATGCGGCGATGTAGCCACCCTCGATGAAGATTGAGGGCGCATAGGCATCGTAGGCATACCACCACCAGAAAAACGCCGGCGGAAGGTAGAACGGAAAATGGAGCAGCTCGAACCAGGGCTGCCCGAGCTGCGGCTGGAAGCCGAGCCGCCAAGCCGTCCATTCCGTCGCGGTCCAGATCGTCAGCAGGACGACCGCGAAGACAGTGATGACCTGCCCCCAGAGAATTTTGGTCGCGGACATGGCGGCCGTCCTCTCCTGATGTCGGTGATTGGAGGGATTGCTCACAGGCCGAGCCCCCGATTGCGTCCAAAACTCCAATCGATGCCGCCGTCGGTGCGGGCCACGCCTGAGACATGTCGGCCGAGCTGATTTTCGAGTGAGGGCGTCCAGGGCACGAGTTGGAAGCCGAGACCATCGTCGATCATGGCGAAGCGGCCGGAGGCGAGCGCGAAGCGCCGCCGATAGGCGCCAGCGACATACTCGCCGGCGGCCGACGGGTTGAACGGCTTGCCAGTCTCGGCCGCGAGCTGCTTGCCAAGGGCGTCGATCTCCCGATGGCGCAACGTGCCGACGAGGTTCTTCGCGAATATCAGTCCACGCGTCTGGCGCTCGGCGAACCCCTGCTCGATCAGCTGCTCGGCCCGCCGTCGCATGGCGTCGCGGACTTCGTCGCCGAAGCCCGCCTGGCCCAATGCCACCGGATCGCGCGCAACGGCCTGCCGGTCGAGCCACGTCGCGCCTCTCGCCGTTATCTGCGCTTCGATCGAGAGATCGGAGCGGACGGCGAGCGCCGCGCGACGCTGCCCTCTCGCGTCGTTGAATTTGCGTAGCTCCACAATGGAGCCCGGTGCGCTGTCGCCGGAAGCGTCGAGATCGGGCAGCCTGATGTGGTGGGTGCGTCCGTCGACGCCGTCGATCACGGCATAGGCGGTCCCTTTGAGTTCGTCGTCGAGACCGCGATCGACGAGGCGCCCGATGATGGGCACGTCGAGGCTTTCGCCCGATAGCACGTAGCTCGCGGTCCCGCGCTCGATGCCACGATCGGTCAGGCTGCGGTGGATGCGCTTGATGATGTCGCCGCGCTCGTCGAGCTCGCGCAAGGTCGTCTCGGCGGCCTCGTCCATGACCCATTGGCCTGGCCCGAGTTGATGCGCAAGTCCGAGGCTCTCCAAGCGCCGCAGCCGGCCGACCTTCAGGGCATGGAACTGATCAGGCTGCTGCGCCAGATCGGGTGCAAGATCGATGACCCCATGCCGGTCTGCATCGCGAACAAGCTGGCGGTCGAGCTGTGTCCAGCGTTCGGCTTCGACCTGGCGCTCGAGCGAGCGACGGATGTCCGGATCGGAGCGCAGTCCGAGTTCCTGTGTGGCAAGGTCCTGGGCACGGGCGCGCATCCCCTCCTTGATGTAGACGCGGGAGATGACGAGGTCCTGGCCATCTTCGGCGACACCGCGCACGATGACGTGGACGTGGGGGTGCTGGGTGTTCCAGTGATCGACACCCACCCAATCGAGCTTGGTGTCGAGATCCACTTCCATCCGGCCGACCAGCTCGCGGGCGAAACCTTTGAGGTCGGCCATATCGGATGCGTCTTCCGGCGAGACAATGAAGCGGAAATGGTGGCGGTCATCCTGACAACGCTCGGCAAAGGCCTTGGGATCGGCATGCTCCGTGTCCGGGCCGAACAGCCGGGCCTTCTCCCCGTCCCGGGTCACGCCCTCCCGCCGGAGATAGCCGAGATGCGCGGCGAGCGGCGCCGATCTCGCTTTATGCCTGACAACACGTGTCTTGATCGTCACCAGACGCGAGCGGCCGGTGAGCAGACGGTTTGCCCGCGCGCTGGCGACCCGTCCGCGGCCGAAGCGCGAATGACGATGGTTGGCGAGCTGGCCGGCTCGCGAAATACCGCCGCCGGCGCGCTGAGCAGCCGCAAGCGCCTGGGCGATGAAGGGCTTGGCCCGCTGGCTCCGCGAAGAGCGGATGCGGCCTGGCCGAGGCTGAAATTCCTTCTCCTCAGTCATGGCCAGCCTCGGCAATGTGCGAAAGGCAGAACCCCCGCAATGAGTTGACCGTGAGGCGCACATTGCGCGCCGAAGCTGCACATTGCCGGATCAGTGAAAAAACAAAGCAACAACAACCGACCGACCGAGCCGCACATTGCGGCCTTTTATCTCGCCATCGTTCGGTCGTTGCCTGCTCGTCTCCCTCGCCTGCTCTTTCTCCTTCGCTGGACTGCGCTGAAACACGCCTGAGTCCGAATTCCCAGCCGACCGCGGAGGCAGCACACCATCGCGTGGCGGATATCCAGATCTCAGCAACCCGCGAGTCTGCAGGCGTGCGTCGATCTCGGTATAGATGTTGATGATGCCGTGCCATCATTGCGCTCCTCCCGTTGCCCCGAGCGCGACGAACAGGCCTTCCGACTGCGGCGCAATCGCAGAGAGATCGTGCCCGGGAACGGCAGCCGACCTGTCGTGCGCCGATCGATCGACTGCCACTCGCGCGGTAGACGACGGACCGTCAACGTGGTCGAAAAAGAGCGGCGCCCGCGTCCAGGATGAACGAGAAGAGGCCGCGAGGAGAAGAGGTCCTGGTACCCCCTCCGCATCGACAAAAGGGACGATGGCCGCGACATAGGCGACGGTCTCGGCAGGTAGTGGACGATGTCTATCGCGAAAATCCTCGTAGCGGCCGGGACCCGCATTGTAGGCCGCAAGGAAGTCCGGCGAGCCGTAGCGGTCGTGCAGCTCACGAAGGAAGGCGGCGCCCGCGAGGATGTTGTCACGAGGGTCGAAGGGATCCCGCCCAAGACCATAACGAGCGCGCATGTCCGCCCAGGTCTTGGGCATGAGTTGCATCAGACCGAGTGCGCCCTTAGGTGACACGGCGCGCCGCTCGCCATGGCTCTCGACCCGCATGACGGCGTGTATCCATGCTGCCGGAATGCCAAAGCGCTGCGCGGCTTCCGCCACGGGGGTGGCATAGCGATCGTTCGTCGGTTGACCGCGCGCCGGCACTGTCTCTGCTGACACTGCCGGCATTGCCCCGCCAATCACCAGCAGGCCGGTAAGGAGGAGAACGGCAAAGCCCGCCGTGGCTCCGCTATCGCGGCGCGGCATCGTGCTGCTCACCAACCGTGCACACGGACCGCCACCACCGCTGTGTGCGGCGGCCGGCTGACGGTTGCGCGGACCGGAGGGATGAGACGGCTTTGTCGCGAGCAAAGGGATAGAGCTTCGATGCGCCTTGTCGGCGGCACGCGTGACGGAACCCTGCATGCAATCAGTCCCGCTCGGCGCGCTGGGGCAGACGATTCCAGTTCAGTGTCCAGACCGATTTGTCGTCGCCTGACTGGAAGAGATTGGCGCGGATCGGCCGCGGCAGCGCCGGGTCGTCGATGATGAACGAAACGTACTCGCCGGCCTTCTCTCCAGTGCGTTTCCAACCTGCGCCGATCTCTGGGCCGTCGGCATCGCCGAGGCGGACGCGGTAGTCCGGCGCGTTTTCGGCATCCGAGGATTCGGCCGGGACGAGGGTGAGAATCCGCTCGAAGAAAAGCGTTTCAACGCGTCCGGTGAAGCCGGACTTTTCGCGGGTGAACTGGCCGATTTGTGCCATGGGAAAGCTCCTTGGTTGCTGGGTGGGGAAGCGGGTCAATGGGTGGCGGCGCGCCAGACGAAACGGCCGTCGCCGCCCTCATTGGTCCAAAGCGGGACCGCGCGCGCGACGATCGAGCTGACGGGCAGTGAACCGAAATAGCGGCCGTCCAGGCTGTCCGGGACGGTCGGGTTCATGAGGAAGACCTCGCCAAGCGGGAGAGTGTGGCAACCACTCCAGCGCGGCAGCAGACGACCAAGATGGTCGCGGTCGTGTGCCGCACCGACATCGACAGCGTCGACAGTGATGGCTTCGCCCGACCGACACACGGTCTGCCCGGGCAGCGCCATCACGTGCTTGAGCAGCGGCACATTTTTCGGAAGAAAGCCGCGATCGGCCAGCAAGCTCGCGATCGGCTCGGGTAGCCGTACCGCGACCAGTTCCAGAGCGTGCAGCGCTCCGACCGGCTGCAGCGCGTAAAATCCTGTCGGCGTGCTCGCGGTGGCGTTCCAGACCAGCCGCGGCGCGGGATGAAGGAATGCGAGGCCGCCGGCGGCGAGCATCGCGATGTACGTCACCATGACGTAGCCGAAGCGGGTCATGGCGTGACGCTCCGGCGCTTGAGCCAGGCCAGATGCTGCTCGCGCGTGTAGGCGCGCGGCTCATGACCGGCGGTGAGGCGGTTGTGGAGATGTCGCCAGTATTCAGGCGCGGCGTCGGCCGGGTCGATAGAAAGCGCCTCGATCGCGTCGATCGCCTGCAACACGCGCTCGACCTTCGGCCAGCTATCGACGCGCAGCAGGATCTCACCGCCGGGCCGCACGAATGGCAGCGTCTGATAGCGCCGGCCGGACTCGACGGCGCGCACGATGTCCATGCGCGACACCACGGTGCCATAGTCGTTCGAGGCCCAGCGGACGAAGCCGAAGATGCTGCCGGGCGCAAAGCTCGAAACGCTGCGGCGGCGGTCGAGAATTTTCTCTTCAGTGCGACGACCGAAACGCAGCCAGTGCTCGATCCGCTTTTCGATCCAGGTCAGCTCGACATGGGTGAGCGCAACGCTCCGCCTATGCGAGGGCGACACGGCACGCGGCGGCAAGGCCTCATTGTCGTTCATGACGGCTCTCCGGTGTCTGTGGGGAACTCTCGCGCCAGCAATTCGCGCAGCATGTCGGCGACGGTGACGCCGCGCTGGAATGCCGCGACCTTGATGCGGCCGCGCAGCGCTGGCGTGACGTCAATGGTCAGACGCGCGGTGAATGCGGCCGCGTCATCCAAGCGACTTGGCGACGCGTCGCTGGTCTTGATCCAGCTTTCGGCATCGGCGGGGCGCGAGGCGAAGCCGCGCTTTGTGGAACGCCCGCTCATGGCGCGAACCTCGCGACTTCAGCGGCGAGCGCGGCGATCTCGCGGGCGGCGACGTTCTGTTCGGCGAACTCGAAGACGAGCCGGCCGGACTGCGCGGCGTCAGCAAAGACGACGCGTTGGCCGATGGTGCTGGCGAGCACCGGCGGATCGTGATCGGCAAGAACCTCAGCCGTCTCGCGCGCGATGATCGTGCGCGCGCCGCAGCGGTTGAGCACAAAGCGAGCGGCGAGCTGGGGTCGATAGATACGGGCCTCTCGCAGCAGATCGAGCATCTCGGCTGACGCCCAGCCGTCGAACGGCGATGGTTGCACAGGTATCAGTACCAAGTCGGCCGCCAGCAGCGCCGAACGCATCAATCCAGCGACGCGCGGCGGTCCGTCAATCACGACATGGTCGGCGATGCGTGCGATCTCCGGCGCTTCGCGATGGAGCGTGTCGCGCGCAAGTCCAACGACGCCGAATAACCGTGGAACGTTCTCGCGTGCCCGCTGCTGCGACCAGTCCAATGCCGAGCCCTGGGGGTCTGCATCGATCAGCGTCACGCGCTTTCCGCGCTGCGCCCATTCACCGGCAAGGTGCAGGGCGAGCGTGGTCTTGCCGACACCGCCCTTCTGGTTGAGCACGGCGACGATCATCGCTTGCCTCCCGTCTTGCGGTCGAGAAGCGGCAAGGATTGTCGGCTTTGGTGCTTGGTTGGCAGCGGCTCAGCGCTCGCGTCCGCGTTATCCGCAAGACGCGCGGGCTCACTACAACAGTTAGATTCTAAGTTAGATTCTAAGTTAAGGCCCGGAATCACGGTTTGCCGCCAAAGCGTTAGTTGCGGTTCACGCGTGCGAAGTCCCGGTAGGGCTGCGTGCGAAGTCCCGATGCGGTTTGCGTGCGAAGTCCCGAGCGCTTCCACAGCACTGTCCACAGGGGCAGTGGACAGTTTGGCCGGCAGAATACGCAGCAGCTCGCGGCGCGCCTCGCGTTCGATGCGCAACTTGTAGCCGGGAAGCGGCTGACGCGCGGCGATGCGCCGGATCTGCAACGCGAAATCCGAGACACGCACCTGGCTGCCCGACTTGGCGTGGAGGTGCGCAAACTCGAACAGCCATCCTCTCGGCTGGCGGCCAGCATGCTTGCGCGCAACGCGATAGAGCCAGCGCTCGATCCCGCCGGTGAGGCTGAAGTAGGCTGGATCAATCGTGAGGACGAGCGAGCGATCGATGACGCCGCGATAGAACCAGTCAGGGAGGACGAACTCCATGCCTTCAACGCGCCCATCGCGCCGCGCGCATTCCTCCCATTCGTTGATCCAGGAGAACTGGTGGCGGCGCCAATGCTCACCCTGCCGGATGCTGGTGCGGATGACGGTCGCCTGCAGGCGGGCCAACGCTCTCTTCAAAAGCTTGTAATCGCGTGCCCCCGTCTGCCGGCCGACGGCGATCAAAAGCTGGTAGGGTGTGAAGCGCAGGAAGCGCGAAGTCTTCAGACCGAGATTCTCGGCCTCGACGATCTGGCTCGCCGCCCAAATGAGCACATCGGCGTCCCAAATGGTCGCCATGCCGTGCTCCGGAACCGCATAGACCTCGACGCGAACGTCGCCCGCCTCATAGAGGATCGGTACCGTCCGCTTGGTCTTGGCGAGCGAAAAGAATGGCCGTTCCATCAGGTCGCGCTGATCGCGCGGGCTGGCGTCGCCAGTGGCGACAACGAACGGGTCGAGCTTGCTTCGCTCGCTGGGCGTGATGAGGCGGCGCGACGACATGGGCGAGCCTTGCCTCAGCGATTCGCGTTGCCGGCGGCGCGCGCCTCGACGTAGCGCGGATCCGACGTCGAGCTGCAGGCAGCCTGATCGGCCCATGCTTCGAGATCGCCGATCGCATAGACGACGCGGCCGCCGAGCTTGCGGAAGGTCGGACCGTTGCCATGGCAGCGATACTTCTCCAGCGTACGCGGCGAGAGGCCGAGGAGGCGCGCGGCCTCGGGGGTACGCACGTAGCGCGTGGTGAGCTGCGCGATCCGGTCGAGCATGGGAGATCTCCGTCTTGCCTTGAAGCGCCGCGGCCAAGTCGCGGCTTGTCGCGGCCAGAGTGGCGGAGAGCTTTGGCGTTGGGGGTGGACGAAAATTTACGTGGGTTTGTGTCCCCCCACAGTCGCAACGAGGCGAAGCCAGGCGCTAACAGCGAGGCGCGGGTTAACTCATCAGGTCGGATGGCTTGGAGGAATCGAGGCGCCTGTCAGAGGCCGCGCAGGAGTTTCAGATAGCCGCGCTCGACCAGGGCGATCGAATCATGAATGAGCCGGTTGGCCTTGCGACGGGCATGCGAATCCTTCCACTCGACCGAACGACGCTTGGCGTGGTCGGAAGCAAGTACCTTTGCTGCCACGTCCCGCGGGCCGCCACCGAGGTCGTGGACGTCGAAGGCGTGAAGAAGCTGGATCAATCGCCGTTTCTGAAACGACGTCAGCCGTAGCGCCGCCGGCAGAAGACTGGTGCGCTGGCCAGCAAGGCGGCGCGCGAAGTGTAGCGCCACCTCGGCTCGCAGTTCGCCCACGCCGTCGAGCGGCACAAGCACGGCGGGTCTGCGCGCGGCCTGCGCGTCACGCAAACGGACATGAAGTTCACCCGACCCGTCCGCAATCACCAGCTCGCGACCGTCAGCGTCGGACACCTCGAGAAGCGAGTGGCCGAAAGCATCGCGATTGATCGAATCAACGATCTTGAAGCCCGTCGGCGCGGACTCCAGGATCAATGTTGTAGGTGATGCCTCGGGCAGCCAAATGGCTGGCTCGGGCCCAACCGGGGAGGCGGGGTCATGGGCGACACCGCAACCTCCATCGACGTGCGAACTTAGTTTGGATGGTCTCAGGATCAGCGCCGTTGCGCGCGACCTGGCGCTTCGTTCGGGCGAAGTCGCGGCGGTAATCAGCATTGCGGCGAAGAAACTCAAGGGCGAAGCCGGGGCGCTCAAGGCGATTGAGGCGATCGATGGTCTCCGGCGAGCGCCAGTACTGGGTGGGCATGGCGTGTCATCTCTGTTTTTTGTTTGTTGAGGGACACAACACGATCCGAAAAGTCGGCTCGGCAGACTAGACCTTGAGGTTGCATCACGGGAGATCGCAATTTGCGTGACTGCGCACGAATCACTGCATCCGCGGGTGCAAAAGCTGCCGATATCCGGCTTCCGACATCCATCGCGCACGGGCAAGATGGCTGTCGTGGACGACTTTGGCACGATCCGGTTCGCGCGCGGCATCGAGGCCGAAGATTACGCTGACCACCTCACGCCAGTCGGCCCCCTCTTCTTCGGCCATCAACAACCTGACGTAGATTGAAAGATGTTTCTCGTCGTAGGCGTTGACACGATCGGTTATTGGCGGCCGGTCCTGGAATGGCGCTTCGTTCATTGCAATTGCCCCCTCAGCACCGATCACAATTCATTTGTCGCGGAAGTTTACAAGCCGTGAAATCGCCGCACCATTTGCGTCGCGATGCACAGACTGCATCACGCTGCTCCCGGAAGCGGCAAACCAAGCCTAAGCCAGAAGTTATGAATAGCACACCATCGTACGAATCGGAACGATCGTTCCTGGAACGATCGTGCCGATGTGAGTTCCCTTGTCGCCATGGATCTCAAGGAGGTCATGGCGATCAATTTGCGTCGGATACGCCATTTGAAGAAGATGACGCAGGAAGAGTTGGCCGATAACGCCGGACTGAGTGTCCGTTACGTCGGTGCAATCGAACGCGCCGATGTGTCGGCTAGCGTGACAGTGCTCGGCCGGATCGCGGCCGCGCTAGGCGTCGACGCAACCGATCTGATTAAACGAACGGCGGTTCATCCTCATCGCGCTCGCTGACAGAGTGTATTTGTGCTGCACCATGGCACTAGCGCGTTGAGAACCAACTCCGCGTTACGTCACGCCTATGTGGATAGGCAGCTCCAGGCAAATCTGCTCTGTTTCGAAAACGCTTGCTCGGCCGAAGGGACTAGCGGCATCGTTGGACGGATGGAGTAGCCACTATGACCTTGTATGAGCACTTGCCAGCCGACATCCGCGAAGTCGTGGACGCTTACGTCGTGGACCTCAGGCCCCACCCTTGGCGAATTCGCTTCCTCTTGCTGATTGATCTCCTTCAAGAAAAGTTGGAGACCGGGTCCGCCGCTGAGCAATGGCTTCTACTTCAACAATGGAGCGGCATAGTAACGGCAATCCTGGAACACTTGCCGCCTGACAGCTCAGTCGTCGAATGCCTGGGGCTGATGAGCATCAGCTTCAACTCGCAATGGCGGGCTCAGGCGCTCGGCCAGATCGAGCGGGATCCCACCGTGCTGGATTGGTTGGTCGCAATTTGTCCCGACTGGGGTGACATCGTCGAAACTATAGCTGAGACCAATCAAAAATGGCCGATCAAGGCGGGGCAGGTCCGCGGCCGCTGATCGGGATCCATCCGCCATTCCGCACTGGCTCACGAAGCTATACATGGCCAACTCTTGAGCTTGGCGATGCCCCGCCCGGTCCAGCCGGGCGGGGCATCGCCGATCGCGTCAGTCGCCGTTCCGACGGTTGGGACGAGACCAGATCAGGCTGAGGCCCTCACCTTCTTCATCGGCGAAGAGGTTGGCGAAGATCGGAGCGGTGAAGCTCGGATCGTCGAGCTTGAGACCGAGATAATCGCGGCCCTCGTTGGAGCGCTTGGACCAGGCCGCCCCGATCTCCACACGGCCGACATAGATTCGGTGGCTGGGGGCGTTGTCGCCCGAGCGGCTGGTTTCGGGAACGATCCGGACGTTCCTGGCCTGAAGCGAGAGAGTGACGATTTCGCCGTTGAACTCGTTGTTGCCGGTCTTCTTGAAGGTGCCGATGGTCGCCATGGTAGTTCTCCTTGATCTGAAGTTTCCGAGCCCGCACCATTGCGGCCTCGATGGTGATCGACAGGCCGGAGGCGATCGACGGCGCACCCCCGCAGGGGCTCGACAGCAAAGGAGGAACTTTCTTGTTTCGCGAGGAATGACGGCGCAGCCGGCAGGGGAAGAAAGTTGCGACGCCGCTGTTGCGCCATAGGCGGTCGAGGCTTTAGCCGTCCTTCGGCCAGATCCATCCATCGAAGAGGCCGTTTGGTGCGCTCGATCCGAACAGAGCTGACATCAAGGAGAACGTGGCGATCCTCGCGTCCCGCAAAGTTCGGCAAGCGAATTCGACGGAGATTGGCTCCCGTGCTGCTGGCGACGGACGGATCTAAGTTTCCGCGACCGAACTTGAGTAACACGCCCATCGACTCGAGTCGCCGGCCGTGTTTGTGAGACGTCACCGCCTAGACCATCGCGACTCAACAACCGCTGTTAGCTCGGCCCCCCGCGACGATTCGAGTGTCGACGCACGGGCCGCTCTCTATCGAATATCGAAGATGAGCACCGCGAGCGCTCTGGGCGCCTGATCTGGTCCCGCCCCAAGCCGCCGCTAGGGTGTTAGCCCTGCGCGAAATCCCGTCCGACTGGTCCGGGTGCGGCCATAGCCGTAAAGCGGATGAACGCCGTGATGGTGACGGCGGTCGCGCCAACAATCGCGAAGATCGTTTGCCAGGTGGGCGAAGGCATCGCCATCTGGGCGATTCCGTGCGTCGCGCTGTAACCTGCGAAGGTGGCGGGCGCGACATAGAGGTGGATGATCAAGAGTCTAAGCCAAGTCCATGGCACGTAGGCGAGCGCGAGTTGGCCAATGCAAATGGTTGCACCGCCCGCCACGAGCCCTGCTGCGGTGCCCCCGAGCACTCCGGCGCCGGTGTGGAAGGCCCAGATGCCGATCGTCAGGCCAACGAAGAGGGGCAGTGCGAAGACAGCGAGCGTGAACAGCAGCCAGCAAAAACAGCCGATGCCAACGACGACGAGCAGTGGTCCAAAGATGATCATGGCGGTGGTCTCCGTGAGATAAAGGTCTGACGGTCGCGCCTTCCACCACCACCACGGCGCAGCCGACAGCATAGCCACAAACGGCGGCGGCCGGTAGCGGAAATCCGAAAGGACCTCCGCTCGCCGCCCAACGATCTGCAGCGCCCCTTCGTCATTGGAAGGGATCGAATTCGTGAATGACGGCGGCCGGATCGCCGTCGTATTCGGCGGCCGGCATGACGCCGTATCCGCCCATGCCGGTACGGAAGATAACGACGTAGACCATGAGGGTGGTGGCGAGGTTCCAGGCGTTGGCGAAGGCAAGGGCTTGAGACATCGGTCCGGCTCCTGTTCTGAGGCGGGGACCATCCCCGCGCGACAGGCGCCCGATGTGTCCGGGCGTGGGCCGCAATCACCGCGCAGGCGAAGACGAAGCGGCGGCACGCTTCAGCATAAGCCGACCCCTTGCGGGTTGATGGCGTCAGGCCTACGGCCGGATCAAGGATCAGCGCAAAGGCAGCGGGGGCGGTGTCCGCCAGACAGGAGTCTGGCTTTCAGTGCTGCGTGGCTCTCGGCTGGAACGTCATTGCCGTTACGGTGCGGTGGCTGATCGGCTAGAATGGATTGTGAGGCGATGTGCGGTTGAGGAGGCTGGCATGGCGGAGTTCACAGGACGCGACCTGCATTTGGTGAAGAAAGCGCTCGCGATCGCGGTGCTGACGATCGAGCGTGAGCCAGGGCCGTTTCAGTCGGCTTCCGATCAAAGCGACATGAAGACGTTGCTTGACGATATGATCGAGGACGACACCGAGCTGGCCTTTTATGCGCGCGCGGCAAGGATCGCCGTGACCGGCGAGCCCGACTGAATGGAGCCGATCACCAATACGGGGCAGTCCGTCGACTGCCTGACCGCCTTAGCGCTTGAAGCCGTATAGCGGAAACCCGGCAGCCTCGTGGTTTCAGCGCAGCAGAATGCGCGGCCAGCGATGCAACGCGGAGATACTGACGTTCGATAGAAGGGAAGCGGTAAGCGGACGTCCACCCTCTGAGCATCATCGGCGATCACCGCGGCAAAAGAGAAAGCCTTACGATTTATGAGTTTTGTGCTGATATTATATATCGATGAATTGCGATTCTTCCGGTAGCTGATTTCCGGTCTACGTCTGCAGCCCGGAGGTCGTCACGATCATTCGAGCCTCAACAGGACAAATGAGGATGCCCGGCATGGGTGAGATCAATATCCCTCGCGATCAACAAAATGCCCTCGCGGCGATCGATACCAACGAGCTGGGCAGGCTTGTCGAGCAAGCAATCCGCGAGGAACGATTGGGTGATCCTCACCACCTCCCTCTCGCGAGCTGTGGACCCTACATTGCGAGAAAACTTCATTATTTTGAGCAGGCGTTGACGAAGCACCGCCAGGCCAAGGCGCCACGAAAGCGTGCGGAAACAGAAAACACCCTCCGACGCGCGGGCAGTGATTTATCCTTCGCGGTCGAGGCCATGAAGCGACGAATGGAAACCGAACAGAAGGAAGGGCAGCTCTTCTACGTCGATGACCAGATCGTGCCGCCTTACCGCTTCGATAAACGCCTGAGCGTCAGAGTGAGCTATCGGTGGCGCCGGACCGTCGGTGACGAGTGGACGTCTGGCAGCATAACGTTCGTCCATGACGTAGATCTACGACCCGACTATACGATCTCCGCTCCCAAGCAAAAGCCTAGCGCCGCCAGGCAGGAGCAGGATCGGCATACCGAGTTGTGTCAAATATGGGAACATCTGACGAGAGGCGCACTTTATTCGGTTAGGGATTATTTTAGGGAAGGCGGTGATGGAGAGAAGATTCCGCAGACATTTCAGGCGATCGTCGATCCGCATACCCGCGGATTAAACAACTACAGCACTCGGTTCTGGCGCGAGCCCGCCTAGTTTTCGAGGCGAATGACTTTATCTTGGCCCCGCTCCCACCTTCTATGAGCCGCCTCATTTTTGCTCGTTCACGCCTGCACAAATTGCTTAGATTCGCGAGGAGAAGAGCGGGTGAGCGGTAACACCGATCTCGAAAGCAGAGTCGTTGCAGCGATACGGCAATATCGCGAGGCGCTCAAATGGGTGGAAGACCTGGAACGAGAGGATGCTTGCGCTCACCGAGCACTGAAGAGCACGCACGTTGATTTGGATCGTGCCATGCGAGGCAGAGTGGCGCCGCATCTCAAGGATAGCCTGTTTGAGATTGGCTCGGCGGCGGTTTCGCGGTCTGACGAAGCGCAGAACGCCCTAGCGGAGGCGACTGCGCAATTGGAGTCCGCCCGCCTAATTTTGGCCGCCTTGGAACGGCAATTGGGATACATCCCAGAGGTTTCGATGGGGACGGATCACGAATAGGACGGATCACGAATAGACACTGGCGGCTTGTCTGAACGGACGACCTGTCCCAGAGGGTTGGATAGGATCGCAATCCACTGCTGCACTGACTTTCTTGACGAACGTCCAGCGTGAGCAGGCTCATACGATCAAAACCCTTTCCGATCATTCGGAACGACAGCATTCGCTTCGACGGGCTCGCGTTCCAGCCAAAATCCGGCTCCTTGAAACCAGACCTTTTCTGCATCGTCAGAGCTGGGATCGCTGACGTGCAGCGCGCGGATTGGAGCTTTGCCGGGCGGCAGGCCGTCGAATGCGGCATGCAGACGTTTTCCCGCCGCGTCGTCGCGTCCACCCATGCAAGGATAGATAGAGACGGCACCAATCGAAGAGGCATCGAATTGGTTTCGACGCCGGATCACGCGAAGAAGAAAGCCCTTCCAGGACTCGTCGGTCAGCGGCATCAGAAGCCGGCCGCCTTCAACCAGGCGATCGAGCCAAAGGCGGGACGGATGGGTGGATCCGGCAAATACGATAACGACGTCAAGTTCACCAACGTCCACCGCCCGGCCATCGCCCGAGACGACATCGACCTGAGGCCAGTTGGCGAGATTCGCTCGGGCCTGTGAGGCCAGGGTTGGGTCAGTTTCAGCTGCCGTCACGCGACCGGTGGATCCGACAATCTCAGCCAGTACCGCCGAATAATATCCGGTCCCGGCGCCGACCTGGAGCACGCGATCGCCGCGCGCGATGTCGAGATGCTCGAAGTTGCGGGCCCAGAAGCTGGGCATCCCATTGTTGAGGTTGCGGCTCGCATCGAGCGTCACGAGAACGTCATGGTAGAGCCAGCGCGGATCGGCATCGGGAGTCATGAATGCGTCGCTATACGGGTCCGAGATGATGCGCCACGGCCCAGCGCCGACGAATTGCTCGCGTGGAACAGACGTAAACGCCTCGATCAGCTGCAGGTTACGCAGGACCGGGACTTTGTATCGCAGGTCTTCTGCATACCAGCGGCGCGCCGCTACCAACGTGTCCTCCATGGAGGCTCTCCTATTGCGATACAGACGATGCGCCTGAGGGCCGCCCGCGCGGACACATCAAAAATTATTCTCATTGGCTGTCCGCACTGGGCCGGGTGAAGCGCATAATGGTGTGACCATGGAACGATTGACGATAGCTCCCAAGGGTGATTTCGCGGTTGCCCGCGCGGCCGATGTCGCGTCCGCCCTCGATGCACTATCCGATATCGAGCTCGCGCGGCTAAAAGCTTTGGCGCGGTTGTGGAGCCGCGATCTGCCGGGCGGACTGGGCTGGAGCGACATCTTCCACGAGGCGATCGCACGCGTCCTCGATGGCTCGCGCCCTTGGCCGCCCGACGTACCCATCCTGGCGTTCCTGTCGGGCGTCATGCGCAGCATCTGCAACGACCATTGGCGGCGTGCGCGGCTCGAGCAAAGGCTGCTTGTGAGCCGCGATGATCCGGGCCAGCGAAGCTGGCCCGGTGAGGAGGCCGATGAGGAGCCCGACCCGGAGCGGGTCCTGGCCGCCGCACAGGCGCTGGCCAACGTCTATCGGCTGTTTCAGGGCGATCCGCTGGCGCTGAAGATCATCGCGGGCCTGGCCGACGGCCTGGCGGCCAGAGAGATCTGCAGTGTCCACAATATGTCAGAGCTCGACTACGACACGACGCGACGGCGGATGCGACGCGCTCTGCTGCGCCATCAACAGAACTGGAGCAAGTGATGACGCGCTGGCACCCGAGTCGCGATCTGGCCCACCTGCTCCAAGCGCTGAGCGAGGAAATCCTCGCTGCGACCGATGAGGAGGTGCGGGAGACATGCCGGCTGCAAGGATGGACAATCGCCAATACCGCCCTCGAGGTCAGAGAGGTGATCAAGGCCGCGCACGGGGACGTGAATGGGAGGCATGATCGTAATTTTGGTCTGAACGAAAATCTGAGCAAACCTGGTGCCAGGCAGCAGCCCACCCGTGGGGGCCGCGGCTCGTCGCACAATCAGCGGCACTGAACGAGCCGAGGGCACCTCGTTCTCGGAATTTGCGGCGGCGCTCACGCGCCGCCGAATTTCCAGACTGGGATGCCCAGCTTCTTGGCCTTGTCGGCGAGGTTGTCCTGGATGCCGGTGCCGGGGAAGTGCATCACGCCGATCGGTTGCGCCTCCAGGATCGCATCGTTGCGTTTGAACGGAGCGGCCTTGGCATGCTTGGTCCAGTCGGGCTTGAAGGCGATCTGCGGGACCTTGCGGTTGTCGGCCCACTTGGCGGCGATCAGCTCGGCGCCCTTGGGCGATCCGCCGTGCAGCAGCACCATGTCCGCATGCTTGGCGTGCACCTGGTCAAGTTTGGCCCAGACCAACCGGTGATCGTTGAACTCAAGGCCACCAGTCAGCGCCACCTTTGGCCCAGCGGGCAGGAGTACTTGGTTATCGGCGCGCTTCTTCGCAGCCAGGAAGTCGCGACTGTCGATCATCGCAGAGGTCAGATTGCGGTGGTTAACCTTCGACCCGTTGCGCGGCCGCCAGGCCGAATGGGTATGGCGTTCGAACTCGTCGGCGGCCCGGTCGCGCATCAGCTCGAAGGCGTTGCGTCGCTCGATCCGCGTCTGCCCTTCTACCGTCAGTCGCTCCAGCTCGACGGATTTGATCTCGCTGCCGTCCTGCTCCCGCTGCGACCGCTGCTGCGCCAGCTCGTTGTCGTCGAGCTCGCGCTCGATCCTGTCGATGGCGCGATGGAAGACGTTCACTGTCGACCAGAGCAGGTCTTCGAGGTCGGGCTCAAGACGGGTATCGGACAGCGCCACCACGAGGGCATCGAAGATGTCGGCGATGCTGCCGGCGAGAACTCGCGCTTCAGGGAGCCCCCGGGGATCGGGCTCATCGTGGAAAGGACGGTAGCCATAGAGCTGGAGTTCCTGGAGGACCTGGTCGGTCGGGGACGAGCTGTGGTGCGGCTCGAAATTGTCGTCGTGGTCGATGGTCATTGCGGCTTTCCCTCGTCGAATCGACCGCGCCCATCGCGGCCTTCATGGCCGACGAAGGCGGCAGGCGGAACGGACTTGCACCCGCAGCGAAGCGAAGGGCCGGAGCCTGAGCGGAGGACCGAAGGGGGCCGACTATTTTGCCTCGCGATGTAAAGGCGGCTCTGCCGCCGACGGAAAATAGTCGGCCCCAGAGGTTGCCGGTCCGGGCCGCTTGCCGCCCGATCGCCCTCTTAAGAAGGCCGTGGGTGCGGTCCTCTCCGGCGCCGAGGGAAGCATGACCAGCGGCCTGGCGGAAACGAAGCGGCCGCGTTGCCCCTCATCCCGTTCCGGCTATGCCGCCAGCTCCATAAAGCGCGCGACGTCCTGCGCCGCGATCTGCACGCGGCTCACGGCCCGAAAGGCATCCAATCCGAGCAGGCGAAGATCCTCGTTGAAGTCGCCAAGCCGTGGCGAGATCACGATCGCCTCAATCCCGACCTCCCGCGCGCGGTCGATCAAGGTCGCCACGGCGCCGTCGCCGGCAGGATCGTCATCGCGGGCGATGTAGAGCCGGCGGAGCGTGTCCGGGAGGAGGATGGCGGAGAGATGCGCCGCCGAGAGGGCTGCGACCATCGGCATGGTCGGCAGGACGCTCCGGAGCGACAGCATGGTCTCGATGCCCTCGCCGGCCGCCATGACCTCGCCCGCCACGCCAAATCGAACGGCGTGACCAAGCAGGTCGCCCATCGCCCGTTTCGGCGTGTCGATCCGCGCCTTGCCGAGGGTCGTCTCGCTGAAGCCGTCGGGGTCAAGCCATGTGCGATGCGCGCCGGTCAGGTCGCCGGAGAGATCGGTGACGGCAGCGATCATGGCCGGCCAGGTCTCGGTCGGGCTGTGGTCGTCGGGCCGGTAGTAGCAACGCGGGTGAAAGCGCAGGCTTCCAGTTTCGTGCAAAGCCGGAATGCCGCGATTGCGGAGGTACGCTTCGACGAGCGTGCCTGCGATCGACTGCGACATACCAAAGAGCCGCCGTGCCGCCTCCGGCGACCCGACTGACGCGGGGGATTTTCTCGACCGGTGGCGATTTGGCTCCGGCTCCAGTTCAGGACGCGGAAGGCTCAAAAAGCGTCGTGCCTCATTGGCGACATCGCGAAAGTCCACGAAACCGCAGCTCTCGCGGATCACATCCAGGAGATCGCCATATTCGGCCGAGGCGGCATCGGTCCAATGCCCGGCCGCGCCAGGACCGGATTCCGGTCCGCTGAGCCGAACGAACATCGACCGGCCGGGCGTATTGCGGACGTCGCCCACTGTCCAGTAGCGGCCCTGGCGCCGCCCGTTGGACAGGTAATGGCGGCACACCGCCTCGGCGTCGCGCGCGAGACGGCGGGCCAGTTCGGAGGCGTTGTCGCGGGCCATCAGGCGGCCCCCTGCTCGCCGATGCGCTCAAGCGGATAGTGGTCGAGCACCTTCGCCAACACCTCGGCGCCGGTCGCATCGGTCGGCACGAACATGCGCAGCTTCCACGAGATGATCTCGCTGAAGAGGCCGTACGCGCACAGCCGGTCACGCATTGCATCGGTGAAGCCGGACAGCTCGATGCGATGTGCGCCCATCACGCGGGCACGACGGAGCTGCAGATCCTCGGCGAGGTCGAGCACGGCGCGCCCCTCCATCAGCGCTGAGAAAGCTTCGTGTGGGGTCAAGCTGCTGGTGCCGGTCGCGCAAGCGTTCGCCGCCCAGGCTGGCGAGACCCTGCGACCAATGATGCGCTCGCCCTCGTCGGTCTGGAGCCGATAGACCCGGGTCGACTCGTTTGGAAGTCGCTTCCAAATCGGCAACAGCAAGCCGGCGACGATGTGGAGGGTGCTATCGGCGAACTCGGGTACGTCGACGACTTCGTCGTTCCATGCTGTGGCGAATGTCTCGCGATCCGCAGGCTGCCAGTGGCTCTCGTGCATCATCATCATTGAAGCATGATGGTGCTCCATCGGACGTATCAGCCGCACGCGGCTTTCGATCTCGCCGTCATCGAGCATAAAGCTCGGCGCCGGAATCTGCACCGCGGCACGTCCCGAACGCTCGTTGACCAGTAGCACCGCCCGAGAATCGGCGAGATAATCGAGCACTTGATCCAGCGTCAGGGGGCGATTGCGCCGGCGTTCGGTGATCGTGAGCAGCCGGGTTTGCGCGCCGGTCGCGGGGTGCATGTAGATCGAGCGCCGATCGGTGACGACGAAGCTTTCAGCCTGCAGTGTCTCGAGCCCGATGTCGTAGACGCCGCTGGCGATAGCGCCCTCGACCTTGGCATTCAGCAGTTGCTCGAAGGCCGTGAACAGCAAACCTTGCAGGTCGATGGTGAGGGCAAGCAGCCGGTTCAGGAACGTCGTGATCGGCGGCAGCTCGTCCTTGATGCCGTTCGCGTCCGTGAGCTTCAGGCCGGCGGCGTCCTCGAACATATGGAGCGAGCAGCCTTCGACCTTCCCCCGCACGAGCAACAGATAGAGCTGGCGCAACGCATCTCGGGCGTAGTGGCTCTCAAGATTGTCCTCGGGTCGGAACAGGCCCTGGCCGCCGGTCTGGCGTTGGCCGCGCGTGATGGCGCCCAGCGTGTCGAGCCGGCGCGCAATGGTCGAGAGGAAGCGCTTCTCCGCTTTCACGTCGGTCGCAATGGGGCGGAACAGCGGCGGCTGCGCCTGGTTGGTGCGGTTCGTTCGACCGAGACCCTGGATCGCAGCATCAGCCTTCCAGCCCGGCTCGAGCAAATAATGGACGCGAAGCCTGCGATTTCGCGCCGAGAGTTCGGCGTGGTAGCTGCGCCCCGTGCCGCCAGCCTCCGAGAAGACGAGGATGGGCTTCACGTCGTCCATGAAGGCGGCGGTCTCTGCGAGATTGGCGGAAGCGGCCCGGTTCTCGACCGCAAGGCGGTCACCCCTGCGCACCACGCGGCGCGAACGTCCGGTCACTTCCGCCACGAGGTCGGTGCCAAAACGCTGCACGATCTGGTCGAGCGCGCCGGGAACAGGCGGAAGCGAAGCAAGCCGCTCGATCAGCTCATTGCGGCGGACGACGGCCTCGCGGCTCTCGACCGGCTGGCCGTCGCGGCAGACCGGCCGGGACGAGATATTGCCCTCGCTGTCGGTGAAGGGCTCATAGAGCTGCACCGGGAAGGAATGAGCGAGGTAATCCAGCACATACTCGCGCGGCGTGATGTCCACGCGCACGTCGTTCCATTCCTCAGGTGGAATCTCGGCGAGCCGGCGCTCCATCAGCGCCTCTCCGGTCGACACGATCTGGATCACCGCGGCATGGCCCTCGGCCAGGTCCCGCTCGATCGAGTGGACCAGGGTCGGCGTCTTCATGCTGGTGAGCAGATGGCTGAAGAAGCGCTGCTTGGCGGACTCGAACGCCGAGCGCGCGGCCGACTTCGCCTGACGATTGAGCGTGCCGGTCTCGCCGGTGATGTTGGCGGCCTGCATCGCCGCGTCGAGGTGATTGTGGATGACGCCGAAGGCACCGGCATACGCGTCGTAGATGCGCCGCTGCTCATCGGTGAGCTGGTGCTCGACGAGCTCGTATTCGACGCCGTCGTAGGAAAGCGAGCGGGCGGTGTAGAGGCCGAGAGAGCGAAGGTCGCGGGAGAGCACCTCCATCGCCGCGATGCCGCCCTCCTCGATCGCCTCGACGAACTCGGCGCGCGTGGCGAACGGGAAGTCCTCGCCACCCCAGAGCCCGAGGCGCTGAGCGTAGGCGAGATTGTGGACCGTGGTGGCGCCGGTCGCCGAGACATAGACGACGCGGGCATTGGGTAGTGCATGCTGCAGGCGCAAGCCCGCACGGCCCTGCTGCGAGGGGGCGACATCGCCGCGCTCGCCCTTGCCGCCACCGGCATTCTGCATGGCATGGCTCTCGTCGAAAATGATGACGCCGTCGAAGTCGGAGCCCAACCATTGAACAATCTGCCGGACGCGCGATAGCTTCTCGCCGCGATCGTCGGACCGCAGCGTAGCGTAGGTTAAAAATAGGATGCCTTCGGCCAACCGGATCTCGCGCCCTTGAGGGAAGCGCGAGAGCGGCGTGACCAGCAGACGCTCCATGCCGAGCGCCGACCAGTCGCGCTGCGCGTCCTCGAGCAGCTTGTCGGACTTCGATATCCAGACCGCCTTGCGCCGGCCCTGCAGCCAGTTGTCGAGAATGATGCCGGCGGACTGGCGACCCTTGCCGGCGCCGGTCCCGTCGCCGAGCATGAAACCTCGACGGAAGCGGACGGCGTTCGGAGCATCGTCGCGCGCGGCGGCGACGAGGTCGAAGGTCTCGTCAACCGTCCAGGCGCCGGCGAGATAGTTGCCGTGGGCCTCGCCGGCATAGATGACCGTCTCAAGCTGGGCGTCTGAGAGGACGCCGCAGCTGACGAGGTTGGCCGGCAGCCGGGGCCTGTAGCTCGGCTTCGGCGGCGCGACCGAGGCCATCGCGGCCGACTGCACCAGCTTGGTCGGATGCGCCTGCGCGCCGGGGATCCGGATCGATTGCAGCCGATATTCCTCGTAGATGGCGTCGCTGAGGCGCGCGCCCTCGGGCGGCGTCCAATCGGTCGTCTGATAGACGAGGTCAATCGCTTCGGGGGCGGCGACCGAGGCATTGGCCGACTGCCCGGCCGCCCGCGCGAGATAGCCGCGCACGGTGCGAGGCGCCGGCGAGGCTGAAACGGGAATCGCGCTGGTTGATGCGACTGGCAAGCGAGCCGGAGCGTGCTCGCCGATCCAACGGAGCAGCGTCGCGACGTCGGGCGCCATTCCAGGCGACTCCGGAAACGCGTTCGGGTCATCGGCAGGCACCTTGTCGATGACGGTGAGGCGCGTCTCGATCGTGGTGCCGTGCTTGGCATAGACCGCGCCGGCGATCGCGGCGGAGAACACCACGCGGCCGCGTTCCTGCAAGCGGGCGAAGGCGTCGCGCCAGGCTGGGGCTTCGGGTGAGAAGTTTGCGCCGGTGATCGTGACCAGCCGGCCGCCATCGGCGAGACGCGCCAGCGCCGAGGCAATGTGACGGTACGCCGTGTCGGCCATGCGGCCGGAAACGTTCGCCATTGCCGAGAACGGCGGGTTCATCAACACGACACTCGGGACGACGGCGGGATCGAGGTGATCGTCGATTTGAGCCGCGTCGAAGCGCGTAACGGAAATGGCCGGAAAGAGGGAAGAGAGCAACATGGCCCGGGTTTCGGCCAGTTCGTTCAGCACGAGACCGCTGCCGGCGATCTCGGCGAGGATGGCGAGCAGCCCGGTGCCAGCGGAGGGCTCCAGCACGCGGTCCGCCGCCGTAACAGCGGCCGCGGTCAGCGCAGCCAAGCCGAGCGGAATCGGCGTCGAGAATTGCTGGAAAGTCTCGCTTTCGGCAGAGCGGCGCGTGTGGGTCGGCAGAAGCCTCGCGATCTTGGCCAAGGCAGACAGTCGTGAAGCCGGAGAAGCGGCTTTGCGGAACAGTGCCTTTCCGTATTTGCGCAGGAACAGGACGGTGGCGACCTCACAAGCGTCATAGGCCATCTTCCAATCCCAGGCGCCTGTCGCATCGGACGCCCCGAAGGCCTCTTGCATCGCGTCGCGCAAGAGCGCGCTGTCGATGCGTCGGCCATACTCGACATGCGGGAGAAGCTGCTCAGCCGCAGCGATGATGGCGCGGGCATCCTCGGGAGCGCGCGCAGACGAGTTCGAAGCGGCCTCGTCGGCCGCGATCGAGAAAAGGTGGTTCATGAGGGGAGCCTTAAGGAGAGCGGGGACTAGCGAGCCGGCCGGCGCTCTCTCTGACCGCGCCGGCTCAAACCCGTCCCGGCCTCACTCTCACTCTCTGCCCGATGCCTTGAAACGTTGCAGGCAGGACATTATCTTCGCTGCGTCAGGGTCGCTGCGCGCTGCGCAGCAAGAACCGCTTGTGGTGCTCGCCTCAAGAGCTGAATGGCCTGGTCAACAGGCTGCCGCTGACCTGCTCCCGCGCACTTGCGCGGGGCGGGTCTCGGCATGCGGTTCACGAGCCCCGGTAAGACCATCGAACCGCTTCGCACAACGAAGGAGGATTTGATGGCTCAAATTCTGAAGTTTCCCACCAAGAAGATCGAACCTGTCACCGTCCGCAGCGAGAGTAAGCACCGTATCAGCGTCGAGGTACTCGATGATGTTCGGCCGCGACGCACGCGGTGGAGGGTTCAGTTCGAGATCCAGGAAGCGGCGGGGTTTGCTGCTTTGAAAGGCTTTACCGATCGCGCCGTAGCCCAAGGCTATCGACGTCGCTTCGAAGTAAGCAGCACGCGGGCGGTGCGGCGGTTCGTGGCGGAAACGTCCGGTCTCGTCGCCGCCGGCAGGATCGCGATCTGGATCGACGGCCTGAGGGTGCAGCCACAGGTGGCCCGTAGCGCATAAAAATAGGCTGGGGCGAAGATCGTCGCCCCAGCCAACGTTTCTACTCGGCAGCAATCATGCGCGGCTCGTCCGCTTCATCGGCCGGAGTTTCCTCGTCGTCGCCGGCGAGGAATTCCGGCAGCGCTTCGCCATCGACCTCGGGCTCCGCGGCGTCGACGGGCGCCGCCTGCTCGGCATCGGGCATCCGCAGGGGGGCAGGCAGCCAGCCGGTCTCGGCCAGGAGCCGTTCGGCCTCTTTAGCCATGTCACCTTTCTTCAGATGGTCGATGAGCTGGGCGGCCCGCTCGCCGGCACCCTCGCGCACCGCCTCCAGGATGCGGCGCTTCGGCACCCGACCGAGATAGTTCTCGACGGTCGGCCGCCAACCGGACACCACCATGTCGAGGTCGACGGCCCGGGCGATGCGATCCGCGTCCGCGATTCGCTGGTCGACGATGTACGGGGTGACGCCGCCTCCATAGCGGTCGCCTTTCTCGTAGAGCGCATTGACGCCGAACGAGGCGCAGTGCGCAAAGAGCGCCGCCTGCTCGTCGCCCGTGAGACCGGTGAGCCAGTCCCAAAAATCGGCCTTGTCCTTGGGCAGGCGCTCCTCCCATGTCTTGTGGCGCGCGTCGATCGCCTTGGCCGCTGGCGTGTCCTTCAGCCCTTGCGCCTGCACCGGGAAGCTGGCGCTACGCACGGAGACCTCCATCGCCGTCCCATAGGAGGAATAGCGGGAGAACACGTCGAGGCAGAACTTGTGCAGCACCGCCTGGAAGGCGACCGAAGGCGTGATCGCGAGCTTGTCGCGCAGCGCCAACGTCCGCTCCGCCGTGAGCTCGGTCAGCAGGCGGTCCGGCAGCGGCTTCATCGCATCATCATCCTCGTCCTCGGGCTCCGCAACCTGCCCGCCAATGGTGATGACGGCGCGCTGGATTACCGGCGCTGATGGTTCGGTGCCGGCCACGGCCGCGGGTTCGCCATCGCTGTTCTGCTCTGGCTCGGTCACGGGCACTTCGTCCTCCGGCCGGACGTAGCCGCGATCGACCGACAGCGCGCCTTCGGCGTCGATGCAGACGAACACACCCGCGCGGGCGATGTCGGTCGCCTGATAGATGATGGGTCGATCGTCGAAGGCGGCGAGAGCCGTCTCAATTTCGCCAAGTCGCTGGTCGACCTCTTCAGGAAGCTCATCCGCGCCGTCATGCTCGGCTTCGAGCCCGGCAAATTCGGCCTTGAGCGCCTCGATGGTTGCCTGCTCTTCGGCGGTGAGATCGGCGGATACGCCGTCCAGCTCGCGCAAGCCATTGGTGTGGCCATAGGGGAAATCGACCGCCACTTCGATCCACTTCCAGCCTTCGGCGACGATCGTCTCGGCCTCGGCTTTCAGCTTCTCGGTAGCGAGACGATCGAGCAGCGGCACATCCTGCAACCAGCCGCCATCGTCGTGTGCGAACAGATCCCGTAGGACGGTACCGCCGGCCTGCTCGTAGATATCTAGCCCGACGAACAGGGCACGACGATCGGAAGCGCGCACGGTGTTCTCCGTCAGCATCCGCCGGATCTGATATGGTTCGTCGTTGCCGGATCTGCTGACATTGTCCCAGGCCTGCTCCTGACGCGCCTGGTCGGTCGTGACCGAGAAGGCCATCAACTGTTCGAGCGTCATGCCATCGTCGGCATAGACGTCGTGCAGCTGCGGCGACACTGACGCCAGACGCAGGCGCTGCTTGACGATCGCCGGCGAGGCGAAGTGCCGCGCGGCGATATCCTCTTCACTCATGCCACCGTCACGCAGCAGCTTGAACGCGCGGAACTGATCGAGCGGATGCAGGCCGACCCGCTCGTCGTTCTCGGCAAGGGAATCGTCCTCAGCGATGCCGCCATCCCGGACCACGCAGGGGACAGGTTGCGTCTTCGCCATACGCTTCTGCCTGACCAGCAGTTCGAGCGCGCGGTAGCGGCGTCCACCGGCGGGCACCTCGAACATGCCGGTCTCCTGGCCGTCGGCATCGACGACCGCACGAACGCTCAGGCTTTGTAACAGTGTGCGCTGAGCGATGCTCTCCGCCAGTTGATCGATCGAGACGCCGGCTTTTACGCGGCGGACATTGGACTGGCTGAGCACCAGTTTGTTGAAGGGGATATCGCAGGAGGGACTGAGTTTGATTTTCTGAACGCTTGCCATGTCGGATTCTCCACGACGGGCGGCCGAAAGACTCTCTCTCGACCTCCTACCCGTCACAGGCAAGCCAACGCTCCTCTCACTCTCTGACGCGCCGCACCAACTGAAGACGGACACTGAAACGACGTGCGGATGCATCACGCGGCCTCCTCATTGCCCTCAACGACGGAATCGATCCCGGGCGGCAGAAAGGCGAGCAGGAAAATCGGCGGCCTTCGATGCCGCGCTCGCGGCGCGCACGACGGCGCGCTTATGTGCGCGAGAGGCCGAACCTCTTAGCGAAACAAACGTCAATGCGAGCGCGAAGCGCTCTCCATGAACAAGGAAAAGAGGCACCCGCAGGAGGGTCAGCATAGCGCCGACGCGACAGCGGCGGGACCCGGGACCGAGTGCAGTCGCGAGACCGGTTAAGAAGGCACCCGAACGAAGGGCAGTGATAGCGACGCCGGAACGAAGTGACGGCGGGACCGAGGGCGAGTGCCTCCGGCGAGCGACTCATGATCGCGCGAGGGATCGAAGCCGGATGGCGTGCGCCGTTGAGGCGTGGAGAAGAAGGGAGTGTTCGAAAGAATGGAGCCTGCTGGTTATGGCTCTTACTTGCCCGGCTTACCGGTGTCGGAAACGACTGAGACTCCGAAAGGGGAACGGGACCAGAGCATGCCGGGAAACGTCTCGAAATCGGGCGCCGCAGCCCGGTGGAGAGCACAGAGTAAGGTGTGCATGGTGAAAGCTGTATTGCCTGAATCCCAGTTTCCAGTCGCCAAAGGGCTGGCAGTAGCGAACGCGGCTGACACGCTACGCCACGCGGGGCAGATCGCACCGGCCAGTGCGAACTGTCACCAGTTCGCGTGGGACGACCACCATCCGTGGGTCAAGGAGACGAATGGGACACCTAAACACACCGCAACTCCCCGCACACGTAACTACGGGATCGCCTGCAGCAGGTTCGTTTGCGAACCTGTATGGCGACGGAGCCGTCGTAGTACCCAAATGCCCGACGTAATGGCCGGGACAGCCGCCGCGAGGCGGACGATCATGCGTATAAGGCCGGGTGACCGGACCGAAAGCGCCTCCGATCGGGGGAAGGACGATGCCGCCAATAACGGCATGTGCAGTATGCGAAGAGAAGATTCTTCGACGGAGAGGTTCTGCTGATGCAGGCCGTCACCATCCAGAGGAGAATTGAATCACTGCCGACTTTGTCGCGGTCGGGTAAGCGCGTAAATGGCCTTCACCGCCTGATGAGATGTCCGCATCTCTTCGAGTGGGCCTACGAAAAGGTCTCCCGCAACAAGGGAGCTCTGACGCCCGGTGTAGATGGCAAGACCTTCGACGGCATGTCGCTGGAGAAGCTCGCCGACATCGCCAGGCGCGTGGCAGATGGCACTTATCGCTTCCGGCCAGTCCGGCGGGTTTATATCCCGAAGGACAACGGCAAGACACGACCGCTGGGTATCCCCACGGTGGAAGACCGGCTCGTTCAGGAGGCGGTCAGGATTCTACTCGAAGCGATCTATGAACCTGTGTTCCTCAATGAATCACATGGGTTCCGCCCGGGGCGATCCTGTCATACCGCACTCAAGCTCATCAAGAAGAGTTGGACGGGCTGCAAGTGGCTGGTCGAAGTGGATGTGCGTGGGTTCTTCGACAACATCGACCATGACATCCTGCTTGGGCTTCTAAGGAAGCGGATCGATGACGATAAGTTCATTGGTCTGATCGAAGGAATGCTCAAAGCAGGCTACATGGAAGATTGGGTCTACGGACGCACTTACAGTGGCACGCCACAGGGCGGCGTTGTCTCGCCCTTGCTCGCCAACATCTATCTGCACGAGCTGGACCAGCACATGCAGATGATGAAGGCGGACTTCGACAAAGGCCGTGAGCGACGTCCATTCCCGCGCTACGTGGCGTTGGAACGGCGCGTCCTCAGTCTCCGCCGGAAGATTGAACGGCTCCGTGCCGAAGGCGCGGATCGGGCCGAGATCGATGCTGCATTTGCGGAGATCAAAGCCATCAACAAGGAGAGACGGAAAGTGCCTTCCGTCGATCCGATGGACCCCAACTTCAAAAGGCTCCGCTACTGCCGCTATGCCGACGACTTTCTTATCGGCGTGATCGGGAGCAAGCGGGAAGCGTGTGAGATCATGGCCTGCGTCGAACGATTCCTGACGGAGACCTTGAAGCTCACCGTTTCGCCCGAGAAAAGTGGGGTTCACGCCGCTTCAAAGGGAGTGACCTTCTTGAGCTATCGCGTCTCGACATACACATCCTACGGGGCTGGACGAAAATCCAGCCGCAAGGGACCGGCTGGACGGACATGGCGCGTGATGCGTCGGCCGACCACCGGAAATGTCAGCTTGCGGGTGCCGCGCAAGGAAGTCACCAAGTTCTGCAAGCAACACGGCTATGGCGATCTCGCCAAGAAGACCGGCAGTCCGCGCGAGCAGTTCCTGGTAACCAGCGACGTTGCAACCGTCCTCGCCTATAACTCAGAGTTCCGTGGGTTTGCGAACTACCATTCGTTTGCCGACGACATCAAGAGCGCCTTGGGATTGCTGGAGCTTGTCGTGTTCCGCAGTCTTGTGAAGACGCTGGCGATGCGACGTCGGACGACGAGAGCAAAAACCATGGCGCGTCTGTGGAAAGGCACGGTGTGTTTCGGCATGGAATAAGGACCCCGTATTCGGGGTAATCGGCATCCAATCGGGACCCCGGGACAAGGGTCCACAGTGGCTTCCATCAAGTC
>NZ_JBEPQV010000041.1:0-58516 GCF_040548035.1 Bradyrhizobium sp. LB8.2 | reverse complement strand
CGGAAAAGCCACTTGGCGCGGCCGATCAGTCGAGGTCGCATCGACCAGTCCAATGGCGCCATCAGGGTAACATTCGCTGATGCGGCAATACGAGGGGGTCCCAGTCGAACGCCGATTGACAAAGGACCGCACTTCCGCATCTTCGCCGGTAATGTCGAACTGGGAGCGGCTTGGCAGAAGACCGCCAGGGACACCGAGCGCGACTACCTCTCGGTCAAGCTGGACGATCCGAGTTTCCCGGCTCCGATCTACGCCCCCTTGATCGAGGTGGAAGGCCAGGAAGGTCTCCAGCTCATCTGGTCCCGCCCCAGCCGGGACTGAACCTCGACCTCGCAGGCCCCGCCGTCCCGGCGGGGCCTCTCCTCCTCCGACTCCCGGCGCGATTCTTCGTCAAGCGGAGCGGTGCATGACCCATCGAAGCCTTTGGCCGGAATCGTCTGCCGGGTCGCAATTCAGTCCGACCACTCATCCGAATAGTCGCGCCAGTGTGTCCGATTGTTCGGCGAATTTTCGGGCGTTGGCCTTCCGAAGACGTTCCAGGTTCTGCAGCTTCCAGCGCGGGCCGGGAAGCTGCTCCAGGTGGGGCACGCCCAGTAGCGACCATTCGGGCTCTGCGGCGACCAGCGACAGCAGGAAGCGGCGCTCATCGGCACTCAGACCTTGCTGCAGTTCGCACACCATGCGCTCGCGCGCTGCCAAGAGCGCATCGAGCTTAACAGGCTCGGCGGTCATGCCCGAGAAGTTGTTCTCGAACTCCTGGCGGATATCCCGCAGCGATGGAAACAGGACCTCATGCACCGGCCGATTATGGCTCGCGAGATAGACGACGAAAGTCCGGCGAATGCCGGCCGTGATTCCCTCGTGCGCGAAGAGCTGCATGACGTCGAACAGATCGCGGGGATGCTGGCGGTCCATCGCCGCGACCAGCTTGCCGCCATACACGTCTTCGAGCGACACCACCGGGATTTCGAGATCCGCCAGCAGCGTCTCGCGTGCATTCGGCGTCAGCGAGGCCGTGCGGACCGGATGGACGACGCCGCGCATGACGAAGTTGACCTCGATCTTGACCTCGATGCCGCCACGCCGCACCAGCAGCTTGGTCTCCCCAGATTCTGCAATGGCCGGCGCGTGGGTCTGGAAGCCCAGCCTCTGCAGGCGCGCGGCGCTTTTGCGGATGGCTTCGTTGATGCGTTCAAGCGCCTGCTCGCGCGGCAGGGTATGGTCGGGAAACACTAGGTCGAGATCAACCGAGAGCCGCGGCATGTCGCGCACGAACAGGTTGATCGCCGTGCCGCCCTTGAGCGCGAACGTATTGTCAACGAGCACCAGCGGCGCAACCCGCGCCAGCAGCCGCGCGCTGTCGAGGTAGAGCTGGTTCATGGCTTCAACACCAGTAGCCCGTCAGCCGAGCGCGATACCCACGGCCGGTCGCTACCCTTGGGCAATTGGGACGGATCGAACTTGCCGACCCAAGGCTGGGAAAGCTCGCGACCGAGTTGCAGGCAGAGGCGCACGGTCTTGACGCTCGTGCATCGCTTGAGCAGGTCGCGCAGCACGTCGGCGCGCAGGCTGTAAGTGCTCTCGACCAGCTCGCGCGCTTCTTGCAGCGGCTGCCGGATGCCAACCTCGCTTAACACCTCCAGCAGTGCGCGCTCGGGCGCCGAGACGAGTGGGCCGCCCTTGCGGTTCTCGAAGGGCCGGACATGAAGCAGCGCGCCGGGCTCTTCCTTGAATAGCCGCTTGCGGTGGTACTCGGCCGGGAAGCGCTGGGTGAACCACTCAGGGAGCCGCCCCGCTTTCCAACCGTACAGATGAAGGATGGGCCGTTGGGAGACGTATTGGCGGATTCCATGCCAGTCGAGGGCGGACTTGCCGCCGACATGCAATCCCTCGAAGCTCCGCTGCAGCAGGACGAGGCTCGGATGTAAGGCGGGCGGATCGTTGGGCCGGCAATAGACACCACGTGCCAGCCGCTGCAGCCAGCCGGCGCGGACATAGTGGACGGCCAGGTCGGCTGATATCCCGAGGGCGGCGAGGTCATCGGAGGTCAGCGGCGTCGCGGGCGCCGAGTGGGTATAGAGCCTGTTTAGTTTGTCCCTGTGAGTCGTAGCCATGCTACGATATTATGAACAATTCTAAAATTCCGCAAGCTTGAATTGGATACCAAAATCGTAGTCAGGCTACGATAACTAACACTAATCTAAGCGAACCCCCCGGCCGAATTAGGACGACTGAACCTGCGAGGTGCCCCCAGGACCTCCCAAGCTGAGAGTCACATAGGGGGTGCTTGCGGTCTCAATGGCCGCGCCGTGCTCTAAAGGATTCCCCATGCCCGATAGCGTCCTCGACCGGTCGTCTCGCGCAAGTCGAGCTCGGCGACGAGGTTTTGGGCCGCACGGGGCGTGATCCCGAGCTCCGCCGCGATCATGCCGGCCGAGACGATCGGCCGGGTCAACACGTAGTCAAGGAGAGCTGGCAGTTTTGAAGTGGCGCGCCGGCCGGCGAGTTTGCGGGCGAGCAGGTTTCTGGTCATCAGCCAGCGGTCGTGGTCCTTGCGGCCGGCCTCGGCGGCGGCCGTCATCGCCTCGAGCTGCACGACAAGCCGCGCTGCGCCGTCGCGTGGCCGCCGGCCCTCACGCGGAATGCCCTTCAGCCCGGCATGCAGGCACGGCAGATGCCAGCGTGTCTTGCCGCGGTCGCGCAATACGCTAGCTGCGAGCAGGCGGCCTAGCCAAGGCGAGTGTTCGAGCGGTTCGATCGCATCCCAAGCATCCGCGGCGATCGCCGCCGCCAAGGTCGGCGGCAAGCCGCGGGTCTGGTTGACCACACCGCGCCAGTGATCCAGACGGCCTTCCTCGTCCCAGTCGGGATCGTAAACTAGCGGATCCCGCTCCGGTCGCGACCGAGCCTCGTCGGCGAGCCTGCGCTCTGCCCTGGCGTTCGCGGCGTCGACAGCGGCGAAGGCTGCGGACAGGTGGGGATCGGTGGCGCCAAGCGGCCCTTCGAAACCCACCTCCTCCCGCTCCGCGTCTTCGTCAACCCCGAGACTTTCCTCAACTTCCTTCCGGTTGCCCGTCCCCTCCTCTCGCTCGCCTCGGCCCCGGAGGTCAGCTAGTCCGGCAGCTGACAGCGCCCAATCGGGCTTCGCCTCGGCGATGCGCCGACGGACGCGCAACACGGCATGGGCCCGGGTCAGCTCATGGGTGGGGGTGCGGACATCCATGCCGGCGTCGTGGAGCACCAAGTCGTCGAGGTGGACAAGTTCGCCTTCAAGCCACAGACTGGCGCAGGCGTCGGCGAAGTGCATCCGGCTGATTGTGCCGTCGCGGATTAGGCTTTTGGCTAGCCGCTCGTCGAGCCGGGCGACTGTATCCTCGGCGGCCGCGAGCGGACCGGCGAGTTGAGCCCAGGGCAGCGGATCGGGGATTTCGTAGCTTGTCGGCAAGATCTTGATAACCTTAACGAGAATGGACGAAACGGAAGCTAACATAGCATTGGATTCCGTCATAGCGACGCGGGTTCCCGTCACCCTCACTATCGATAACTACCTCTTATCGACTGGGTTGGTCGTCACCGCGTAATCAACGATTCCGAGCCCGCAGCGTGGTAAAATCTTCGCCGCCTAGCTTCAGATCGACCACAAAACCGCACTCCGTGCCAACCCCCGGCCCTACTCCGGACAAGCCGCTTCTTTTCCGGATGCCGCGACCGCCCGGCCGGGGTCGCTTAGGCGGCTTCGATATTGGTTTGCGGAAAGTCGCCGCCCTTGAACATCAAGAGTTGCGGCAGATGCTGGGCGCAAGCGTAGGCAAAACAGCCCCCGGAATTGAGGCTCGCCGGATGCCGGCCCTTGCCGAAGGCGTCGAGCGCGAGCCCGAGCCGTGCGTCTCAGGCGCCACCGCGACCGTCGGTGACGTGAGACGCGTTCCGCTCCGCTGCAGGCGGGCCAAAAACTCGCGTGCCTCGTCCTCGTCGGTCAAGAGCGCGGTCAAGGCCAAAATGTCAATGAACGCCAGGTGTCCTCATACAGACCGTCGCGGAACGCCTTGTCGGCGGGCTGCGCCCGGTGCGGATTGCCCCTGGCGCGCAGATCCCGGCAAAACTGGACGCTGAGTTCGACCAAAGACAGCTTACCCTGCTCGCGTGCGAGCTCATGGGCGAGTGCCGCGTGCACTGCTTCGGTAACGCCGATTTTTTTCAGCGCCGCCACCTTGCGGGCGAGCGCGTCGGTCTCCGGCTTCTTGATGGAAGGCCATGTGCGCTCATCCAGTCCTCATCGTGTATCCCTCAATATCTCCACGGATACACTGAAGGAAGGACCGGCCTCGCCGCTGGGTAGATTTGTCAGGATCTTAGGCCTCGCTAATCTGGGCCCACTCAGGTCGACGGTGCGGGCAGTCCCCGATCGGTTGCGTCGATCCAGGGGTATCCCCGGCAGACCCGCCAAGACGCGCGGCCTTCGCGGCGTGTGAGGTCAATCTTTATGGTTAATTGTCTGTGAACGCCTCCCCTCTTCTCCGTCTCCCGGACGCTGCCTCCCCCTGAGGCCGTCCTGGTAGATCATCCGGGCTGACGACGACCTCGTCCCGGTCCTCGCCCGCGCCTTTCCCGGGTTTGAATTCCTCGGGGCGCGGATCGACGGCGACTACTGATGCGATACGGTCGTGTCTCGGCGAGTTGGAGCCACGGATGGCCGGAGGGCACAAACTGTTGTCAGCTGACAACATCCATCCCCTTGGGAAGGCCATTGTTGTCAGCTGACAACAATGCTCACCGGGTGGTTGGTGGCACCATAGCTCGAGTCGGCGTTCCGCATGTCAGGTCGGCTTCAAGTGTCACGCAGGTATCCGCGACAGCACCCACCATCGGGAAGATCGTATTCGCTCGACGGTCTTGCTTCTCGCCAAAGGAGTACTGCTCCTACGACAGACGCCTCGGATACCTCCTGATAGGACTGAGGCAGCCGACCGGGAGGCCGGCGTGCTCTTCAGCTGGTTCTTCCGGATGACGCACGGTTATGGCTCCGCCCGATGTCGGCCTATGATCGACCAAGCTCCGGCAGCAGGTTCGCCTGCCCTCACCTCGGCTTCCAGCATCATGAGTTGGATCCGGCCCCGCGCAAGATTGATCCGCAACCCGTCATGCCGGTCGAGGTGACGGCCCCGACTGCACGTTTCCGTTCCTTCGCCGGATCGCACGCGCCCCGATGGAGCGATGGTCGGCGGGCGGTGGCACCTTGTATCCTGGCAAGGGCAGGAGGGTCCCTTTGCAGCGCTGAGCCTGAGATCGACGTCGCGGCTGGTGGTCCGTCGGTGTGCTCACGGCAGCGCGGAGGGAGAGCAAGAGCGGATGACCTGGGGTGTGCTTGGTCGGTTGCTCGCGAGCTATTCGTCCAACCGGTTGGTGGACCCCTGCGACCGTGCGGTCCTGCTGCTCGTCTTTTCGGGCGAGCGACAGCGCAGCGAAGTGACGCGGCCAACCCCTCGATAGACACCGAGACGGTCCGGCGGGCCGCAGAACCGCAGCGAACCGACATCGCCACTTTAACCTGGCTCGCCATCCAGCTCGGGAGCCTAAGGCCAGTGTCGTAGATGAGGCGGGGAGGGCGCTCCTCGTGGGGGGGGGTGCGGCGTCGGGCGAATGGCAGGGGGAACCGACGCCACACGGTGGCGCGATTCTCTGGAGTTTGCAGTACATGGTCTGAGATTGAGCACTCAACGGAGGCTGCGCCGCGGAGTGCGTCCCGCTGCTCGAGCTCCGGCGGCGGCAGCACCGTTCAGCGCAGCAGTTGGTGAGCTACGAAATGAAGCTTGGAGACTCGTGAAGGCCGGCCGACTCACACCATAGTGGAGGTTCGCCCGACTCGCCGAAGCCGTTGTTGTCAGCTGACAACAGCAAGGCGGTGGGTCAAAAAGGCCCAGCTCGCCGTGGGGCGCGCCATCGAGCGTTAATAAGTCATTAACCCTTTAATTCTTGCTCAAATCATAGAATCGTGGCCATCTCTCAAGACGGAGATTAGGCGTCTGACGCGCAGAAACCGTCTTGAGAAAGCAAATGGCGAGCTTAGCGGAACAATCGGTTGCTACGAGCGAGACAGCATCTGCGCGGATCACTCGCCACGCCGGCATTCTTTCCGGTCAACTTCGGTCGCTCGCGACGACGCTTTTTCCGCCCTCAGCAAGCAAGTCTCTCCGCTCGTTCACCTCAGGGGAGGTAGCGCGAATTGCGCGCGTGTCCGATGGGTATCTACGACAGCTCTCGCTCGACGGACTTGGACCGAACCCGGCGACGGGTCCCGGGGGGCGCCGATCTTACACCCTGGCCCAGATTCATGAGTTGCGCGGGTACCTAGCCAGCGCGCGCCCTCGAGAAGCGCTGGAATTTCTCCCGCGCCGCCAGCCGGGCGACAAGCTCCAAATTATCACCGTAGCGAACTTCAAGGGCGGCTCCGCCAAGACGACGACGGCATTATATCTTTCACAGTATCTTGCCCTTGCCGGCTTTCGGGTCCTTGCGATTGACCTCGATCCGCAAGCTTCGCTTTCCGCGATGTTTGGGTACCAGCCCGAGTTTGATATTGGGGCGAATGAAACCCTCTATGGTGCCATCCGATATGACGAGCACCGCCGGCCGATGCGCGAGATCGTCCGGAAGACCTACTTTGACGGGATAGGCCTCGTTCCAGGCAATCTCGAGCTTATGGAGTTCGAGCACCATACGCCTCGCGCAATGATCGAGCGGCGTGAACGCGGACACGACCTGTTCTTTCGCCGCGTCGCCAGCGCCATCGACCAGGTTGCAGACGACTACGACGTCGTTGTTATCGACTGCCCACCCCAACTTGGTTACTTGACCATGGGCGCGCTAAACGCGGCCACCGCGATGCTCGTGACCATCCATCCGCAGATGGTCGATGTCGCATCGATGAGCCAATTTCTCCTCATGACGTCGGATCTCATGTCCGTCATCGAGGAAGCTGGCGGGCGACTTGATCACGATTTCATCCGGTATGTCATCACGCGACACGATCCCAACGACGTGCCCGAAGCTCAAATCGTGGCGCTCCTTCGCAATCTCTTTGGATCGGATGTGCTCCAGGCCACCGTTTGGAAATCGACTGCAATCGCTAATGCCGGTCTCACCAAGCAGTCACTTTATGAGCTGGAGCGCGGCACGGTAGGGCGAGGCGCCTACGACCGGGCACTGGAATCAGTCGACGCGGTCAATGCCGAAGTTGCGCAACTTCTCAAGAAGGTGTGGGGTCGATGAGCAAACGTACTGACACCATCAAGAGCCTTTTCACGGCCCCGCAATCTAGCCCGTTGTCAGCTGACAACATGCCCGGCGCCTTGCCGCGGGTCTCGTCGGGCTCGGTCCGCTCGTTGAAGGATTCTTTTTCCGAAGTCGAGAAAGAGAACGAGGAGCTTCGCGAAAGAATTGCATCTGGGGCCGTGATCCTTGAAATCGACCCTTCGCTTATTGATCCGTCACCCCTGTCCGACCGGTTTCGCGACAATGATGATAGCTCGTTCGAGGCACTTAAACAGTCAATCGCACAACGTGGCCAAGAGGTGCCCATTCTCGTTCGGGAGCATCCCGAAGCGAAAGGGCGCTACCAGAGCGCCTATGGTCATCGCCGCGTTCGCGCCACGCGCGAATTGGGCATTCCCGTCAAAGCGATCCTGCGGTCATTGTCAGATGAAGCGCTTGTCGTGGCGCAAGGACTTGAGAACGCACCGCGCGAAGATTTGAGTTTTATAGAGCGCGCGACCTTCGCGATGCATATCGAAGATGCCGGGCATAGCCGGTCAGTCGTGCAAGATGCGTTGTCGATCGATCGAGCGGAGGCCTCGAAACTTCTCGCCGTCGCTCGATCGGTTCCAACCGACGTTATCCAAGCGATCGGGAAGGCTCCGAAAGTTGGCCGCGGCCGCTGGCAGTCGTTCGCTGAACTAATCAAGGATGCCGCCGCGCTCAAACGTGTGAGAGCGGCGATCGTTGAACCGAAATTTGCAGAGCGGGAAACCGACGCGCGATTTCTCGCAGCATTCTCAGCAGCAAGCCGTCCATCTCCCGCGGGGACATCGAAGCCATCGGAAGAGAAGCCAGTTTTGTCTGCATCCGGCGACAAGATTGCCCAGATCCGTCACACCGACCGCGAACTAAAGCTCACCATCGACAAGAATGTTCCGGTGACATTCGCGGCGTTTCTTGTGGACCAACTCCCGGCGCTGTTCGACGCCTTTTCCAAGACGAGCGGCGGTCAGGAAACTACCGAGGTCTAATCGCCTCGTCCCGTAAACCCGAACCAGGAGCAGACAAGGGAAAAGAAAAAAGGCCCCCGAAACGGAGTTCCGGAAGCCTTCTCTTCAAGTTTGGCGACTGACAGAGAATCACTTTCGCGAATCGCAGTCAAGAGTTTCTATGCGATTTTATCGCCGTTTCGGCGAGCAGGTTTTCTTTGCCCAGCTGAGGCAAAGACATGCAGTCACACTCCCCAACGACGCCCTTTGGGCGGCGATCGCTGACGCTTGCCCATGTGGCAAGCCAGATGGTCGCAACGGAACGTTCCCCCGAAAAGATCGTGCACAAATGGAGGATCTTCCATGCCATCTGCACGGCGCGGCCGCGCCTTGGCGTGTCGGAGCGCGCGCTGTCGGTGTTAAATGCGCTGCTGACCTTCCATCCTGAGACGGCGCTGACAGGGGAGGATGATCTGATTGTTTTTCCGTCAAACCATCAACTCACCCGGCGCGCGCACGGCATGCCGGCATCGACGCTGCGGCGCCATCTCGCTGTGCTGGTCGACGCGGGCCTGATCGTTCGGCGCGACAGTCCGAATGGCAAGCGCTATGCGCGGAAGGACAATGCCGGTGAAATCGAGCTCGCCTTCGGCTTCGACCTGTCGCCGCTGGTCGTGCGCTCGGAGGAGTTCGAGAGCCTGGCGGCCGATATCGAAGCCGAGGCCCGCGCGCTCAAGCTCGTACGAGAGCGCATCACGCTGTGCCGGCGCGACATCGCGAAGATGATTGCAACGGGCATTGAGGAAGCCGTCCCGACGCGAAGGGGAGGGCAGGGGCCTGCCGATTGGCAGGTTGTCCACGCCGCCTTCCGCGCGATCGTCGACCAGATTCCGCGCACGGCTACGCGCCAGGAGCTCGAGCCGATCGCCGACGAGTTATCTCAGCTTGCCGACGACGTACTCAATCTTCTGGAAGCACACATCAAATCCAAGGATCCGAGCGCCAATGAGTCCCATTCTGAGCGCCACATACAGAATTCAAAACCAGACGCCCTTATTGATCTTGAACCTGTCCTTCGAGAAGGCAGGGCGGCGGGAGTTGAGCCCAAACCTCAACCCTCGCGAGTCGGGGAGGGGGCGTATCCGTTAGGAATGGTCCTGAGTGCGTGTCCTGACATCGTCGACTATGCGAAGGGTGGGGTTTCGAACTGGCGCGATTTCCTCGCTACCGCGACCGTTGTGCGAGCGATGCTGGGCATCAGCCCGAGCGCCTGGGAGGAGGCTCAAAAGGTTATGGGCGAGGTCCCCGCAGCCATCGTCGTCGCATGTATCCTGCAGCGCGGGACGGCGATCAATTCCGCCGGCGGTTATCTGCGCGGTTTGACGCGAAAAGCCGAGGTCGGCGAATTTTCGCTTGGCCCGATCCTGATGGCGCAGATCAATTCTCGCCGGCGAGACAAGCAGCGGGCGTAAGGCGATGAGGCGCCGTTCCCAGGTTGCCTTTTTCGTGTGATCAAATTACCCGCGCTAATCCGGCTGCTGCGCCGGGTCGACGTAAAGCGTTCGGAGAGATCGTCATGGCAAAACACCCTCCAATCATCCTCACGCCGTTCTTCCAGGCTCGTGATGAAGGCGCCACGGAGCAGCGGATGTACGTGGCGGGGTTCGCGGACGAGGCGGGCGAGGCCTGGGGGACGATTCCGTTGGATGCGGAGATGGTCGAGCACGCTGTTCTGGGACTTCAGACATTCACAGTCTGGTGCAACTCCGACGGTCGCATCCAACCGCAGCCGAGCAGCGACAGTCTGTTTGAAGAGCTCTTGGAGAAAGGCCAATTGGAGGAGACGCCTCTCGATGAGCTCGTCGCCGAAGCCATCGAGCAGGGCAAGAATGAACCGAATGATGACATCCTCGATATGTTCGAGACCCTGCATGAACGGCTGGTGCGGGCGGAGGGCATGGTCGCTGACGAGATCGCGCGGCGCAGGCGATGACCCTTCGCGGCGCGCCTGCGCCAGCGCGGTTCAGTGCTGTAGGGCCAGCTTGTACTAACGCGAGCACCGCGACCGCGGGCGGCCGACACCCGGACCGGTCGATGAAAACATAGAAAACCGACGACCGGGCCGCGCTCCGACTGGTCTTAAGCTTCGCCGGAGCCGGAAAACAGCGCCGTCGGTGGCATCGCGCGCGGTGGCGGGAGGGTCCGGCCGCCCGGGGCTCCCGGTCTGCTCTTGAGATCATATCGCTGGGCTAGGTCGAGCAGCCGCCGCTTGGTGAAGGGGTCCGCGTTCTCCGCCAGATCGCGCGCCCGCTGCGCGAAGCCCCTGTAAAATTCTTCCACGACGCCACCCCGCCACATCACTGAAAATCGGATTTCAGTGTGAGACGCGCTCCGCGTCAAGCGGTCTGGTGCATGCGGACAATTTTCGTCGATTGACTTGTGCTCGCGGCGCACGGGGAACTAAGCTGGTCCCGGCAGGCAAAAACCATGACTCCGCTCTACCTCAGCCGGAAGCTGTGCCCGAAGTGCGGTAAGCCGATGACGGCCGTGCCGGACGACGTCGCGCCCGGCCGGCCGCGCTACGTCTGCCTGGTCTGCGAGGACGATCCGCTGCGCGATCCCGCCGCCCGGAAGTGGGCGGAAAGCCCGCTGCGACCGCCGGCCAAATAAATAACATTCGAGTTGAAAATCGCGCCCGGCAGCCGGATTGCTGCAGAGGCCGATTGTGCTCACAACCCTCGCCAACGCTGTGGCGTTGCAACCCGAACGCCCAGCTTCGTTTCATCGCGCGTGCCAGCGGAATCGCCCGGACTCGGTGGCCGGCATGCCCAGCGACGCTAGCATCTGTTTCACGCCTCGCAGGGCGGTCGGTCGCATGGATGCGGAGGGCGGGTTGCATCTTCATGGCCAGTACGTCGCCAGCCTCGTTATCGATTTTGCGATGGCAAGTTCGACAGGTGCGCCGACGTTGCTGACAGCGACGGTTTCCATTGCGGGTGATGACGCGGCGCTTAGGTGGCCTACTTAAGGAGAAGTACGTCTCGCTGCGACGCCCGTTGCCTTGAGATGCGAATGGATGAAACGACCAGGGCCGCCTGTCTTCATTCCATGTGTTTTCGCGATGGGCGCACCCATCAGCGTCCTCGATAGAGGCTGGTCTGACCGAAGGGCGATCCCGCTTTGCGGGCTCTCGATCTTGCCCCTGCAACGTCCGTCCTCGACTTTCTTCCCCTGGCGCTGCGCACCATTCCTCGCGGTCCAAGAAAGTCGCTGCCGGCCGTCCTCCATTTCATTTCGGCCCTTTAGGTGCAGGTCGATCGCCTCCGGTCTCACGACCGCCATCGAGGTCGCGATAGGCGCGGCCCGAGAAAACCAAGGGAATGAGACAATGGCTACCATCGGCACCTTCACTTCCACGGGCAATGGCTTCTCCGGCGCAATCAAGACGCTCAACCTCAACGTCAAGGCCAAGCTGATCCGCGTCGAGAATCCTTCCGACAAGGGACCGCACTTCCGCATCTACTCGGGCAACGTCGAGTTGGGCGCGGCCTGGCAGAAGACCGCTAAGGAGACCGAGCGCGACTACCTCTCCGTCAAGCTGGACGACCCGAGCTTCCCCGCTCCGATCTTCGCCACCTTGACCGAGGTCGAAGGTGCGGAAGGGCTCCAACTGATCTGGTCCCGGCCGAACCGGGACTGAAGCTCTGCCGAGTGGGCTCCACCGGAAGGCGGGGCCTGCTTCCCTTCGACCGGAGATGCGATCATCACCATCGACACCATCGCAGAATTGCGCGCCGAGCTCCGCGAATGCCTGTTTACGCCGGCGGAGCGTAAGGCGCTCGAGCTTGAACTCGCTGAACTCATGCGCCAACGCGGCGAAGCGCTCGCAGCCGAGGAGGGGGCATAAGCCCCCTCGTCTTGCGCCCTGCGATGCACCGTCGTTAAGGGCCGCTCCTCCGTTCAGAACATCATCGATCTCTTCGGCAGGGTGTGAACGTCAGCTTCCAGGAAGCTGCGACCGCAATCGTTGCGCCGGTCGACGATTGAGGCCTCACGGGCAGGACGATCCGCTCGAATTCTCAAGTGAGCAGCACGAGAGTCTGGACATCGCGCGGCGCTGGTGCGGCCGAAACTGATTGAGAGCAAATATTGGCACTCGAGGTTTCCATCGCAGGTGCTCGATCTGCTCGTTGACCTCAGGAGAAATTTCCACTCACTCATGGGTTCGTCGCGCACAATCTGGCCGTTGTCAGCTACATCCGCGACCGGATCCCGGTGATACTGGGCAGGATCGTCGCGATCGACGAAGCCGCGAGCTTTATCGCAATCCGCCCCGCGCCTACATCGGCGGTGTCTAATCGGGACCCGTTCAGCGTCGGATGCTGGTTTTCCATCAATCAGCGGTCCGGCTGCCGTTTTAGGACGCGCTGCCCGATCGTGCAGGAGGTCGGTGCGAACAGTGAGCCCATCGCTCGGAAAGGCGACGGAGGGGCGAGCATCTGTCACTTCGCCCAATGAGGGTGATCGCGTAAACACCGATTCGCTGCTCGTGGACACCACCTCGCCGTGAATGCCGCGGCGGCCTCGCAAGCCACACAGGTAGGCACCTTGTATTACCGCGCCGCCTCCTGCTTCGCGCGGGCGACCATTTGCGTGGGATCGACGAAACGCAGCGCGATCAGGAGCCAGACCAATGTGGTAATCATGTAGATGACGGCCATCGCGTCGATCGACTGGCCCGCTCTCACGCCGGCTGCATAGACGGCGTAGTAGAGCGCGACGACCAGCGTCTGGCTGTCGGGGCCGGCGGTAAAGAAAGTCAGTTCGAACATCGCAATCGTGCGTACCAGCACCAGCAGTAGCGCGGCCAAGATGCCCGGCGCGAGCAGCGGGACCAGGACATAGACGAACAGCCGCCCGGTCCCGGCGCCGAACACGCGGGCCGCCGCCTCGATCCGCGGATCAATCTGCTCGATGAATGGTATCATCACCAGGATGACGAAGGGTACTGTCGGCACGAGGTTGGCAATGATGACACCCCAAAGCGTTCCGCCGACGCCGAGCTGGTAGAGCACGGTCGCGAGCGGAATGCCGAATGTGATCGGGGGGATCATCAGGGGCAGCAGGAACAGCAGCATCACGAGTTGCTTGCCGGGGAAGTTGCGGCGGGCCAACGCATAGGCTGCGGGTACGCCGAACAGCGCCGATAGCAGCACCACGGCTCCGACCACCTGGAAGGTGGTGATCAACACGTCGGCGAGTTGGAATTCGTCCCACGCCGAACGATACCAGCGCGTCGTATAGCCGGCCGGCAGCCACGCTCCGAGCCATCGTGTTCCGAAGGAGTTGATCACGACGGTCGCAATCATCGCCATGAAGTTTACGATGAAGAAGATAACGGCTGCCCAGATCGCCGCGGCCCACAACCGTTCGGAGATGGTCTTGTTCCTGCCCATTGTGTTGTCGTCCCTCTAGCCCTTTCCGCTGCCGGCGGCCCCACGGTAGAACAGCTTTCGGCCGGCGAGCGCCAGCAGGACGACGGCGAGCTGCACGAAGCCCATGATCATTGCGATCGCCGCGGCCATGGAGGCGTCATACTGCTCGTAGGCCGCCTGATAGGCCGCGATTGAGATCACGCGCGTGTCGCCGGCCGGTGCGCCCAGCAGCACCGCTGAGGGAAACACTGAAAACGTCTGGACGAAGGACAGACAGAAGTTGACGGCGAGCCCTTGCACCAGCAGCGGCAGCAGGATGTGTCGGAAGCGTGCCCGCGCTGTCGCTCCGAGCGTGGCCGCAGCCTGCTCGAGCGACGCATCGATCCCGGTGATGTAGGAAAGCGTCAACAGAAATGTGAAGGGGAAGCCGGACAGGATCAGCGAGAGCATCACCCCGGTATAGTTGTGCAAGAGCCGCAGCGGAGCGCTGATCACGCCGAACAGCATTAGCGTGCGATTGAGCCAGCCCTGCGGGCCGAGATAGTTGAGCAGGCCCTCGGCGATCAGCACCGTGCCGAGCGTGATCGGGATGACGAGGATTGTTGTCAGCAGCCGGCGGCGGTGCATCTTGCGCACGCGGAGCGCGACAGGAATCGAAATCAGTACGTTGATGATTGTCGCCGGCAGCGCGAGCCGCAACGTCGCGTAGATCGTGTCGTAGAGGAACGGGTCGGAGAAGAACTTTCTGTAGTTGGCGAGGAAGTCTCCGGCGCGCGGCTTGAACGACAGCACCAAGCCATAGAGGAATGGATAGACGAAGAGGCCGAGCACAAACAGTACCGCAGGCACCACCAGAAGGGTGACGCCGTCGATGTCATGGAGCGCGAGCCGGACGCGCCAGGGAGTCCGCTCTTGAGCGCTCTCTTGCGCGGTGCGCGCCAGTCGATCGGCGCTATGAGTCATGATGCCCCCGGATAGATCAGTACACGGGTAGGATCGGCCGCCAGAAGCACGTTCTCGCCCTTCCGTACCGGCTGCGGTGAGCAGAAATAGAGCTCGGTGCCGTCGCTGGCACGTCCGGAGCAGTAGAAATCGCGCCCGTGGTACTGCGCGCTCTCCACGATCGCGGCGACCGGCCCGTCGCTGGCGGGCCTGAGATCGTCAGGCCGAACGGCGACGATCGCCTGATCGGCGGGGCGCTGTTCGACGGCCACGCCTTTGAGCGCCGCGCCGCCGACGGATACGTGGATGCCATCGGCGCCGCTGCCCTCGAGCACGCGCGCGGGCAGCAAGTTGCGATAGCCCATGAACTCCGCGACATCGGCATGCGCCGGGCGGGCGTAGAGTTCCGGCGGCGTGCCAACCTGGCGCACCATGCCGTCGCGCATGACCACGATGCGGTCGGCCATCGAGAGTGCCTCCTCCTGGTCATGGGTGACATAGATGGTGGCCGAGCCGATTAGGTCGTGGATGCGGCGGATCTCCGCGCGCATCTCAAGTCGAAGCTTGGCATCGAGGTTGGACAGCGGCTCGTCCATCAAAACCAGCGGCGGCTCGATCACAATGGCGCGCGCGATCGCGACGCGTTGCTGCTGGCCACCCGAAAGCTGACCCGGAAGCTTGTCGCCCTGCTGGGTGAGTCGAACGATGGCAAGCGCCTCCTCGACCTTGCGCGCGATCTCCTCCTTCGGCTTGCGTTGCATGGCGAGCCCGAAGCCGATGTTGCGGCGGACCGTCATATGCGGAAACAGCGCATAGTTCTGAAATACCATGCCGAAGCCGCGCTCTTCCGGCTTGAGCCGGTCGATCCGGGTCTGGTCGAGCCAGATGCTGCCGCCGGTCAGCGTGAGCAGACCGGCGAGGCAGTTGAGTGCAGTCGACTTGCCGCATCCAGAGGGGCCGAGGAGTGCGATGAACTCGCCCCGTTTGATGCTCAGGCTGACGCTCTTGAGGGCGTTCAGCATGCCAAAGCTGCGATTCAGGTCCTCGAGCCGGAGCTCGCGGAAGTCACGTCCTGCAATCGACATGTATCAAGAACTCCAGGGAGCACGGGCTGATCTCATCGGAGGGCCACAAGGGCGGGCCACCGGACGTCATTTCTTCTTTTGCGCGCCGATCTGCTCATCCCAGCGGCTGAAGGCGTAGACGAGCTTGTCGGGTGTCAGCGGCAGCTCCTGCGGGTTGCCGGTGATTGCGGCCTCGTATTCCGGACGACCGAATTCCTTGATGACGTCTTGGCTGTCTTGCGGCGCCATCGCCAGCGTGACGTCTTTCACGGCCGGTCCCGGATAGAAGTAGCCGGTGTCATAGGTGGTTGCTTGCGCATCCTTGCCGAGCAGATAGTTGATGAGATCGAGCAGCACCGCGAGCTTGTCAGGGCTGACGCCCTTAGGGATGCAGAGATAGTGGGCGTCGAGAATCCAGTGGAAGCCTTTCAGGAAGAACACCTTGGCTTCTTTCGGCACGACCCCGAGCGCACGCGGGTTGATGTCCCAACCCATCTGTGAGGGGATCATGTCGCGCGAGCCTTCACCGAGCTCCTTCATCACGGCGCCCGTGCCGGCGGGATAGTATTCGACGTATTGCCCAAGCTCCTTGAGGAAGGACCATGTCTTGTCCCAGCCGTCCTTGGGATCCTTCGGGTCTTTGTCCCCGAGGATGTAGGGAAGACCCATCATGAAGACGCGGCCCGGACCCGAATTGGCGGGACGTGCGTACATGAAGCGGTTGGGATTGGCCTTGGCCCAGGCGAGCAGCTCCTCGGCCGTGCCCGGCACCTGCTTCACTTTCTCGGGCATATATTCCATCACGGGGCCTGCCGGACAGAACACGATGCATACGCCCTGATTGGCCGCGAGCCCCTGCATGGCGCGCGCGCCCGGCAAATAGATATCGTCGAGTTTCGGCAGCTTGTCCGCGTAGTCCGTCACGGTCGGAATCCAGAGGTTCTGGTCGACTCCCGCTGAGAGCGCATCGATGCCGGTCAGCACGCCGTCAATGTCGACCCGGCCAGCGCCCTGTTGCGCCTTGATCTTGCCGGGCAGCTCCGGCGCCGGCGCCTTGGTGAAGGTGATCTTCGAGACGAGGTTGGGCTTCTTGGCGCGGTAGGCCTCGATCGCCTTCTGCGTCAAAGCCAGGTTGCCGGCAACGTCGACGATGTTCAGGGAAACGGGGGAGGACGGCAGCGGCGGAGACGCCGCGAAAGCGCGACCGTTGAAGGCGAACGAGCCGGCGAGGCCCGCGACGACGCTGCGGCGAGTGGGTGCAAATGTCATGGCCGTTCTCTCTCCCTTTTGAAATTGGCGCGCAACGTTTTGCGCGATGCTTATGGTTCGTTGTCGGCTTGTACTTTTCGCGGCCGCTTCCGGGCTGCTTGATCGAGCGCTTCGCGCCTTGGCTGCGGATCTCCTTCCCCTTCGGCGAAATAGTCGTACTTCTCACCCCTGAGAATCTCGATGGTCTTCAGGATTCCTCGCATGTGCGTACGCATGGCCGCCACCGCGCCGTCGCGGTCCCGGGCGCAGAGCCGGTCGACAATCAGGACGTGCTGGTCGATGACGGATGGCTGCTTGCGCAGGAGCGTCATGGCAAGGTATCGCACGCGATCCATCTGTGCCTTGGCCCCGGCTACGAACTGCCAGGCGGTTGGATGACCGGCGATCGAAAAAATATGGGCATGCATGGCCTCGTCGGCGCGGAAGAAACCCTCCTCGTCGCCAGCCTTCTGTAGCGCGCGCTGCCGGTCGAGAAGCGCCTTCAGGTCGTCGGCCTGCCTGGGCTCGACGCGCGCGGCCGCCTTTTCCACCGCCGCGCATTCAAGCGTCTCGCGCGCGAACTGGCTGTCCAACACCTCGGCGAGTTTGATCGGTCCGACGAAGGAGCCGTACTGCGGAAAAATCTCGACCAGGCCTTCGTCAGCGAGCTTGATCATGGCTTCGCGGATCGGCGTTCGCGAGACGCGAAAACGATGCACCAGTTCCTGCTCGGTTAGGCTCGCGCGTGGCGACAGCCGACCGCAGACGATGTCGCGCCGCAGGACGGCATGGATCTGCTCTGCGATGGTATTGCGCCTCAGCAGAACCGCCCCGACCTCACCTGGGGTGGAGCTGTTCGGACGGCCGTCTTGGCGGCCGCGATCGCGCGGCGTGCGTCGGTCCAAGCGTTCCTCCAATGCGAGTTGGAACACTAGTATATTACTCGGCCGCGAAGCGTCAAGTTGGTGGCGCTAACTCGAAGTCGAGCCTCGGAGCCAGCGGGTTCGCGCTTACAGTTTCCGCTTGGGCGAGCCGTTCGGGGACGGCTCTACTCGCGCCGCCACGACGACGCTCCCGGAGCCCGCAAGCGGTCTCCGCGCGTCGCGTGACGATCCTCTCGCGACTGTGTCGACAGCAGTGATCCAGCAATGAGCACGATCCCAGCCTCGCTTGCCAGAGTTTGCACCCCTCGATGGCGAGAACTGACCTGACTCTTCTGGCAGGGGATTCGCCGGATGAATTTCGGGATTGTTCCGGTGGTCGGATTCGCAATCGTCTGTTGGTTCAAACCAACATCCCCCACGACATGAGGACAAGGACATGACTCCCGCGCCGTTAGACCCATTTCGGGCCTCAAGATGAAGACCATTGTCATCAACAATCAAAAGGGCGGGGTCGGCAAGACGACGCTTGCTGTGCATTTGGCTTGGTTCATGGCGGAAGCGCACCTCCGCGTACTTGTGATCGACGTTGATGCGCAGAGCAATGCGTCGGATACGTTAAGGCAGTATGCCGGTTCAACGTTGGCCGCGGATTTGTTCAAGCCGGGGATACGGATTGTGCCTCGGGAAGACGAAGGCCTAACGCTCGCGCCGGCCGATAGCTCGCTGACTGACCTCGATCGTAGCAATGCGACCGCCATAACCGCTCTGCAAGAGAACCTCGCAATCGCGTCGGATCAGTTCGACGCCTGTGTGATCGATACCCCGCCATCGCTTGGGCTGCGCAGTGTCGGCTGTTTAGTTGCGGCGTCGCATGTCCTGGCTCCTATTTATCTGGAGGACTATTCGATCAAGGGCGTCAAAGGGCTGATGCAGACCGTGATCGGCGTGCAGAGGCGCTATGGCCGCCGGGACACGAAGTTCCTCGGACTACTGCCCTCAAACTTCAACACGAAGTCGCCCCGTCAAAGATCGCATCTTGAGCAGCTCCTGCGCGAGGCTGGCAAATATGTGTTCCCGGGCCAGATCGTTGCAAGGGACGGCTACGCTGAGGCCGTCGCTGAACGTCTGCCGGTCTGGAAGCTGAAGCGCCGCTCTGCGCAAGAGGCTGGTCGGGAAATCCGCGATGTTCTCGCCAAGATCGTCGCGCAGATAGACGAGCCGGCACATGGCGCTTGATCTCAGCTTTAAGCAGCTCATCGACGCTGCGGAAGATGGTGCCGCCACAATCGGACAACCGGCTTGCATCGCCATCGACCGTATTGACGAAGATCCGGACCAGCCTCGTCGCAGCTTCGACGAACAGAAGCTCGAGGAGCTTGCGGAATCAGTCCGTCAGCATGGCGTGCTGCAACCGATCGTGCTGAGGCAAGCGACAGAGGAAGGCCGGTACGTGATCATCATGGGTGCGAGGCGGTATCGTGCTGCGAAGCGCGCCGAGCTCCGCGACATTCCGGCTTTCATTCATGCCGTTGGGGCTGCGGATCGGTATGTTCAGATGATCGAGAATATCCAGCGCGATGACCTCAATGCCCCCGAAATTGCGGCGTTCATCGCGAGCCGCTTGGAGCAGGGTGATAACCAAGCCGACATCTCGCGCAAGCTCGGCAAGCCGAGGGACTGGGTGTCTCGCTACGCGTCGGTCCAGAGTATGCCGGAGTTCCTCCGGTCGAAACTTGCCGGCTCGTCAATCCGTGCTGTGTATGAACTCTACCAGGCTTGGCGCGAACAGCCCAACGCTGTCGAGACCATATGCGCAGCACAGGAGAGCTTTACCGACGCGCACGCTCGTCAACTGGCTCGCAAAGTCCGCACGGAAGTCCGCGGATCGCCTGCTGATAGCGAAGGGTCGCCTGGAGCTCAACCGGCACGAAGCCCGATCGCACCGCAAGTGGCATTGCGACCCATGGAGAGAGACCGCGTGACGGCGATCGCGGAAAAGCTCCCCAACTCTTCGGCCGATCGGAACGAGCGAATGAGCACATCTCTAACGATCAGAGTGCGTCACCAAGATCGCACTGGCTGTCTTCTGGTCGATCGACTCGCGTCTCAAGGCTCTCGGCACGCAGTACTGTTGGTTGATGGCGCAGAAGTAGCGGAAGAGGTTCCAGTATCGACCATCACAATCGAAGAGATCCTGTTCGCATGAAGCTGGTTTTAGACAGCCTCCTCAGAAACGCTGCCATAGTTGGCGCGACGGCGGAGCGGATTTCCCATCCGAAGGATGGCGCGCCAGCGCAGCAGCCGGAGGCCGAACGCGCCCCCCACAGCGCTGTAGAGAGGCCGGAGGCTGCTGGAAAGCCGCGGTCCACATATTCGGTGCCGATGTTGCCGATCTGCGCGCACGGCGTTCGTGGAGAGCAAGGATTCGGGGCGGCGGCTGCGTCATTCGAAGAGCAATTCTCCGCATCGATCTTCGGTCACGTTGGATCTCACTTGCAGCAACGCCCGAGCTTTGAATGCCGAGCGTGTTGGTTTGAACCAACATGGAGGGGGTGGATAGATTCGCTTTTTCTAGTGCAGGATAGGCTTCGCGCCAGCGATGTATTACATCGCGATTGGGATTGGAGTGCATGGCTCTGATCTCGCTTCGCGTCCCCGACGAAGTCGCGGCGCAGTTCTCAGTTCTTGCAGCTACCCAGGGCGGCAAGTCCGCGTTGCTGCGGCGTCTCATTGCTAATGCCCTAGCTGCGCCAGCGCCGCGCATCTTGGCGTTGCCTGTCGGGCGACCGGAGAAAGTGACGGTGCGATTTCGCGAGAGCGAGATGCGGCAGCTCGCGGAAGTTTCTCATCAGCGTGGCATGACCCGAACCGGCTGGATCGTCGCCCTGGTGCGCTCACGATTGGGGTCTCCAGTGCAGCATTCCCCGACCGAGCATGACGCGCTTCGCGCTATCGTTCGTGAGCTCAACCGGATCGGCGGCAACATCAACCAGATCGCGCGCGCGGCAAACACCAGCGTGCTGCAGGGCAGGGCGGTTGAGCTCGATCTGTCCGCAATTCGAGAGGCCACATTGGTCATTGAAACAGAGCTCGCCCAACTACGTAATGCGCTGCACGGCAACGCGGATTATTGGGATGGACGCCGATGAGTCGGCGCTCCTCGCCGCGGCCGAGCGACCTGGCCTCCGAACTTCCGCCGATCTCCTATGTCTGGGAAACGCCCAATCGCCGCCCGCGGCGGGCCGAGTGGGATACCCCCGATCCGACGGCTCGGAGTCGCATTACGCCGGCGATGCGCGCAAAGCTCGAGCGCATCGTGCGCCGAGCGCCAGAGGTCATGGTCAAAATCACCGGCCGCACCAAGGGCGTGGCTCATCTCAAGTCGCACCTTGCCTACATCACGCGAAACGGTGAGCTCGAGGCGGAGACAGAGCAGGGCGCGACGTTGGCGGGTCGTTCCGGATTGAAAGATCTGCAGCAACGCTGGGAGGACGATGCCGGTCTCGACGACAAGCGCCGGCGTGATGCATCGCTTTCGGTCAACATCATCCTGTCGATGCCGGCTGGCACCGACGCCGGCGCAGTCAAGGATTCCTCCCGGGCATTTGCCATCGAGACGTTCGGCTACAATCACGACTACGTCTTCGTCCAGCACCTCGACGACAAGCATCCCCACGTGCACTTGACTGTTCGGTCGCTGGGCCATGACGGCAAGCGCCTCAACCCTCGCAAGGCGGATCTTCAGGCCTGGCGGGAGCGGTTTGCTGGCGAGCTCCGGCTTCGCGGGATCGCAGCGGAGGCAACGCCACGGCGAACCCGCGGGCGGGTTCGAAAAGCTGATCGCGGGCCGGTGCTCGCTTTGCGCACGCGAAAGATCACGCCCGATGTCGATCGGTTCGCCCGCACGGATGTGCTTTCGGAGGTGAGGGGCGGCAAGGCTGTGAAACGGCCTTGGGACGAAAAGATTAAGTCACGTCAGGATGCGATCCGGCAGCGATATCTCGACTATGCCGCCGAGCTACAGCGCTCTGGCGTGGCAGCAGATCACGAGCTTGCGCGCCAGGTTCGCCAATTCGTCAACGACATGCCTGCTGTCGAAACCCTTCGGCATGCGCTGAAGAATGAGCTTTCGGAGCTTGCCAATACCCGCCGCCGCGGCGAGGAGGAGGGCGTCGATGCAGAGGGGCGCCACCAAACAAGAGGCAATGACCGGACCAGATGAGCGAGCGTAGGAATCATAATCCTGGGGTCGGGGGTTCGCCTCTCCCGCTACCAATTCCAGCGTAACCCATTGATTTTCCGAACTTGGCCGATCAGTGTTTCGACGCAAGGGATGTCTCATTGTTACATCCGGAACGGTCCTTGATCAACTCGTGACGGCGAACTGATCTTACCAAACAAAGCGATATCGCTGCGGTGAGCAGTCGGATTTGAGCTGTGAGCGAGTGGCAATGATTGCCGAAGCCGCGCCGAATTATCGGGGGTTCGAATCCCTCCCTCTCCGCCATCCCCCTCGAAAACCCTAGAAAACAGCGGACCTTTTGAATCCAAAGGGTTTTCCGGATCCACCGTCGGTACACAACGTCGGTACACACGGATCATGGTTAACGCATCGTTTACGCCCAAGCGCCATCCGGAAAGCGGAATCTATCTGTTCCGGAAACGCGTCCCCGAACGATTGAAGGACGTCGTCGGCAAGAGCGAGATCAAGTTCTCGCTGCAGACGCGCGATCCCGCCATGGCGCGGATCCGCAACCTCGAAGAGCTGGCGCGGCTCGGGCGCGCATGGGCCGAGATCGACGGCACGCGCATCACGAATTCGGAGCGCTTCGCCTCCTATTTGGACGCCAAGTTCTCGCGCGTGTCCGCGGCGGGCCGCGAGCCGGAGCCGGCGGGCCACCGACACCGCGTCGGTGCCGGCCGCGCCCGCCTTGTCACCGGTGTCCGCGACGGCAGTCTCGCCCACGGCGCCGGCCGAAGGCGCGCCGAAGCCGCCGGTGCCGCTGCGCCTCCTCTTCAAGTCCTACGCAAAGGAAGCCCAGCTCTCGCCCGCGACCGTCAAGCGCTGGACCCCGGTCGTCGAGCGGCTGATCGGCCATCTCGGCCACGACGACGCAGCCGCGATCACGCGCGCCGACATCGTCGCCTGGAAGGACGCGCTTCTCGAAGGCGGCATGAAGAACGTCACGGTCCGCGACGTCTACCTCGCCGCGGCCAAGGCGACGCTGCAGTTCGCCGTCGACCAGGGGCTGCTCGCCGAGAACCCCACCAAGGAGGTGAAGGTGCGCGTGAAGAAGAAGGTCAAGGAGCGCGAGAAGGGCTTCGACGGCGACGAGGCGGCGAAGATCCTGACCGCGACGCTGGGGCCGTTCTCGCATCTGATCAGCGCCGAGATGAAGGCGGCGCGCCGCTGGCTGCCGTGGATCGGCGCCTACACCGGCGCGCGCATCAACGAACTCACGCCGCTGACCGCCGCCGAATTCGTCAAGCGCGACGGCATCTGGATGATCCGCATCCGCGGCGCCAACAACAAGACGCGCACGTACCGCGAAGTGCCTCTTCACGGCCACCTGATCGAGCAGGGACTGCTCGACTACGCGAAGTCGCGCGGCAAGCGGCCGCTGTTCTACGACCCCGGCCGCAGCCGCGGGGGCAAGGATTCAAATCCGCACCACAAGAAGGTCGCAGAGCGCATCGCGGAGTGGGTGCGTTCGCTCGGCATCGACGTCGGCGTCGCCCCGTCCCACGGCTGGCGCCACCGCTTCTCCAGCGTCGCCCGCTTCGTCGGCATGCCCCAGGACGTCCGCAACATCATCCAGGGCCACGCGGGCGCGAAGACCGCCGACGACTACGGCGAGACCTGGCCGCTCGTGGCGCTCCGCGAGATCGAAAAACTGCCGCGCTACGTGGTCTAGAGGAAACGCGATGTCGAAAGTCACCTACACCATGTTCATCGAGAACGGCGACGGTGCCGCCGCCGCCGTCGTGGCGCGCGGCGTGCCGCTGATCCGCGCGCTGGTCCTAGCGCTGGAATATGGAGGCAAGGGCAGGGCCACGATCGCCCACAGCGACATCGGCCCTTTGCGTCACTTCGCGATCGGACTACGCCCCGCGGGCGGAGGCGACTTCGAATGCGCGACGTACACCGTGGTGCGCCGCTCGGGCTCTCCCGGTCTCGATGCGGATCGGGCGATGGAGGTCTTCGAGCAGATGCTGCTGCAGCATCCTTACCAGTTCTGGAACGGCCGCGTCGTGACCGACCAAGATTTCGCGCGCCGGCATACCGCAGGGAGGGCATGACATGACCGAGACGACGAGACTGACGACGTTCCTGCCGGGCTTCGGCGGCTTCCACGGCACGCGCTGGGAGAATCTGTTCCCGTTTTCGCTGGACAGGTGCGCGGAGCGCTTCGCGAGGTACGAGGGCGCCGACGAACTGACCGCCGCCGATCTCGAGGCGATCCTGCGCGAGACCAGCGAGGCCTCGCGCTTCTTCGCCGCGCTCGCCACGCGCTACTGCCGCCGCTTCGACGCGGACATTTCGCGATGGCTGGGGTTCAAGCTCGGATTGACGTTCTCCGAATTCGACATCCCGGCGGCCGCGGGCGGCGGCACCACCGACTTCATCCTTGCCACGATGCCGGTCGGCAGCGCCGGCAAGCTGCTCGAACGCAGCGCGAAAGAGCGGCACCAACGGCTCCTCGGTTCGATCCGCGACCGCTTCGCGCCCTACGGCGGTGCCGTTCCCTATCCCGAGGATGCCGTAGAGCAGTGGCTCGCCGAACCCGTCGAACGCTGGGGGCGGGTCGAGCTCTGCGACCTGCTCGCCGGATTCGTCGATCCCGAGATCGAGGAGCGGCTGTACGCCGAGATGACGGGCGGCGACGACGTCCGCCTGTCGTTCGAGGAGGCCGTCGACTGGACGCGGTTCGCGGACCTCGTCGCCATCCGCCGGAAGGCATCGTCACAGCCCGGTCCCCACCATCCGGAACAGCGCGCGTAGCGCGAGAGAGGAAATCGAAATGAGTCTGCTTCCGACGCTCGAGGGCTATATGCCCGACTTCTCCGGCTTCTCGTCGCCGGCCTGGGCGCCGCTGCTGTCCGGTGCGCGCGATCGCGCCGCCGGGGCACGCGCGTATCTGCAGATGTATGACGAATTCGACCGCGAGGATTTTCTGAAGTTCTTCGCGGAAGCGGCCGACCCAGCCAAGCAGTGCGCGACGCTCGCGAAATCGTTCTGCCAGACCTTCGCGATCCAGCTGGCGCTCAAGCTCGGAATTCCGCACGGCGTCCGCTTCGACCGGTACGATCCCGCGTCCGATCGCATCGTGGTGCTCGTCCCGCTCGGGACCGTGCGCAGGCTCCTGGACCGTTGCGCGGAAAAGCGCCACCGGTCGCTCGACGGCCTGCGGCCCGGCGAGTTCGAGGCGCTTTGGGACTTCGACTGGGAGGCGGGCGCGCGCCAGAGCGAGGCGGTGAGCCGGGCGTTCGAGAGGATGGATGCCGTCACGGTCGGCAAGTTGCTGCGCGCGTTCGCCAGCCCCGGCATCGAGAGGAAGGCGATCAGGAGGATCACGGTCGAGGGCGCGGCGCAGGCGTTCGCGGACTCGATCGACCCGGACAAGTACCGGACCGCGAAGGAACGCCGCCGGCGCGAGAAGTACGCGTTCGCGTTCGGTCGCCCGGGGCACGCATAGGAGCGCGAACATGGACGAGACACCGACGACCGATCGCGTCCCGGCGGCCAGCGACCCCTGGCGCTCGGTCTACATCGCCACGCCGCGCCGCCTGGACGGCAAGAAGTACGCGATGATCGTCAATCGCGACGGTGGCGAGGAGACCATCGCGCACAATGTGACGATCGCTCAGGCCCTCATCATCGCGCTGGAACATCGCCGCGAGCTCAGCGCCATCATGTTCTACCGCGACCGGGGCGCCTTCCGCGAATACGTCATCGGTCGCCGTCGGTTGATCGGAGGCGCCTTCGAGCCTGTCCTGCGCGGCGTGGTTCCGCGCACGACCCGTCTTGCGACCGATCACGTCCGCGCACTGCAATTCTTCGAGGAGATCATTGAGCACGACCCGCGCGCGTTCTTCGACGGGCGCCTCGTCCGGTTCCCCGTATCGCGCCGTAACAACGTCATTGGAGGCAAGGCATCATGACCAAGATGCAGACCTACACTCTCTACCTTCCCGAGGACTACATCGACAAGGACGACACCGTGATCGCACGGGGGCTGTCGGCCATGGAGGCGATGAAGGTCGTCTTCGGCTACGAGAGCGGTTGGAAGACCAACATGCAAGAGACCGACTACGGGACCTCCACGCACCACGTCCTGACGGCCTTTCCCGACAGGCGCCGGGCCGACAGGTCGTTCAACGAACGGCTGCACGCCACCGTCGTCCGCAGCGGCGACGCCGACCGCGACAAGGCGGCGGCGATGGAGATGATCGCGGCCCAGGTCATCCGGTTCAATCATCTCTATTGGGAGGGCCGGGTCGACAGCGACAAGAGCTTCGACGAACGCCTCGGCCGGGTGGCCAGAGCGCGCGAGGTGCGCCGGATCGACCGCGAGATCGCGACCAAGCTCGTCGACGCCCTGTTGGCGGACGGCTACACGATCACCTGCGACCTGCAGGACGACGAGCCCGAGTTCGAGCGCTCAACCGACCGCGACGGCATCCTCGACTATCTCTGGCAGGTCGAGTGCGCCGAACTGGCCGTCCACAAGGAGAAAAAGAACGGCTCCATCAGCCTGACGTTCGACGAGGACGGGTGGGATGTCGTTCGGGACTACAGTGTCGATCTCGAACGGATCATCGATCCGATCTGCGAGCCATACCTGCCGTGGAATCAGCCGGATGCCGACCAGCGCGACCACGGCATCCGCGTGCTCGTGCTGAACTCGCCCGACGACGTCCTCAAGATCGAGAAGATGCTGAATGACGGATCATGTTGATACGATCTGGGCGGCGTTGCTCTTCGGCCGCGGCACTTCCGGCGCGGGTATCGTCGTCATGCGGTGGCCCTGTTTCCGCAGGTGAAGCTGGGGGCGAGATCGCCCATCTGGACGTCAGTCGAAGGGCCGTTACAACCGGAGGCGGGCAGGCGGGGCTTAGGGAATATTTCACGGATCGGGGCGCAAATGGACGTCCGGCCGGCACCCGCCGCCCGGCACCGGTGGGCGTCTCGTGCACAAGAAGGAAGAGAAGGAGCGAGGACCGATCCGCGACAGCGGCGGCGTGTACCATTACCGTCGCCGGATTCCCGACGATGTCCGACGCGTGCTGCGGGAACTGGACGCGAACTCCGGGGGCAAAGGTCCGAAGCGCGACAAACGTGAGGAAAAGAAGCGCCTCGGGCGAAACGAGGCCTTCGCCAAGGCGGCGTGGGAAAAGCACCACCAGGCCGTCGAAGCCAGGTGGGCGGAATTGCGGAGCGGCCGAACGACCGAACTCACGCGAATCCATATCCAGGCGCTGGCCGGAGAGATCCATAGACGCTGGCTCAAGCTCTATCCGCCAGGCGACGCGAACACGCGCGAGGGCGCGGGCCATACGCTGCGCGTCATGCAGGAGATCGACGGCGAGATCGAGCGGGAGTTCACCTCTCCCGGTTTCGACGACGATCGCCTCGAATTCCTCCACGGTGATCACGTGGACGCCGTGCTGGCCGCGCGCGGGCTGATCGTGAGCTTCGGCGTCCGATGGGGATTGATCGAAGCCGCGCAGGACGCCGCCAAGCACGCATGTCGCGTCGCCATCAGGAAAGCGGGCGGCGACCTTCGGGCCGATAAGGACGAAGATCTCTATCCCGATTGGCCCAACGCCGAGAGCACCACGCTGTCGGGCCTGTGCGCCGCGTGGACCCGGCGGACGCCGACCGTAAAGCCCGAAACCCACGCCTCGTTCAAGGCGTGCGTCGACCAGTTCATTGCCTTCGCCGGACACAACGAAGTGTCCGAGGTAACGGTCGATCAGCTTCGCAAATGGATCGAGCACCTGAAGATCGTGCGGAGACTGAGCGATCTGCGCATCAAGGACGGATACTTCGCCGCAATCAAGACGATCTTCAATTCCGCGCGGAAGCAGGGTCTTATCCGCGTCAATCCGTGCGATGCGATCGTCCCCGACGGCGAGCCGCTGCCCCGCAAGAGGGAGAAGGACCTGCGCGACGGCGAGGTCTACGCGATCCTGAAGGCCAGCCTCAAGTCTCACGCCGACGTCTCCGAGGATGTCGCCAACACGCGCCGCTGGGTGCCCTGGCTGCTCGCCTACACCGGTGCGCGCGTCGCCGAGATGACCCGGCTGGAGTCGAGGAACATCGTGTTCGAAGCCGGCGCATGGGCGATCGACATCGAGGAGAGCAAGAACGGTCGTCCGCGCATCGTTCCGATCCACCGCCATCTCGTCGAGCAGGGCTTCCTGGATTTCGTCAGACGACGCGAGGGGATGCCCTTGTTTTTCGGCGTCGAAAAACTGAAGGACGAGCGCCTCATCGTGCACAAGACGCGCGCCGAAGGCCTCGCCGAGTGGGCGCGCAAGGTCGCCGAAATAGAGAAAGGCACGGTGGCGCCCAACCACGGATGGAGACATCGGTTCAGAACCGAGTGCCGCCGAATTTCGATGGACCGCGAGGTGCGCCTCTATATCCAGGGACACGCGTTCAAAATGGAAGGCGAGAAATACGGCTTCTTTCCGGTCGACGTCACCTCGGCCTGGATGGATCTATTTCCGACGTACGACGTCCACGGAAGCGCACTGCGGGTGGAACGGGTCGTCGGTAACGACGTCTTCGAGCGAGCTCTGGCGTTCCTCCACAACGATCGACGGTCACGAACGTCGGACAAGGCTGCCTAAGAGGGAAATTTTGCCATCCAGGCTGCGGTCGACTTGCTCGTCGCAGAGAAGTTCCTGCGGTTCGAGACTCCATCGATCAAGCGTCGAAAAGGCAGTTGATCGCATTCTTGCAGAGGCGCAACCGGAAGCCCTGCAAATGTCATCTTGAAAAGAAACTTTGAAAGCGGTGGATTGCTGTGCGCCGACCATACTCACCTGCGATACGGACGGCCCGGCAAACCCGTAAGAAGCGGGAACGTACGGAAGTCGCCGGAGACCCGGGTTATCGACGAATTTAACCACAGCTCGATCACGCCGCTAGGCCAATCCGGCGGGAAGATCCTTCTGAATATTGTCTACGGTATGGACATATCGCCACCTGTCTATTCTCGGTGTTTGCGATGCGAAAATGCCGAAAGGTCCAATGTGAGAGTTCGCAACTCCTTCGCGCTTTCGGCATCGTGATTGGTCAGAAGATCCACCAGATCCTCCTGATCAGGTTGTCCCAGCGCGAGGCGATAGAGCAGCCGCTGATTTCGCAATCGCGCGAACCGATTCAAATCGCGGCTCTGCGGAAGCGCGAAGAGATGACGTTTGAATTCGGCGTTCGGCATCGTCCACCACGGGCTCACGCCCGTCTCGTCGCCGTAGGACTTGTCCGCCTCCCGCGCGATCGTATCCCAAGGCGACGATCCAAGTTCACGCGATTCCCGCAACGCCGTCCTTCCGAGAGCTTCGGCCAGAGGCCTACGAACGGTCAGGCCGCCGAACCGCTGGATGCGTCCTTCGCGCTGTTCGAGATCGACCGGGCTCGAACACAGGTCCCAGTGACCCAACCGATCGCACCAGCTATGGAAATCAAGGCCTTCTTGCCCGACTGACGTCGTCACCAGGACATGCGGCCAGAACGGAGTGTTGAAGGCGGCGCGGATTTCTTCCGCTCGTGCCGGCGGCGGTTCGTCGGTACCGCGGTCCTGTCGCTGTGTCTCGCTTTCCGTCGCGCCGAACGGCACTGCTGCGTGGCATCTTATTCGGAGCCGGTCCTTCTCTCCGACGTCCTTGAACGCAAATGTGCCGACGTTCGCCCCGAGTGCGGCTGCGAGATCGTCGATCAGTGCCTCTGAATCTACCTTGGATTCTCGCAGCCAGAAGTGCTCGTCCAGGGTCGCTTCCAGACACCCCTCGACGCAAGCACGCTGGAATTTCTCGGTTGCGCTTTCGCCCGGTAACACGGACCAAAAGACTGGTCGGTCGAGGTAGGGTCGGAAACGAGACCAGCAGAAACGGACGAGGCGCAGGTAATGATCATGGTCGAACTCGAAAAGCGCGGGAAGGTGTCGAAAGAGCGCACGACCGACAACGTTGCCGGGAGCTCCCAGGGCTAGGTCGACCAACGCATCCAGTTCCCAAGTGGAGATCCAAGCGACTGGCTCGGCTTCGTGACGTTGCTTCAGAAGTAATTGCAGTGTGCCATCGGTGACCGCAGCTCGTGCTCTCGCCGGCGCTCGGGGTGACAGCCTCGCCTCCCGATCATCTCGAGACCATGGCACGCGATGCTCCGAAACATACTCAACGTAAAATTAGAGATGCCAAGATTTCGGAGCCTAGTCGCCGCTATCGTGGCATTGGCTCTTAGCTGACGGAACCAGTAGCCCTTGATGGGCGAAACATCTGTGAGGTTCTGCCCTGGGCGTGAGATCGGCATAGCCGCGCTCCGAGCGCCGATAAGATGAGAAGTCTCGGCCGGTCTCTCATAGAGACGCCTCGATCCAGACGCCGAGAAATACTCTCCCGAAATTCGATATCGTTTTGAAACGGCGTCCGGTAGCCGCAACATTTGAGTCTCTGTGTCGCGAAAAGTGGAACGCGAATATCCCTTTTTAAACTGATGTGGCGAGAGAAATTCGCTATATTCGGAGCCCGGTCTCCGGTACCCGAAACATCCTTTGCCGATTAGGGCACGCGCTCGCGCCAGCGGCAAACTCGCCTAATCTACAACGCCCGATCGGATCTCCGAATCGGCAACGATCAAACAAGGAAGAAATGTTCTCTGTCGAACGCTTCGAGATCATATTGCTGCTGATCGCAATGATCGTTGTTCTTGAGATGCTCGCGCAAACGCTACGACTTCCTCGCGCCGCAGCACTAATTGCCGGCGGGATAGGTCTTGCGATGATGCCGGGAACTCCGAATATCGAACTCGATCCCGATCTGGTCCTCGTGCTTTTCCTGCCGCCACTGTTGATGGCGAGCGCGTGGTTCACCGCCTGGCGGGATTTTCGCGCGGACTTGAGAATCATAATGCAACTCGCCGTGGGAGCCGTCGTCTTCACGACGCTAGTCGTCGGATTGGTGGCGCATCTGGTGCAACCAAGTCTGCCATGGGGAGCCTGCTTTGCTCTGGGCGCAATTGTCTCGCCGCCAGACGCTGTAGCGGCGAAGGCAATACTGCAGAAGTTGCCTTTGCCGCGACGAGTACTGGTGCTGCTGGAGGGAGAAAGCCTAGTCAACGACGCGACCGGACTAGTTCTTTTCCGGCTCGCAGTCACCGCAACATTAACGGGGGCATTCAGTCTGACCCACGCTGCATTGGAGTTTTCCTGGCTCGCGGTTGGCGGAGTGGCGCTAGGAGTCGCTTCCGCGGGTGTTTCCATCGTTGTCTTCAAGCACATCGCCGATACGGACCTCTCGGTCGTCTGGGGGTTTCTAACTGCGTGGATCTTGTACATCGCGGCGGAGAAAATCGGCGTTTCCGGAGTGCTGTCGACTGTGGCTTACGGCATGATCATGGGGTGGCGTCAGCATGACCTCTTGTCCGCTGTCACTCGTATACGATCGACGGCGGTTTGGAGCGCCGTCGTGTTCCTGTTGGAATCGTTGATTTTCGTCCTGATAGGCCTCTCGCTCCGCGGTATGCTGGTTAGGCTTGGCGGGTCCGATGCCCTGCTCGAGCTTCTGCCAACAACCATGGCGATCGTCGCGGCCGTGATCTTCGCACGGTTCGGGTGGATTTTCCCGACAACTTATATTCCCCGAGCGTTGATCCCGACGCTTCGTGCACGGGACCCCTATCCTCCACTATCCGTGACCTTCATCATGAGTTGGGCAGGAATTCGGGGAGTGGTCAGTCTCGCCGCGGCTCTCTCGCTTCCCGAGGCCTTTCCCGGGCGAGATCTCATCCTGGCGGTGACGTTTGCGGTCATCCTCGCGACGGTGCTTCTGCAAGGCGCAACCCTAGCGCCGCTCGTACGGCTCGTCGCCGGAACCGGAATGGCCGCACCTATCAATTCGAAACTTTCCGAGGCGGATGCCCGTGCCCGCATTGCCGCCGCTCAGTTGGCGGCGGTCGAGAAAGAGTCGCTTGAATCGGACGGAAGCCACCGTCATCCACGCTTGATGGAGCAATATTCCCACCGGATGAGGGCGTCGAAACGCTTCTCGGAAGACCCCGAAATGTTGGCGCCGCATCGTGCCGATCACTTTACGGCCGTCCTGGCCGCAATTTCCGCTGGTCGCAAAGAATTGTTGCGGATGCATCGTGCCGACCAAATTCATGACATCGTGCTGCACGCGATCGAACAAGAGCTCGATCTAGAGGAGATGACGGTAAAGCGCTTCGTATAATTTCAGCGCGACATCATCGAATGGACCGTGTTCCATGAGGACTCTGGACACGGGAAATCGGTTAGTCAGATTCACTTTATCGCCTCGCTCGAACAGTCCGAAAACGGCGCACTGTTAGAAACGATATAGGCCGGCGATTCTATGCTCAAGACGGACCTCCAAGGGCCTTAGTCTGTCGGTCACATCGAGGGCGCTCCGCTTCCCGGAAGAGATAATGCTAGTTACCGCACAATGAATCGATAGCCCAAAGTCCGCGCACCGTAGACTTGACGGAGCGGACCATTGCTCATTCAAACTGACATTGCGGGCGGCGGTTGAATGATCGCCGAGGGCTTTGGCTAACCGGCCTTTTGGTGCGAGACTGCCGACTCGGCCCGGCACTGGGCCCTAAATTATTGACGTGGCGGATTCGTCGTAGAAAAGCAGTATCGGGCAATCTTCCACTCGTGGTCATCGTCCTTTTCGAAAATGAAAAGTTCGTGGTTTGCGTCGGAGGTGCGTACTCCCGTAGTAAGCGGAATTATCCACCCATCTGAGCTTGTCCGAACGAACGCCCAATTCGGTGCGATTTGCACAATCTCTTCGACCTGTAGCTCGACACAGAAGGTGATCGATAGAAATAACTGATTATAGGCGGCACGTACTTCATCGGTGCCTCTCGATGACGGGCTATACTGTGGCATGAAGACGGCGCCGGATGTAAACAAGTTCATTACCGCCTCGGCATTCGACGTATTCAACGCAGTCTCATAGGCCTGCAACACGCCTTCAATATCTACGCGATCCGCTTCGGCCTGTGCCGAACTGATGCCAGCGGACGCTCCGACGGCCATGTCATGCGATTTGGCGCGCCATCTCATGAATTCTCGATCCGCCTTCGTTAATTTGCTTTCTGATCCTATATCGCTCCCAGGCTCGTCAATAGTGACGGGTTTTGCGTAATTGTGTCGCCGTTTGCGGAACGCCACATGCCGGGGGCCGCGATGTTCGATCGATGATCGATTGGAGTAGCTCCTCAAGGGTGAGAGGAAGCCACCTGAGGGGGAAGATCAATGAAAGCTGACGATCGTTCGGTCGCCCGGGCCAACGGCGTGAAGCACATGTCGTTTCAAGGCGCCGCTTTTCGCGACTGAGAGTAGCAAGCGGAGGGGTGCCGATCCCGATTCAAGCAACTTGTTCAGTTCATGGAAGCGCTCGAAGGCGCGCCCTTTCCTCCCGCATGATCTGTCGTAGCGGCTGCGATCGACTCGTGCATTTCAATCTTCGCAACACATGAATATGACGTGCCGGAAAGACAGGCCGACACTTGATCAAGGTGCAGCGGGTGCCTCTCTTCGCCCGGGCGTCCGCGGTTCTCGCCTTGGAAGATGTTTCCGTAGAAGACAGCTTGTGCTGGCGAGTCGGCTTGGTTCACGCAAGGGCCGCTTGCCAGTGCGGATATGTGACATAGGCGGTGACTGCCCCATCCTCATGTGAACGGATGGTGACAGACTCGCCCTTCGACATGTAGACCATCTCGCCCGGACCAGCGGTGATCGTGCCGGTGCCTGTCGAGACCAACAGATGCCCCTCAAGAATCATCATAACACCGTGAACAGCGAGCGTTACATCGATGCTCTGATGAGGCCCGTAGCGACCGAAGCCGATGGTGATCGGCCCACCATGGCGCTGGTCGATTACGTTGCCGACGAGCACCTCTCCGTCCTGTCCAGGCGAGCGCTCGAATGATGCGTCAGCAACGGAAAACTTGCGAACATTCATGGGAGAGTCTCCGTCCGGTATATTATAGGCTGGGCGACGATCAACGCGAAGCAGCCTGCTTAGTTCACACAGCGATTGAGCGCTTCGTAACTCTTGAAATGCGCGGTGCTGCGCTTCAGGCGCGCTTTGATCGGGCCAACGCAGGAAAGCTGTAACGGTTTATCGGCCTTTAGATGGAGACGGCCGTGTTTTTCCACTTTTTAATCGCGCGCCACGCGCCCGGGGCGTTGCTCGGAGCGAGGCGGAACGACTGGTTCTGGCGATGATCAATGTGCACTTCCGACACGAACAATCAGCGGGCTTCGCGGCGGACGTTTACGGGCGCATCAAACGCAAGACCGGCGTGTGCTGCGCGTCCGCCTCGGGAGGCATGTCAAACTAACGCGGACATCGGCCGTCGCTAAAGCACCGCGCGGCTGGAATAGCGCCGTTGTTGTCTTGATCGGGCAAGCGGCAAATCGGTGAGAGAGGAATGCCACTGCGGCGAGCAGAAATGTGGTGTGGAAATCGACCGCCGACAGTTTCATTTCAGCGAGGCGCGTTGACTCCTCCGGCTTACCGCAGTCCTTCGAGAGGATGCGAGAGAGATCCTGCGCTTTCGTGTTCGGGGCGCGTGTCGATCCGACCCCTGCTTCTGCTTCGCTGAAGCACACTGAGAACTGTGCATGCTCGAGGCGCTACGGGACCGCAGCTCTCCGTTCGAGGCGGGCGTCCAAAGGCCTCAGCCTGTCGGCCACATCGAGAGCGTACACCCCAGCACCTACCTCCGAGGCGATCAGCCCGTCACGGCTTGTTTGGAGCCGGCCGTAGATCGCCGAGTACGCCGTGAAACCGTCATGGCCGGACCCCGCCGACGTGGCGAGGCCGGATATGTCGACAACACGGACATTCGCGGTTCTGGCCTCAGAGACGACGCGGGGATCGTCAATGTCCGCCGCCCCGGCGCGGAGTTGGCCTCCCGCAAGGAACCTGGAAAACGACAGAGCTTGGTCGTTTTTGGAAACAAGCACTGTGATGGGCGAGCGCAGGCGGCCAATGATGCGCAGTTGCTGAAGGAAGACCTCGGTGTCAATGTCGGGCGCCGCGAGCGTTACATCGTTGAGCTTTTCGAGAGTTCGAACGTCCGACGCGATACGAATTTGTCGAACGGCTTCCATCGTCAGCCAAGACCCCATGCTATGCGCGACGAGTTTGACACCCCTCACTCTACGGTCGGCCGCCACCCGCGTGACAAGGTGGGCGAGCGCGTCACGCGAGAGGGTCACCGCGTCCTTGTCGGCGATGTAGCCAGTGAGTTCTGCCTTCGACGGCCAGGAGAATAGAACGGCCGAGCGACCGGAATCCGAGTCGGCAACGAGTTGGGCAGTCCGGAACAACGATTCTTGGAAACTGTTGTTGTAGCCGTGAACGAAGATGCCGACGTCGCGGCCAAGTGAATCGCCGCGTGCAGCGGCCTTCCCGATTTCGACTAGGAACCTCTCTTCATCGAGACGTTCAGCCGAAGCGACTGAGAAATGCCTGGCCGGGTCGGGAGCGTCAATCGGCCATTCGATCTCGGTAGGCCTGTGAACGGGCGGGATGGAGATCACATAGCGGAAGTATGCCGGCTCTGCCGCGCCGCCTTCGGCGAGAGGTACCGGCGCTCCAGGTTGCGCAGCACGCGTGCTCGCGACGTAGACATTCACAACGTTCACAGCGCCAACGCTCGGCACCGGATCGAGCACCGACGGCCCTGGCCGACGCGCGCAGCCACCAAGTGCGATGGCGAAGATCATGATTAGCGCTGCCGTGTTGTACCGAGCCGACGGCTGCCGGTGCGTCATCGATTCCGTTCCCCATGCGATCCTGGCGGTTCGTCAGCGCGTCAATGATTATGCCGCAACCATCAAAGTCCTCATCACGCCACCGCCACAGATCAAGGCCGAACCGAAATCACCAAACGCAATGGTCATAGCTACTTGGGTCGTGAGCGCTAGGGTAGCATTGAAGCTGGTCGCATCGACGGCGGCAGTCATTCGGCCTTGGTATCGTGCATCGACTTCTCCTAGGCTGCGTGGCAGAACGGGCGGAACTGTTTACTCCGGCAGGGGTATAAATTCAGCATCGTCGGCATCGGGCAGTTTCATCTTTCCTGCTCTCCAGTCCGAAGCTGCTTGCGCGAGCCTGTCCTTCGAGGACGACACGAAATTCCAGTAGACGAACCGTTCGCCGACCGGCTCGCCGCCCAGGACCATCACCGCGGAATGCTGCAACGCTCGTATGCGCGAGGCGGACGGGCTCAGCACCAGCATCCGTCCGGCTTCGTAGCGCGTACCGCCCAATTCCACGGCACCGGTCGCGACATAGATCGCGCGCTCCTTGTGGCCGCCAGGGATTTCCGCGGTCGAGCCTGACTCCATGTCAAGATGGGCATAGAACAGCGGAGAATGGGTCACGGCATCGGCCGTCAGCCCGTAGGCGTTGCCAGCGATCAGTTGACCCACAACCCCTGACTCGTTCCATTTTGGCAACTGTCCTCCGGAACAATGGTAGAACGACGGAGCCACTTCCTCCTGCTCCTTCGGCAGCGCGACCCAGACTTGAATGCCGTGCAGACGGTCGCCCTGCGCACGTGCGCGTTCCATTCGCTCACTGTGCGTGATGCCCCGCCCAGCGACCATCCAATTGACCTCTTGAGGTCGGATCGCCTGCTCGTATCCGAGACTGTCGCGGTGCACGACTTCGCCAGCGAACAGATAGGTCACCGTGGACAGGCCGATGTGCGGGTGCGGACGGGCGTCGACGCTGCGATCGACGCCAGGTGCGAGATCAACCGGTCCTAGATGGTCAAAGAAGATGAAAGGGCCGACCATGCGCCTTTTTGCAAAAGGCAGCACCCGGCCGACTTCGAAGCCACCTCCGAGATCGCGGCGCCGCTGCTCGATAATCATCTCAATCATGCGATTTCGATCTCCTCGATGAACGCCGGCAAATCTGCATGTCCTGGGTCGTCAGCATCGTCATGTTCAGCGCGTTCCTTCCGCTGTTGAATAGTTATCGGTCGAACCGGTAAGCCTCTGAAGCCATTCCTTCGGCTCTTCGAAACTGTCTGGGCGGAGAGTTCGTTGAGGAAAGAACCGACCGCTGTGTCGCTTCGACGGACAATGTCAGCCCTGTTGTCGCTGCGGTAGTCCCTCGCCGTGCCCCACGGTGTCGCAAGAAGTGGAACGCTCCCGTCGCCGAAGTATAATGCCTGAGGCCGCCATTCACCCGCCTCCTGCCAGGACTGGGACGTGCTTCACGGCTTGGCGCGGTGCGACCGAACGATCGGCGCAACCTCAGTGCCGAGGAGTTTGATCGAGCGCTTCATTGCGGCGGTTTCGAGGGAGGCCGTACTCATCTGGAATGTGATCCTCGATACGCCTCCAAGGGCGTCGCTTGCATGGCGCATTTTGGCTGCAACCGTCTCGGGATCGCCGACCAGAAATGCGCCTTCCGGGCCGGCCATGACATCGAACTGGTGGCGCGTCGGTGGGGACCAGCCACGCTCGCGGCCGATCTTTGACGTTAGATGCGCCCAACCGGGGAAGAATGCGTCCTTTGCTGCCGTATTGGTCTCGCCTACAAATCCCATCGCATGGACACCCACTTTAAGTGCATCAGGACCGTGGCCCGCGCGCAAGCCGGCTTCGCGATAGAGGTCGACGAGCGTGCGAAAGCGCTCGAAAGACCCGCCGATGATTGCAACCATCAGGGGAAGGCCGAGCGCGCCGGCGCGCGCGAAGGACTCCGGCGTGCCACCGACGCCGATCCAGAGGGGAAGTCGCGGCTGATGCGGACGCGGATAGACGCCCTGACCTTGGAGCGCGGCACGGAACCGGCCCTTCCAGATAAGATGCGTCTGGTCGCCGAGCTTCCGAAACAGGTCAAGCTTCTCCGCGAACAGCTCGTCGTAGTCCCGCGTATCGAAACCAAACAGCGGATAGGCTTCGCCGAAAGAACCACGGCCGACGACGAGTTCGGCGCGCCCTTTGGAGATCAAGTCAAGCGTCGCAAACTCCTGGAAAACCCGAACGGGATCGGCGGCGCTCAGTACCGTGACCGCGCTCGTCAGCCTGATCCGATTCGTGCGTGCCGCCGCCGCCGCCAGGATGATCGCGGGCGCGGAATCGAGGAACTCGGCACGATGGTGCTCGCCGATTCCGAAGACATCGAGCCCGGCCCGGTCTGCGACTTCGACCTCGTCAAGGAGATCGGCCATCCGCTCGGTCGCTGACGGCGGCTTCCCGGTAGCCGGATCGGGAAGAATGGCCGCGAAGCTATCGATACCAATTTCCATAGGGGCTCCTCATCTGGTTAATGAACGATACCTGTCGGCGAGCGCCGAGGTAGATGGTTCGAAGTCGATGCTCCGACCCAATCCCGATGAGCATCCGGCGCCAAGTCGTTGCGCGTACGCCGAACGCCGGCCACGACACGTAGGCCCAATTGGAAGGCTGGGAAGAAAGCGACCATGCCGCCAACGCCCGAGAGCAGGATGATGTGTGGCGCAAGTTGCATCGGGCCGAGTGCACCGCCGATGGCGACTGTGGCGATGACGATCAGCCCCACGAGATCGCCGTCCAGTCCATCCCACATCGCCTCGGTTCTGTCAGGCGGTGCGCGCGCCCAGTTACTGGGGCAGCGGGTTCGTCGTCGCGAAGGAATAGCGCGCGATCTTCCACGCGTCGTCATCGCCTTTTTGGAAGATGAACAGTTCGTGGTTGGCGTCGGGGACGCGCTGTTTGATCGAATTCACGGTCACGTGCCCGTTCGAGCTCGTCCGGACAAACGCCCAGTTCGGAGCGACCTGCACGACTTCCGCGACCGTCAACTCGGTATCGAAGGTGATCGCCTTGAAGATGCCGTTGTAGGCAGCCCGGATTGCATCGGCGCCGACCGTCGAAGGGCTGCTCGGGGCCATGAAGACGCCGTCAGGTGCGAATACGGTCAGCACCTTGTCGGTGTCCGAGGCGTTCAGCGCCGCTTCGTAGGTCTGCAGTACCTCTTCGATCTTTTGGACCGACGCGTCGTGTGCGGCTTTGCCTGCGGATTTTCCGAGCGTTTTCATGAACTTGCTTCACCTTTTGGTTCAACTGATTACCGTTGGACGTTATGTCGCTTCCGTTGTTCGGACTAGTATGAGGTTCTGCGAAGCTGTGTCGCCGATTCCGGAACGCCGCAGGCCGGAGCGCAGCCAGCCGGGCGGCTCGCGAGCTCGCTAAAACCGGAAGTTCGACATGACAGCCACCATGGTTATGGTGCGCGCAGGCCCGGTGTCCGATATGAAGCGTCCAGGCTCAAAGGCGCTCAACGATGCCGACAGGTTGAGTTCAGCCGTGGCCTGCCAACCAACCGAGAATTCCAGGAGATTTCCGATGAAGCGCTCGTCGCTGCCTTTTCCGCTTCGCACGAGGTTTCCCCCGATCCCGTAGATTCCGTCGGCCGTGCTTTGCCGCCAATAGGCACCCCCGGTAAGCGAGACCGCGATGTCCTTTTGCGGATAGACAGTGATAGTTGGTCTTACCTGGATGAGGTTGCGCGGTCCGATGGGGGAAAGTGCGCCGAAGTATTTTCCTCGCGGAAAAAGCGGGTTGAACGTCCCGAGTTCGTGGTCGTCCGGGTTCTTGTCTCCCGAGATGACGTCGGTCGTGAGCCGGACTTCGGGCTGAAGGGGCGTCTCAAGGAAACGATAGCCGAATTCACCGCCAACGCCCCATGCCGCCACGCGACCATTTCCGAAAGTTCCCCGCTGCACAGCGCCTTCGAAATTCCAGAACCAGGCGCCGGTGTCCCCGAAGATCCGCGTGCCGAAAGTATGCACCAGTTCTCTGCCGCTGCCTTGGTCGAAAACAGCTTTGCGATCCAAAAGACCGAGATAATATATGTCGAAGCCGACCGACCTGTTCTCCTTCAGCCACTGCGTGGCATACGCCCCCCAAAGCGACTGCTGATGCGACGTACGATCGTCGAAGTCTCCAGGAAAATTATCGACTGGGCGAGCATACAGCAGCGTGACCTGCCGAACCGGAGCCGCCACGGTCGCGTCGACACCGTCAAAGGCCCGCGGGATGTTAGGACCGTAGCGCGTATCGACGAAACGGCCCGCTCCGAGCGAAATCATCTTGCGCCCTGCGGAAGTGCGCAGCGTAGTGCGGTCACCGAGCGGCATTTCCATCTCGCCGAATGCCTGCAGCATGTCGGCGCCCGTGGTGTCTACAGGGGTAAGGGCGCGGTCGGTCCCGGCGATTCCGGAGACGATCGGTTGCGCGAAGAACCTCATGTGTCCCGCATGGAGATCGGCATAAGGCATAAACCTGTTCCAGACATAGCCGTCGTTCGGCGCCGATCCCCAACCGACGTTGGTATAGCCTTCGTAGCGTGACCGAACTTCCATGCCGGTCGAGAGATAGGCCTCTCCATTCTCGTCCAATCGAATGTATTTGAACGGCTCCGTCCAGTGGCCGGTCCGCTTGGATGGATCGGAAAGATAGGACCAATCTTCCGAGTATCGCTCGCTCGTCAGGGTTGGCGCCCGCTCGACGTCCGTCCTGACCTGCGCCTGCGCGAGGGAGGTCGTAGCTACGATCGCCGTCGCACAAACGAGGCTAAAATTCAGCATTATGCGTTTCATCGACGATGGCGATCCACAGGTAGGATAGGTGTGCTCTCGATTCCAGCACCGGAGCGCCCTCGTTCAAGGACGTCGTCAGCTAGTTCGGGCCGCAAAGGCGAACGACGAGACCGCGAGAAGGATGCCTCCTTCTCGCGGCAACGTGTCCTTGCCCGATCGGTTTAGCCCTTGGGCACCGGCGTATTGAGCAACTGCTGTTCCCACAGATACGCGATGCCGCTTCCGGCTGCGTGCTGCACTATCACTTCCGTAAGGGGGCCAGCCGTATCCAGCCGGGCCCAGTCGCGCTGCCATTCGGCAGCCAGCGCCAGCCAGGTCATCATGTTCGCTCCGGCCGCGATCATGCGCTGGACGGCGACCTCGTGCGCTTCGACCGAAGTGGCGCCCGATGCATCGGTGATGACGGTCACGTCCCAGCCCTCGCCGAGAGCCTGGATCACCGGCATCGCGACGCAGATTTCCGTCCAAAGACCTGCGATGATCAACTGCTTGCGACCCGTCGCCTTGACGGCATCCACGACCTTCTTGTCTTCCCAGGTGTTGATAAACGTACGGTCGATAACTTCCTGGCCGGGAAATACATCGGTGATCTGGGGAAAGATGAGTCCTCCCCTTGCCGCCACCACGCTTGTTAGAATGGTAGGAACGTTGAAGACCTTGGCCGACTTTGCGAGGGCCGTCGATGCATTGACTACGGCATGCGGATCGTGGCTGTTAAGGTTCGCGAGCTGGTAAGGTTGATGGTCTATCAGGACGAGCACTGAGTCTTGAGGACGAAGGAGAGAGTCTAGGCCGTTACGGAACGTCATGCATATATCCTCTGCTGCCGCTTCGTTTGCGATTGAACTACGGAAGAGAAGGGCGGCAGCGGCGCGAACACTGTCACCACCAACTGCAATGCGGTAGGCCGCTGATCTGAGACACTGCGTCGCCGAAACTGGAACACCGAGATGGATATCGAAGAGTTACGCATTTTCGTGGAAATCGCCGACTCCGGCGGGGTTTCGGCCGCCGCGCGCCGTCTCGGCGTCTCGAAGTCCGTCGTCAGTCGGCATCTCGCCAGGCTTGAGGCGGACCTCGGCGTGCAACTCCTCGCGCGAACCACGCGCGGAGCAGCTTTGACGGAGGCCGGGATCACATTCAGAGACTACGCGGAAAGAGCCTGCGCCGAGATCGACGCCGCACGCGACTTGATACTGAACGATGGCGAGCTGCGCGGTCGCCTCAGAGTGGCGATGCCCCTTAGTTTCGGCCCAACTCATCTGGCCCCGGTACTTGCTGATATGGCGCGGCAGCACCCGCAGCTCCAGATTCACGCTTCCTACAGTGATCGCTTTGTCGATCTCGTGGCGGAGGGGTTCGATTGCGCTGTTCGATTTGGCTTCCTTCAGAATTCAAGCCTGGTCGCGCGCAATGTCGGGCCGATTTATGGGAAGCTGGTCGCAAGCCCAGACTACATCGAGAGGCATGGTATACCCGAGAAGCCGGAAGACCTCGCAGGCCATGAAGCTCTCATGCAGGGGACTGAAGCTTGGCAGTTCTTGGACGGCGAAAAGATAGTCTCGGTCCGTCCTCAAGGGCGCTTCAAGGCGGACAACGGCACCGCGCTTATTGCGGCGGCGTTAGCCGGAGTCGGCATCGCCTGGCTTCCTGATGGTCTCACGGATCAGCATGTGGCGTCTGGAGCCCTCGTTCCGATCATGACGCGTTATCCACTGCCGCCGGCAGGCCTATATGTCGTCCGCCCGCCGGGGCAGCTGCCGGCGCGCAAGGTCCGCGTGCTGACTGATCTGCTGATCGAATGTTTCGGAGAAAGTGAATCGCCTGCGCCGCAAGCCCGCTAGACCTTCTTGTGCGGCGCATACCACAATTTTACTGTCAGACTTCCGACTATCTCCGATCGTTTAGTGCGCGTCTCCGCCCGTTCCCGATTCTGCGACGCAGTGTATCGCCGCGACTACCTACCGTCGAATGAATGGCGATGGTACTGGCGATCTAGACCTCGTCATGAGGGCGTGCGTCTTCCAACAAACCAACTTTCTTACAACGGCATGCGAGGATCTGATTGCGCTTTTCAGCGCCTGGAAGCGGGATTGAGTGCGCACCAAGCAGATAGATCAGTTGGCCGATCGCGAAGAATCGCGAGTCGGCAAACGGTAGATATCGGTGCTTACGATCCTGCCTCCTGCGATGACGAACTTGCAATGACGGCTACCGTCTAGCGAGGCCGATCAGCCTTAAGAACTGCCGAATGGGGATAAAATGATCAGAAGAATTTTAATCGCGTTGGTGACGATTTCTTCGTTATCCGCGGTTCAGGCACAATCGACGCAAGATGATTCTGGCGCTGACCTGATCGTTTTCAACGCGAAGATCTTGACCGGCAACCGCGGGCAGCCCGAAGCCTCAGCGTTGGCCGTCAAGAAAGGCCGCATCTATTCCGTTGGGTCCGACGGAGATATCCTCGGTCTGAAGAAATCCGAGACCAAGGTAATAGATGCGCATGGCAGAAGACTCATCCCGGGCATCATGGATGCCCATATCCACGTGCTCAACGACTTGGCATATAACTCCAATGTAAGATGGGATGGCGTGCCGACGTTGCGTCGGGCGTTGACGATGTTGAGCGAGCAAACCGAACGCACGCCGGAGGGCCAGTGGGTCAAGGTGATCGGAGGCTGGTCCCCCTTCCAATTTGAGGAGAACCGCTTTCCTACGTTGGACGAATTGCAGCAGGCCGTGCCTAATCGTCCCATGATCGTGCAGTATGCCTACAACCGCGCCTACTTGAACAAACGGGCGATGGAGGTGCTTGGGTTAGGCACCGATCGATTCCCGAAGGTGCCGGGCACCGAACTCGAAAAGGACAGCCGCGGACAATACACCGGTGTAATCCACGGCTACACGTGGTTGTTCCTGGCCCTGGAGACCATGGTGCCGCAGCCCACGTTCGACGAAGAAGTGAGTTCGTTGATATACAGCATCCGCGGTCTCAACCGGTTCGGCGTGACCTCGATCATCGATAACGGCGGTAGATGGGAATACCCCAAAGCTCAGGCAAGGGTGGACGTACTCGCACGAGACAACCGCCTCAATGTGCGCATGCCCTTTGTGGATCTGCAACTCGGCAAGGGCGGACCGGTGAACATGGTGGATCTGGAGGTTGAGGCGGTCACGAAAACAGCCCCGATAAGCCCAGGTCAAAACCTGCACCCTACCTTGGCACATGGCCATGAATATCGAGGGGCCGGGGAGGTTTTGGCGGGAGAAGTGCACGATCATGAGAACTTCGATCGTCCGGCGGTCGTCATCGAGCCGGAGAAAATGCGGCGCTTCGTCGAGCAGGACGTGAGGAAGCTGGTGGAGCGGCGCATCCCTTTCCGCATGCACACCACCTACAACGAGAACATCTCGCCGTTTCTCGACGCTCTGGAGAAGGTGAACGAAACGATCCCGCTCGATGATTTGCGATGGAGTCTCGAACACGCTGAGACCATCACTCCGGAGAACATTGATCGGGTGAAAAGGTTGGGTGGCGGCATCGCCCTGGACCACAAAATGGCTTTGCATGCCGATGGTTTTATCAAGACCCATAGTCGCGAGGAGGCTTTGAGGACCCCCCGTTTGCGCATGCTCGTTGATAGCGGCATCCCATTGGCCATGACTACCGACGCCTTTCGGGCTGCCACGTTCAACCCATGGGTCGGTATAAGCTGGATGGTGTCTGGAAAGTCTGTCTCCGGATCCGAGGTTCTTGCCAAGGACAACCGTCTCTCCCGCGCCGAAGCGCTGAAGCTGTATACCAGTGGTCCAGCGTGGTTCGCCAATGCAGAAGCCGAAATGGGCTTGATCGCCCCGGGCAATCTCGCGGACTTCGCTATTCTCGATAGGGATTACTTTTCCGTACCGGAGGATCAGATCAAATCGGTCTCTTCTGTTCTGACTGTCATGGACGGCAGGGTTGTGTTTGGTGCTCAGGACTACAGCGCTCTATCTCCAAAGCTTCCCGATATTCTTCCGAATTGGTCACCCGTCAAATACTTCGGCAGCTACTACGGGGACAACTGAACCCCGCAAGAAAATCGTCCGGTTGCGCGGAATCTCGATTAACAAGCATCTGCCGATGCCACGCAACTGGAAGTTCTGCCTTTCATTTGGCGCAACGACACTTGCCATGCCAACAGTCGAGCACCGGCCGGGCAGCACCGGCTTCAAATTGGCCGCGGAGCGGCGTCTCTGATACAGCGACGCACCTTCGCGCCAAGGGCTACCGGATCAGGCGGAAGCGTCTCAATGCGTCGGGGTGGGTTCAAATGAAAACTATTCTGCGGATGGGGTAACGAGCGTGAAGATTATTATTTTGGCAGCGACGATTTGCATGATCGCACTCGAAGGTGCCGATGCGCGGCCGAGACAAGGCAATACCAACTACGATGGCGCGTGGCACCTTTCGTTCGAGACGCAATCGGGCCCCTGCGATCCTGCGTATGCGTTTGACGTCAACATTTCGAACGGTAGGATCAGCCATCCCAATCTTGTGAGGTTCTATGGCGCGGTTGATCCGAACGGACGCGCGCGGGCATCCGTTACCGTGCACGATAAATTTGCATCGGGATCCGGCCGCCTGTCCATGACGAGTGGCCGAGGCTCTTGGAAAGGACGCTCCGGCTCGGCAGCATGCTCCGGCTCGTGGACGGCACGGAGGGAGCAATGACGCTCTCTCCATGTCGCGTGATCGGTTCGCGTGCCAGCACAGTGCTTCTGCTAAGTGCTCCGTCCATAAATCGCCTTGCGCGTGTTAAATCAGCGGCGTTTTCGACGAGACGTGATGGCTGACGATTTTCCAGTCGCCGTCCTCGCGGGCGATCACCCAGGTAATTTTGAGCGGCAGTTTTAGCCCACCTCGATCAACGTCAAACGACGCCGTGGCCGCGACATTGACGAGCTCGGGACCGGCGCTTTCGGCGACTACGTCGCTGAATTGAACGGCAGATGCCCGCCACCGCGGCAATCCCCTGAAGTAGGCCGCGACACCGTCTCTCCCGCGGTACAGTGTCGGGTTCGAGCCGAAGAAAAACGCGTGCTTGGAATAATGTGAGGACAGGGCGTCGGCATCCAATCTGCTGAACGCCGCTGCCCATTTTTCGATGATGTCGGACGCGATGTCGTCCGCAGCATGTGGCATGGGAATATCCAATCGTTGTGAAGGTCTTCTCCATTTTGCGACGTGCTCGCGAAATGTGCGCTGGATGCCGACGCATGGTTGAACATCAGCTTTGCGATAGTATTTACCTGCCCTCCACGAAACAGCTCCCCGTTCGAACATATGCGCTCGTTCGAACGGCCTCCGGTCAGGCTGGGCTCGGTGCGCGGACAACACCCGAGCGACCGCGGGTGATGTCGATGGCAAAAAATCCGCGCCGAGCGACCCGAGGAGCGTCAGAACGCAGCAGTTCTTGTGTTCTTAGAGCGGGCAGTCTTGTTGAAATGCCGGCGGTCTCTTTTCCGCGAGGGCGACAAGGCCTTCCTTCAATTCCGGTCCAACAAATCCCATGAACTCAATTGCCAGCGAAGCATCGAATGTCGGTCCGGCCTGCCGGAGCCAATTGTTGAGCGCGTATTTCGTCCAGCGGATGGCGCTTGGCGGCCCTGCAGCGAGACGGCCGGCGACTTCAATCGCTTTCGCGTCCAGTTCGTCGTCCTCGCAGCACATTGATACCACGCCGATCCGTTCGGCCTCTTCGCCCAAAAGCTGATCGCACAATAAAAGATAGTATTTTGCCTTCGCCATTCCGCATAACAGCGGCCAGACAATCGCTGCATGATCACCCGCTGCCAAGCCTAGTTTAGTATGCCCGTCAATGATGCGCGCCGATTTGGTGGCGATGGAGATGTCTGCAAGTAAGCCGCATGCAAGACCGGCACCGACCGCTGGCCCTCTGATCGCACTCACGATGGGCTTTGAGCAGTTGATGATGTTGTAGACGATGTCTCGAGCCTCCTTCCAGCTACGCATCCGCGTGTCATGATCGTCGATGATACGTTCGATCATGGTCAAATCGCCACCCGCTGAGAAGGCTTTGCCCGCACCGGTCAGGATGACGGCTGAGACGGCAGGATCGCCGTCGATATCCCGCCAGATCATGCCAAGCTCGCCGTGCATTTTCTCATCGGCGGAGTTCATCTTGCCATTCGACATGGTGACCCGTAGTACGCGCGGCTGCGGCCAGTCGAACTGAAGCCGCGTATACTTGGAATAGCGATTGTCGGGACCGGCCGCCAACGTCTGGTCGTTCATCTGGCTCTCCCATTTGCTTTGGATGATTGCCGCTAACGCTCAGTGTCTCATCACGTTAGGAAACGCAGCGATGATGCGAAGTTCTTACCGCGTCAATCGGTAATTCTTTCGGACGAGGCCAAGACGACGACTCAAACCTCATATGAGTTTTTTGAGAATACTTTTATGATTTGACGCCATCGTGCTAACGGCTATCGTGTGGAATGTCTTGGCCGTATCAACTTGGAGCGCTGGCGCGGATATCGTCGGTCGATGGCGTCGGTGTTGGATGGTGCATCCAGAGCTTCCTATCATCTGCAATCGAGTTCAAGGAAACAGGCATCGATATAATCGATTGCTCGTCGGGTGGCACGAAGCTGCTGCGGTGTCGCTGCATGATCCGGCGAGCGCCGGGCTTTAATGCGGCCGGCGCCGAACGCATCCTGAGCGGGGAAGAAAGTCCATCGGATGCCATAGGCATAAGTCCTAAACCTGAACGCCGAATCCGCGCTGCGAGACGGAGAGGCAAGGCTTGCGAGAGAGTTGCTTTGGCTGGCTGGCGCGCGCGGCGCTTTCGACCGGGGTCCGATCCCGCATGGGCCGGCCGCCCCGACCGGTACGTTAGCTGGTGGTTCAGGAGTCGGCTTGATGTCGGGATGAGGAACGAGGGCGGCGACTGTGAACAGAAATGAACCTGCCAAACCGGCGCCGACGCGCAGTGTGACGCCTGAATTCCGCCGCGACATTCCCAAGGTTACTCAAAGTCTGGTGCCGCCAGATCAGAAGATCGACAGCTCGGTCAAGTCAGCGAAGCGAGTGTTCGAGGTTCTTGAGTTCTTCGAGGAGCATCAGTCCGCCGCATCGGCTATTGACGTTTCTGCCGCGTTGCAGTTTCCGCAGTCGAGCACGTCTGCTCTGATGCGGACCATGACCGCGCTGGGCTATTTGCATTATGACGCTGGCCGTCGAACCTATATCCCGACGGCGCGGATATCGATGCTGGGCCACTGGCTCAGCCCAGTCCTGTTCCGCCGTGGACGCTTGATCAACTTGATGGAGGATCTGTCGGCAAAGGCCGGAGAGACCGTCATGGTGGGCCTGCGCAACGGCTTGGCCGCGCAATACATCCACGTCATCCAATCCAAGGTCCCCATGCGCTTGCATGTGCGCTCCGGAACGCTGCGCCCGCTGGCGAAGTCCGGATTGGGCTATGCATTGCTGTCTAGATATACCAACAAGGAGGTCCGCCGTCTGGTCAAGTTGCTTAACTCCTATGACACGCCTCATGAGAAACAAGTCGACATAAAGGCGTTGCTGGCCGAACTCGGGAAGGTGCGAAAGCAAGGTTATGCATTGTCGCTTAGTCTGGTGACGCCAGGCGCCGGTGTGGTGGCCATGGCCCTTCCGAGAGTGGCTGAGTCGAGCGAACCTCTCGCTATTTGCGTTGCTGGCCTGACCGACGCGCTAGTGTCGCAGGAGAAGGCATTTGCCGCCATGATGCGCGATGCGGTCAAGTTCCACTTAAGCGAGTGACTGTGTCGCAATCGGCAATCTTCGCAGGTGCGCACGAGTATTCGCCATCCTGCTTTCGGTGGGTTCTCTGTCGATCTTGCCATCATCAAGCTGTTACCGGAGTAGATCGCAAGCCTGCAATGGAGCGGACGATGGCCATGCCAAGGCAGAACAGGCCGTCGGTCCGCTCAAATTGAGTGCCGCCCAAGTAAGGAGCCTCCATGTCAGATGAAGACAATATAGTCGTTTCGACCGCCGAACGGATTTTCGCCGACCTGGCAGATCTGCAGGAAGTTGCGCACGCGCGGGGTGATGCTTGGAAGGCGCCGTTGTGGCGCGCACTTACCGAGGCTGGTCTACCGCTGGCGTGGGTATCGGAACAGCACGGTGGTTCGGGCGCGAGCCTGATCGACGGCTTTGCCGTGCTGCGCGCGGCCGGAAGATCGGCCCTCGCGGCGCCCCTGGCGGAGACCATGCTTGCGGGGTGGCTGCTGTCGCAAGGCGGAATCGTCGCGCCGGAGGGGATGATGACGGTGGTACCCGGTGGCTCGCGTGAATTGATCGCGCTGGCTGTCGAGGGACGACTGACCGGACACGCGAGGCGTATCCCGTTTGCGCGCGATGCCGCTCACTTCGCGGTTCTCGCCGAGAGCGCTTCAGGACTCAGGATCGCTTTGGTGGATGCCTCGCTGTGCCGCATCGATCGCTTCGAAAACCTTGCTGGCGACGCGGCGGATACTGTTTCCGTTGCCGGTGTGCATCCAGTCGCAATTGCGATCGCGCCAGACTGGTTCGATCCGACCTCCCTTTTCTTGATGGGCAGCGCCGTGCGCAGCCAACAGATCAGCGGGGCGCTGGAGGCGATGCTGGAATTGTCCGTGCTCTATTCGACGGAGCGCGTCGCCTTCGAGCGAACCATCTCTAGATATCAAGCGGTGCAGCATAATCTCGCGCAACTAGGTGGCGAGGTCGCCGCCGCGGTCGCTGCGGCGACATCTGCGGCCGATGCCATGGGTGCGGATCCACGCGATTCGGACGGCCTCTTGCTCGAGGTGGCGTCGGCAAAGATTCGCTGCGGCGAGGCCGCCGACAAGGGCGCGGCGATCGCGCATCAGGTGCACGGCGCAATCGGCTTCACGACCGAGCATGTACTGCACCGTCTGACACTGCGCGCTCTGGCCTGGCGAGATGATTTCGGGAGCGAGAGCTACTGGTCCTCCGAACTCGGTCGGTGGATCGGTAGGCGTGGCGCCGATGAACTGTGGCCGCTGATCGCATCGCGTTAAAGGATTGGGAGCCAAGAACATGACGACAGCATTGCGTTTCGATCCGATCCGGCTGCCGGAGCATTGCCAGGAGCTGCGTCGCGAGGTCCGCGCATTCCTCGCAGACGAGGTCTCGGCCGGGACCTTCGATCCCTTGAGGTCGGGGAGCACCGAAGAAGAAGACGCCAAGGCGTTTAGTCGGCGGGTCGGCGAGCGCGGTTGGATCGGGATGACTTGGCCGAAGAGATACGGCGGTCAGGAGCGCAGCTATCTGGAGCGCTACGTGGTGACCGAAGAGATGTGCGTAGCCAACGCGCCGGTTCGCCCGTTCTTCGTCGCTGACCGGCAGAGCGGCCCAACGCTGATCCGCTACGCATCGGAGCAAATCAAGCAGTCCATCCTGCCGCGGATCATCCGCGGCGAGGCCAGCTTCTGTATCGGCATGAGCGAGCCCGGTTCGGGGTCGGACCTGTTTGCGGCCAAAGCCAAGGCCACCAAGACCGATGGCGGCTGGCTGATCAACGGCACCAAGATCTGGACGAGCAACGCCAACGTGTCCGATTACATGATCGGCCTATTCCGGACCTCGGCGCCCACTAAGGAAAACAGACGTCATGGCCTGACGTCGTTCCTGGTGGATATGAAGACGCCAGGCATCACCTGCAACGTCATTCGACAGATGTCGGGGCTGCGCGAGTTCAACGAAGTGGTGTTTCAAGATTCCTTCATTCCTGAAGGCAACCTGCTTGGTGAGATTGACGGAGCATGGAAGCAGGCAACTAGCGAACTTGCCTACGAGCGCAGCGGGCCGGAACGCTTTCTTGAGACCTACGCGGTTTTGACCGAACTGGTTCGCTCGCTCGGACCGGAGCCTGATATCCGCGCGGCGGAAGGGCTGGGGCGTCTGGTGGCGCAACTCCACACGCTACGGCGCATGTCGGTCTCCGTAGCCGGAATGCTTGAAGCCGGTAGGGAGCCGGTGGTCGAGGCAGCCATCGTCAAGGATATGGGAACGATCTGGGAGCAGCGGTTGCCACACAAAGTGCGCGATCTCGCCGCCTTCGTCGATCCTGAAACCAGCAACCATGCTACCCTTGATGAGTGCCTGGCCTTCAACCTCAAGATAGCCCCCAAGCTCACCATTCAGGGCGGCACCACCGAGGTTCTGCGCGGAATCATCGCACGCGGGCTCGGGCTGCGCTGACATGCCGCTCGCGCTTCTCTCGACCGTCCCACCATGCGCATTGGTGGCGACGACTATGAGTGAGGAGCGCTCGTGCTTCGGCGGGCTGAGTGTTCTAAGGAGGGACGTCAGGGCAACGGCAGAACGTCGCCGTGCGAATTTTGCGTGGCCATCAGGCCCCGATGTTGGTCGAAGCTCTTGAGCTTTGCCGAACCGCTCCTCAGCGGATCTTGATGAGCCTCTTGCCGGTATTCTCGCCTCGGTAGAGTCCAGCGATCGCTCCCGGCGCGTGTTCGATTCCGTTCTGTACATCTTCGGAATAGCGCAATCGCCCATCGCGGACCCATTGTGCCAGACGGGAAACGGCCTCTTCGAACCGAGGTGCGTAGTCGAAGATGACGAAACCCTGCATGCGGGCGCGCTTGACGAGCAAGTGACGCTCGGTGCGCGGACCGTTTGGCCAAGGATCCCAAGTCGAGAACGAAGCAGTGCCGCAGATCACAACGCGCGCGCCGACGGCGAGATGCCGAAGTACGATGTCGCTGATCGCGCCACCGGTGTTGTCGAAATAGAGATCGATCCCCCGAGGGCAAGCTTTAGCGAGCGCGGAGGCTAGATTGTCGCTCTTGTAATCGTACGCCTCGTCATAGCCGAACAGCTCACGGCACTGCGCGACCTTCGCCGGTCCGCCAGCGATCCCGACCGTTCGGCAACCCGAGATCTTGGCAATTTGACCGACCGCCGACCCCACAGCGCCGGCCGCGGTCGACACCACCACCGTATCGCCAGGGCGGGGCTGGCCTATGTCTAGCAGCCCGAAATAGGCGGTGATTCCGTTGAGGCCGGTGACGCCCAGCGAGAGCGAAAGCGGCAGTTCGCCCTCCCGGATCTTTCGCGTGACGGCGGCGGGTCCGACGACCGCGAACTCCTGCCAACCAAACATGCCCATCACCTTGTCGCCCGGCTTGAAGTCGGGATGTGCAGACTGTAGCACTTCTCCGGCGGCGAAGGAGCGCATCACTTCGCCGAGGCGCACCGGCTCCAAGTAATTGGCGACGGTACTAACCCAACCACGCATGGCGGGTTCGACCGAAAGAAACGCGTTTCGTATCAGGATCTGGCCGTCCACCAAGTCAGGAACGTCAGACTCGATGATATCGAAATCGTCGGCTTGCGGAATTTCGGCCGGCCGGGATTTCAGGATGACCTGACGATTGCGATTGTGCTTCATGGTGACAGTTCCTATAGAGGTCGATTTCAAAATGAATGATGCACTCGCATTTGTGGTCTGCTGCTGACGCGTCCACAGCACGAGAGATTCTCCGGGGCACCCGCGCCGAGGGCGGGAAGGGCTTGCGTCTTGTATCAAGGTGCGGACATTAAGCGACAACGCATGGTTCGCTCGGAGTTTACCGGTTGGTTCAAATAGCGGTCACTTTTTCACGCAGTCGGTCGACGGCCTCGGGATTGGCCAACGCCGAGAGGTCGCCGGGATCCTTGTGCTCGAACACGGCACGCAACACGCGGCGCATGATCTTCATATTGCGGGTACGTGGCAGATCGTCGACGAACAATATCATTTCGGGACGATAGGATGTGCCCATTCCTGCGACGATGGCGGACGACAGTTGGTCTCCGAGGTCACGATCGCCTACGACGCCCGGCATCGGCACGCAGGCACATACGATGGCCGAGCCTTTGACCGGATGCGGAATGCCGAACACGGCGGCTTCCGCAAGCTTGCCGGTTGCGATCAGAATGCCTTCGAGTTCCGACGGTCCGGTGCGCTTGCCGGCGATTTTGATGGTGTCGTCGGAGCGGCCGAGAATGTAGTAGAGCCCGTCCTCCCCACGCATCGCGAAATCGCCATGAACCCACAATCCGGGCAACGTGCTCCAGTAGCTTTCGATGTAGCGTTCATCGGCCTTCCACAGGCTCTTCGTCAGTCCGATCGAGGAGTGCCGCAGGACCAGTTCTCCGACCGTCCCATCGGGGACGCGCTGCCCGGTCAGATCAACGATGTCGGCGCCTACGCCTAGCGCGGGGCGCGCGAAAGAGCCCGGATTCATCGGGTGATTAGGCGTTCCGGTGAAGATGCAGCCACCGACTTCGGTGCCACCTGACATGTTGATGATCGGGATCTTCTTCTTGCAAACGTGCTCGAAGAACCACAGCCAAGGCGCTTTGGTCCACGCCTCGCCACCGGAGGCCGTCATCCGCAGGCTGGATAGATCGTAGGATTCTACTTCAAGCCCGTAACGCATCAAACCGCGCACGATCGTCGGCGACACGCCGAGGTAGGTCACCCGATGTTCGGCGATCAGTCGCCAGAACCGTCCCGAATCCGGGTAATCCGGAGTACCTTCGGCTACCAGCAAGCTGCCACCGGCGAAACTTGGGACGCAGGCGCACATCGCGCCGACCATCCAGCCCATATCGCTGAAAAAGAAGAACCTATCCGACGATTTGAAGTCGCTGCAGATCATCATATCGCGGGTGACCATCGAGCCGATGAACCCGATATGGTTCCAAACACATCCCTTCGGTTCGCCTGATGTACCAGAAGTGTAGAGCAGGATCGCCGGGTCTTCCGCCTGCATCTCAGCAGTTGCGATCATGGCGCCCTTGCCGGCGATGGCATCGTCCCACCAGAGGTCGCGGTCCTTCTGCATTGGCGTGTCGATCGCCAGATTTCCGCGACGCGCAACGATCACGTTTTTTACGGTCGGCGAGGCCTCCAGGGCCAAGTCGAGCACTGACTTGAGCGGCCCCGCAGCGCCGCGCCGCCATGTGCCGTCAGCGGTGATGACGGCCTTCGCTTCTCCATGATTCAAGCGGGTCTGTATCGGCGTATGGCCGAATCCAGAAAACAGCGGCATGACGATCGCGCCGAGCTTCAGGATTGCGAAGAAAGCGACGAACGTCTCGGGCAGGTTCGGCATGTAGATTGCGACCACATCGCCGCGTCCGATCCCGATATCGTGCAGTCCTTGCGCCAACCGCCCGACTTCGCGGTCGAATTCGCGGTAGCTCAGCGAGCGGCGCTCACGCTTGTCTTCGCCTTCCCAGACGAGGAACGTCCGGTCCCACACTGCGGTGTCGCGATGCTTGTCGAGGCAATTCAGCACGATATTCGTGGTGCCGCCGACGCACCAGCGCGCCCAGGCCTGACCGGCCGAAACATCGAGCATCTGGTCATAGTTGCGGTAGAATCTCACGTCGCAGAACTTGAAGACTTCCTGCATCAGCCATGCGGGATCGGCTTCCGCTCTCGACGCGAGTTCGTCATAGTCGCTTTGCCCGGTGGCACGCAGAAACGCCGTCAAATTGCTTGCCGCCGCCAGTTCCGATGGCGGCATCCAGATATACGGCGTGGCTTCGTTCATTTCTGTCATCTCAGGGATATCTCAATCGACGGGAGGGAAGCAGCGCAGTGGTTACTTCTTGAGCAGCGGACAGGCGCTTTCTTCCGGCGTCACGAAAGCATCCTTGCCGGGAATCACCTGAAGCAGCTTTTCGTAGTCCCACGCCCCCTTCGATTCAGCGGGCGACTTGGCCTGCACCAGATACATGTCATGGATCAACTGGCCGTCTTCGCGCAGCGACGCGTTGCGGGCGAAGAAATCCTCGATAGGCATCGACTTCAATTGCGCGATCACCTTCGGGCCGTCGTCAGTGCCGGACTTTTCGATGGCCTTGAGATAATTGGTCACCGCCGAGTAAAGCCCGGCATGAACCATATTCGGTCGCTTGCCGGTCTTGTCCATGAACTTCTTGGCGAAGGCCCGCGTTTGGTCGTCGAGGTCCCAATAGAAACCGGTCGTCACCAGTAGCCCTTGCGCTGCCTGCAGTCCGATGGCGTGGATGTCGCTGCTCTGCATCAGGAGTGCTGCCAGGCGCTGCTTGCCCTTGGTGAGTCCGAATTCCTGAGCCTGCCGGATCGAGTTTGCGAGGTCGCCGCCAGTGTTGGCGAGCGCGACGACGTCGGCCCTAGAATTCTGCGCCTGCAGGATATAGGACGAGAAGTCCATACTGTTGAGAGGATAGCGAACTTCGCCGACGACGGTGCCGCCGAGTTTTTCCACCGCCTTGGCCGCATCATTGCGCAGCGCATGTCCGAAGGCGTAATCGACGGTCAGGAAATACCAACTCTTGGCACCCTCCATGACGAGCGCCCGCGCCGTGCTATTGGCGAGTGCGTAGGTGTTATAGATCCACTGTACTGAATTTGGCGAACACGCTTTGCCGGTAAGATCCGACGAACCTGCGGAAGCAATCAGGATCGCCTTGCCTTTCTGCTTGGTTAGTTCCAGCACGGCAAACGCCACAGCCGAGTTTACGAGGTCGACAATGACGTCAACGTTTTCAGTTTCGTACCAGCGACGCGCGATGGCAGCACCGATGTCCGCCTTATTCTGGTGATCGGCATCCACCATGACGATCGGCTTGCCGGCTACCTTGCCGCCGAAATCACCGATCGCCATCCGAACGGCTTCTACTGACATGGGACCGGCGGCATCGGCGTATACGCCGCTCAGGTCGGTCAGCACGCCGATCTTGACGGTGTCGTCCGATATCTGCGCCTGCGCCGATGTCGTTATCAGCGTTGCGACGCAGGCGCGCGCGAATAAGTTCTTGATGTTTTTCATGGTTTCCCTCCAGATTTTGTTTGGGCCTGTTCGGCTATCCTTTTATTGCGGAGCGCAGATCACGCGATGAGCTGGATCCGAGCTGCTTAGTGCGTGCGGGTGGTCCATGTCGGTGGGTTGCCGCAGGGCCGATGCGCTCGCGCAGAAACCAAATCGGGTTCTACCGAACCGCAGGATCGTCGAGCTGAACATCGGCGCATCTGTCGAAGGAAAACAGCCAAGGCGACGGCGCTTTCGGGGTCGGTAGTCGAGAAGTTCATGTTAGCGCAGCTGATCATGTGCATGAGGCGCGGTACGCGGGATCGATCCGCATGATGGGTGCGCCGATGCTGTTCAGCGCCAGCAAGTGAAATAGGAAAATCCGGGTGTTCTCGATCAGCGTTCCGACGTGATTATCCCGGACGTAAGCGGCGGTGTGATGGTTCTCCCGGAGCGATGATGCGCTTGCCGCGCGCCTGAGTTGGGTGCCGTTAGCCGTGTGGTTTCGGTCCGTGCGCCGAGAAACGCAGGCGAACGAGGCGCGAGCTGACGATAAGAAGATGCTGTGGAGCGTGTACATACAGACCGACGCCGGAGCGTGAGAAAATGCGCGCAGAAACGAATTACGCTCGATCCGTCAACTAAGGCTGGCAGAGCAAAACAGGTCAAGCAATTAAAGACTTTTGTAAAACTCATATGTGTTTCGACGCGCAGTTTGGCGACTTCAATTTCGACGCGGAGGACTGAAGTGATCGGTGTGCGGCGCGTGAGCGTCGCATAGAAGGCGAAACTGAAGTGACGAGGGAGGCGATCAGCAGGTTGGACAGCTCGCTTCGAGCTAGGAGCGAAACGTTCGCCGCGTCCGGCAGTGATGCGATTCGCACTTATTGCAGAGGTTAGAGAGCGACGAGAGCGAGATTCCTAGCAGTCGGACCGCTTGGCGAGAGGCATCTCCTTTTTCAATCGTTCTATCGAACCCGTTCGAGGTCGCTGCGACTGTCGATGGCGGTGGAACCCGACCTGCTGCGCGTGAAGTGGTAGAACTTGATCTTCAGCGTGACGGTACGGCCTCGGTTGCCCGTGTTCTCGCAGTGGCGCCAGACTTTGTCGATTAGCGGCTGCAGTTCGGCCGTCATCGCATCGAGATCAATAAGATCTATTGTCAATCGGCTTGCAACTTTGGCTCTGACTCATTTCTGATGAAGTTCGCCGGCGACTGTGGTTCTTCAACGGAGAATCGGCGCCATGCGGACAGGTTTTCGAATTTCATCGCTCGTCCCGAGTGGTTTGGTATTTGATGGCGTAAGTGATTCAGAGGATACGGTTATTCTGGCTGTTCGGTCAGAGGCTGCGGAGGCCCAGTGCCCTTTATGCGCGACAGCATCGCGCCGAATCCATAGCCGTTACATCCGGCACGTGGCCGATTTGCCATCAGCGGGCAGAAAGGTGCGCCTCCGATTGCTCACGCGGCGCTTCACATGTGAGGTGCCGCATTGCCGTCGGCGGATCTTCGCGGAGCGGTTTGGTGAAGACATCGTCCCGCTTCGACGGCGCCGGACGGCACGACTGGAATACATCGTCCATCACTTGGGGTTAGCGCTCGGCGGCCGGCCGGCGGCAAGCTTCGCCAAGCGGCTGATGCTGCCCGTCAGCAACGATACCTTGCTACGGGTGGTCCGCCGGCGGGCGGCGATGCCGACAGATCCATTGCTTGTTGTGGGCATCGATGACTGGGCGTTCCGGAGAAACCATCGATACGGGACGATCGTGTGCGATTTGGAGCGGCGGCAGATCGTTACCCTGCTGCCTGACAGGGAAACTGCGACCGTTCGGGCGTGGCTATCGAAGCACCCAACGATCAACATTGTGTCGCGAGATCGCGGTGGTGGATACGGCGAGGCAGCAGCCAAGGCGCTGCCGAACGCCATCCAAGTCGCTGACCGCTGGCATCTGATGGAAAATGCGAGCGCGGCCTTCCTTGATGCGGTGCGACGCTCCATGAACAGAATCCGAACCGCAATCGGAGCGACGACGATCAACCCGGAATTGCTGACCAGTGCGGAAAAGCTGCGCTATCAGGGCTATCTGCGGCGCCAGGACAGCCATGCCGTAATTACGGCTCTCGTCAGCGACGGTGTGCCGCTCAAGGAGATCGTCCGCCGCACAGGACATAGTCGCAATCAGGTTCGCCAAATTAGCCGCGGCGGCGGTTCGGATATGTTCCGCACCCGTCAAAGCACCCTGGACGGACATCTGCCGTTCCTGGACGCGCAGTGGTCAGTCGGCTGTCGCAACGGTGCCGAGCTCTGGCGCCGCTTGAGGGGACAAGGCTTCAAGGGATCACTACGCGTGGTGGCGGAATGGGCGACGCGACGGCGGCGTGCCGAGACTATCAGCCATCAACAATTGCAGAAGGTGCCCGCCGCCAGGACGATAGCGCAGCTGATGACGACGAAGCGCGACCACCTAACCAGGGCCGAGACCGTCACGCTTGCGGTCATCGAACAAAACGTCCCTATGCTGGCCGATGCGCAAGCCCTCGTTGGCCGCTTCCACGCGATGATCCGAAAGAAGGCCGAGATGGAGCTCGAACCTTGGATTGATGAATCCAAGCGGAGCCTCATCGCCTCGTTCGCGAATGGAATCGCCAACGATAAGGGCGCGGTGCACGCCGCTATTACGCAACCCTGGTCCAATGGCCAAGTGGAAGCTCAGATCACCAAGCTCAAGCTGGTCAAACGGCAGATGTACGGGCGCGCTAAGCTCGATCTACTTCAAGCCAGGCTGATTGGCGCGCCATAAAAACAATCACGATCATCGAATATGCGTCAGAGCCAATTTTGGACGCCGATCCCCCGGCTTAGGGGGCGCATTGCCTCATCAAGAATGTTACTGGACAACTTCTCGCCGATGACTGCAGCGGCGCCACCAAATTGCTTCGGTGGCCTCTATGGCGGGA